>DAOLFC010000010.1:0-53276 GCA_035326505.1 Arachnia sp.
GCGGGCATCCCGGGTGCTGAGGAGCGAGGTACGAGCGTCTCGAAGTACAGGGACCTGGGTAGAGCTCCTCAACGAGCGTGCGCGGGCTGGAGCAGGGCTTCGCGGAGGACGCTGAGGGGGATCGAGCCGAGGCTGAGGGCGCGGCTGTGGAAGGCGCGAAGGTCGAAGGAGTCGCCGTCGCGGGCCTCGGCGTCGGCGCGGAGACCCTCCCAGATCCGCTGGCCGACCTTGTACGACGGGGCCTCGCCGGGCCAGCCGAGGTACCGGTCGAACTCGAACTGGCGGAGGCTCGCAGGCAGCGTCGAGTTGGCGGTGAGGAAGTCCCACGCGCGGGCCGGGTCCCAGCGACCCTCGATGGGGTGCGGCTTTCCCAAGTGGAAGCCGATGTCCAGCACCACGCGCGCGGCGCGCAGCCGCTGGCTGTCGAGGAGACCCATCCGGTCTCCGGGGTCGTCGAGGAAACCGAGCTCCCGCATCAGGCATTCGGCATACAGCGCCCAGCCCTCGCCGTGGCCGCTCACCCAGCAGGTGAGGCGACGCCACCGGTTCAGCACCTCCAACTGCGCGACGGTGCCGCTGAGCTGAAGATGGTGGCCGGGCACCCCCTCGTGGTAGATCGTGGTGCGCATCCGCCAGGTGCCGAAGGCGTCGACATCCGGCGGCACCGACCACCAGATCTGGCCCGGCCGCGAGAAGTCGTCGTTCGGCCCGCTGTAGTACACGCCCCCCGAAGGGGTGGGGACGACGATGCAGTCCAGGCGGCGCGCCGGCTGCACGATGTCGATCACATCGGTGATCGCCTCGATGGCCTCATCGGCCGTCGCCTGGATCCATTCCCGGAGCGCCTCGGTGCCCCTGATCTGGCGGGAGGGGTCTTCGTCGAGCAGCTCCATGGCCTGCTCGATGCTGGTGCCCGGCCCGAACAGCTCGACGGCCAGGGCCTGCTGCTCGTCGACGATGCGGGCCAGGTCGTCCAGCGCCCACTCGTAGGTCTCGTCGAGATCGATCGTGTCGCCGAGGAAACGTCGCGAATGAAGCTGGTAGCGCTCGCGCCCGACGGCATCGTCGGCGGGGGCGTCGGCCGCGTGCGCCCGCAGCGCTTTGGACAGCCGTGCGTAGGCCGCTCGGGCGCACCCCGCTCCCGTCTCCAGATCCGCGAAGAGCGCCGGGGGGAGCGGCCCGGCGTCGGTGGCCGCCGAATCGACGAAGCTCTGCCAGAAGGAGTCGTCGCCGGCCATCTCGGCCGCCTCCGCGACCCCCAGCTCCACTTGCCGCAGGGCCGGCGCCGGGCCGTCGCGGAAGGCCTTGTCGAGGCTGGCGATGTAGCCGTCGACGGCGGTGCTCACGCCGCTCATCCGCGCCGCGATCACCTCCCACTGCTCGACGGTGGACGTGGGCATCAGCTCGAACACGTCGCGGATCGATTGCAGCGGCGACGCCACCACGTTCAGGTCTGCCAGATGCTCGCCGGCCTCGAACAGCTCGACCTCCAGCCCCAGCCGCTCGCGCATGGCCAGCCGCGTGACGTGATCGACGTCGTCGACGATGGGAACCGACTCGATGGCCTCCAGCGTCCGCCGCGCGAGGGCGCTGCGCTCCTCATGCCCGTCGGGCGAGAAGTCGTCCAGCCTGTCGTCGTGGCCGGGGATGCCCATGTCCGTCGCCTGGATAGGGGTCAGCCGAGCCAGATCCTCCACATAGGCGTTGGCAAGTGCGTCGAGCGCAGTGGCAGGACGGGCGTCGGTCATGGCTTCTACCGTATACGGCTCATATGACAGGCGGTGGAAGTCGTTCGCGATCGGGAGAGCCATCGCGGCGGACATCGTGGTCACGCGGGCGGCGCGGCCGCCCGGGCAGTTCTCCCGTCGAGCTGCTTCAACCCGACGACGCAGGCGACGATCCCCGCGAGGAACAATGCCTTCAACCACGACATCGACTCCGCCCCGGTCGCCACCGCGTAGGTGACCGTGAGCACGGTGCCGACGCTGGTCCACACCGCATAGGCGGTGCCCGTCGGGATGACGCGCATCGCCTGCGCCAGGCCGATCACCGAGCCGATCGTCGCCACCAGGAAGACCACCGTCGGCCACAGCCGGGTGAACCCGTCGCTGGCGGAGAGCGCATTGGCCCACACCGCCTCCAGCACGGCGCTGGCCAGCAGAACCGCCCACGCCGTCGAGGGTTTCGCCGCGCGCATCATGCCAGCACCTTCAATCCGACGACGCACGCCACGATGCCGGTCAGCAGCAGGACCTTGGCCAGCGAGACCGGTTCGAAGCCCCGGACCATCGCCCATCCGACGGTCAACGACGCTCCCGTCGCGGTCCACACCGCGTAGGCGGTGCCCGTCGGGAGGGTGTCCAGGGCGAAGCCCAGGCCGCCCAGGCTGAGAATGGAGGCGACGAGGAAGACGAGGGTGGGGCGGAGACGTTTGAGGCCGTCCGAGGCTGCCAGCGCGGAGGCCCAGACGGCCTCCAAGACGCCGGAGGCGAGGAGGATGACCCATGCCATGGTGAAGTCCTTTACGTGGTACTGATACGACTCAGCCAGTCTTGTCTTCATCGGGTACTGGTGTCGGGGGAGTCCTCGTCCGAGGCGCAAGCGCCGTTCCCGAGTCTACCAGCGCTTAACCGACCCCGGCGTGATAGCACAACTTAGGTGAGAATAGCCTCAGTTCCATGACCGCATTCATGGACAAGCTGATCGCTCGTCGTTGCGTCACGGCCCGGTCGCTCGGAGCGCTGGGCGTCGAGAGCACGACGTTGGACTCTTTGCCGCCCGGCCAGGTGGCGACGATTCTCGGCTTCGACGACGAGGACGTCGTCAGCCGGCGGCTGTACGACCTGGGATTCGCGCCGGGCCTGACGGTCGCCCTGCTGCGTCGCGCCCCGCTGCGCGACCCCCTGATGTTCCGCGTCGATGGGTGCGAGATCGTGCTGCGCCGCCGCGAGGCCCGGCGGATCCTGGTGACGTCATGACCCACGAGCATCACCACGGGGGAGGGGGCGCGGCGGTCAAGGAGGGCCTGCCCCGGATCGCCATCGTCGGCAGCCCCAACGCGGGGAAGACGACGCTGTTCAACGGCCTCACCGGCCTGCGCGCCAAGACGGGCAACTACCCGGGAGTGACGGTCTCCCGCTATGAGGGAGAACTGGAGACCCCCGGCGGCGCCGTCGCCGTCGAGGACCTCCCCGGCACCTACTCGCTCGACCCGATCAGCCCCGACGAGCAGCTCGTCGCCGACATGATCGAACAGGCGCAGAGCGGCTGCGACCCCATCGAGGCGCTGATCGTCGTGATCGACGCCACCAACCTGCGTCGCGGCCTCGGCCTGCTGGCCCAGGTGCAGCAGGCCGGCCTGCCCACGCTGGTGGTGCTGAGCTTCGTCGACGAGCTGATCCGGCGCGGCGGCAACGTCGATCACCAGGCGCTCGGCCGGGCGGTCGGCGCGCGTGTGCTGCCGATCGTCGCGGGAGAGAAGCGGGGCGTGAAGGCGCTGGCGGAGGCCGTCGCCGAGCGCGCCTCCTGGCCCACGCCCGTCGTCCCTCCGCCGCACGAGCCCGACGAGGTGACGGCCTGGGCGTCGTCGGTGCTGGCCTCGGCGCACTACCGCCCCGCCGATCCCGACTCCCGCACCGGCAAGATCGACCGCTTCCTGTTGCATCCCGTCTCGGGGACCCTCGTCTTCTTCTTCTCGATGCTGGTGTTCTTCCAGATCATCTTCACCGTCGCGGCTCCGCTGCAGGGCTGGATCGAGGAGCTCTTCGCGTGGCTGGGAGAGGTCTCCCGGACCGCCATCCCGATCGGCTGGCTGTCGTCCTTCGTGGCCGACGCGCTGATCGGCGGCGTGGGCGGCGTCCTGGTCTTCCTGCCCCAGATCGCGCTGCTGTTCGTGCTGATCTCGCTGCTGGAAGGCACCGGCTACCTGTCCCGCGCGGCCTACCTGATGGACCGCGTGATGGCCTCCGCCGGCTTGGAGGGCCGGGCCTTCGTCGCCTTGCTGTCGTCGGTCGCCTGCGCCATCCCCGGGATCATGGCGACACGCACCCTCCCGTCGGCCAGGGACCGGCTGGCGACGATGATGGCCGCCCCGCTGATGACCTGCTCCGCGCGGCTGCCCGTCTACGTCCTGCTGATCGGGATGCTGGTGCCGAGCGACGCGCGCGTCGGTCCGCTGGGGCTCCAAGGCCTGATCATGTTCGGCCTCTACCTGCTGGGCGCGGCCTCCGCCATGGCCGCGGCGTGGGCGGTGAAGACGTTCATCGGGCGCCGCTCCCTGCCGCTGCCGTTCTACCTGGAGATGCCCAGCTACCGGATGCCGAAGCTGCGCACCGTCGGGATCTCCGTCTGGGATGCGTGCAAGGCCTTCCTGAAGAAGGTGACCTCGATCATCATGGTCACCACCATCGTGCTGTGGGGACTGCTCAACCTGCCGGTGCGCTCCACCGCCGAACTCGTCGCGGCCGGGATCGACCCCACCGATGAGGTGGCGGTGCAGACCTACGTGATCGACAACTCCGCGGCCGCCGCGGTGGGCCGCGCCGTCTCGCCGGTCTTCGAGCCCCTCGGCTTCGACTGGCGGGTCAACGTCGGCGTGATGTCGTCGCTGGCCGCCCGGGAGGTGTTCGTCTCGACGATGGGCCAGATCGCCTCCGCCACCGATCCCGAAGCCCCGGCCGACGCCCTGGCGGCGATGACCCACGAATCCGGCCCCCACGCGGGGGAGCCGGTGTTCACCCCGCCGACGATGATCGCGCTGCTGGTGTTCTTCGTCTACGCGATGCAGTGCATGGCCACCCTCGGCGCCATGCGGCGCGAGACCGGCGGCTGGAAGTGGCCGGTGATCGCCTTCGGCTACATGAGCGTGCTGGCATGGGTGATGGCCTTCGCGGCGCGGTCCATCGCCGGTATCTGGCTATGACCACCGGGAACGGCAGGGCGCTGCACCCGGAGGCCGTTCCCGGGCAGCCGTCGGCCGTGCGCTGGGTGACGGAGGTCGACCTGCCGGTCGGCCGCGTCGTGCGGGCGCCGGGCACCATCGGCCCGCTGCTGGACTATGGCGTCATCGCGCGCATGTTCGTGGAGCGCAGCGGGGTGTGGATGTGGCTGACGGAAGGGCATTCCTGGATCGACAACGGCCCGCGCATCCGCACCGCGCTGTCCGCGGCGCTCGACCTGGACGGCTGGGAGGTCGAGGAGGGCTCGGCCGAGTTGCTCGGCCTCATCGCCCGGCATCTGCTGGAGGGCGAGATGAAGGCCTACGTCGCCTCGCACGGCGGCAGGATCACCGTCGTGGATGCCACCGCGGACACCCTGGAGCTGGACTTCGGCGGCGCCTGCGTGGACTGCCCCTCGGCGGGGACGACGCTGCACGACCGGATCGAGGCCGGGGTGGCGCGTCGCTATCCCGGCCTGGCCGGGGTCTCGGGGCCGGTCGTCGCCGAGAAGAGGGGCTTCCTCGGCCTGCCGCGTCGCCGCTGAAACGTTCGCTCGCCGCCGTTCCCGTGCATAAATCTCGCTCTACGCCGAGGCCTTCCCTATATAGCGAGGCCTCGGCGTAGAGCGAGATTTGTGCATGGCGCTCCTTGGCCTCTTGCTACCTTGGTCGCCTGTTACACAGTGCATCGAGAACCGTAACCAGGTGGAATCGCCGGGGAAACTGCCCGGTGACACGCGCCGCCTAGCCTCGCGGGTATGAAAATCGTCATCGTCGGCGCGGGCATCGGTGGCACGAGTGCGGGCATCGCGCTGCAGAACTTGGGACACGAGGTCGTGATCTACGACCAGATGCGGGAGAACAAGCCGGTCGGCGCGGCCTTGTCGCTGTGGTCGAACGGCGTGAAGGTGCTCAACTGGCTGGGCGTCGCGGAGGAGGTCGCCGCTCTCGGCGGCGCCATGGACGACATGGCCTACGTCGACGGCCTGACCGGAGAGACGATGTGCCAGTTCTCGCTGGCCCCGGTCACCGAGCAGACCGGCCAGAAGCCCTACCCCGTCGCGCGGGCCGACCTGCAGGCCCTGCTCATGGAGCGCTTCGGGTTGGGCAGCATCCATCTGGGCATGCGAATGGTGGGGATCGAGGACGACGGGGCGACGGTCACCGTCACCTTCGCCGATGGTTCCACCGACACCGCCGACATGCTGATCGGCGCCGACGGGGCGCGGTCGATCACGCGCGACTACGTCACCCCCGACGGCGCGCCCCCGATCGAGCGCGAATATTCGGGCTACACCAACTTCAACGGCCTGATCCCTGTCGACGAGGCGATCGGGCCCAAGAACCAGTGGACCAGCTACGTCGCCGACGGCAAGCGCGCCTGCGTGATGCCCGTTGCTGGAGACCGGTTCTACTTCTGGTTCGACGTCGTGCAGCCGCCCGGCGTCCCCTACGACCGTTCCGAAGGCAAGGCGCCCCTGGAGGAGGCCTTCGCCGGCTGGGCTCCGGGCGTGCAGGCCCTGATCGGCGCCATCGACCCCGAGGCGTCGCTGAACCGGGTCGAGATCTGGGACATCACTCCCTTCGACACCTGGGCGAAGGGCCGCGTCGCGATCCTGGGCGACGCTGCGCACAACACGTCGCCCGACATCGGCCAGGGCGCCTGCTCCGCCCTGGAGGACTCCTTCGCCCTGGCCATCGCCGTCGCCACCAACACCATCAGCGTGGAGGACACCCTGCTGCGCTACCAGAAGATCCGGGCCCAGCGCGCCGGCGACCTGGTGCTGCGGGCCCGCAAGCGCGGCGAGGAGACCCACGCCTACGACGAGGCCGCCACCGCCGCCTGGTACGACAGCCTCTGGGGAACCGACGGCGCGGGGATCATCAAGGGCATCGTCGGCAACATCGACGGCAGCCCCATCAACCTCGGTGCCGGGGTGCTGTAACCGGGGGTGCAAAGAGCCACCGTCCGGCTTCTCGTGGCGCTGCGCCGTGCAGTAGTTCCTACCGGCCGTCGAGAAACCGTGAGGCGGGGTCGTGAGAGGCCCGTGACACGAGCAGTGCCGTTGCTCGTCGTGGCGGGCCTCTTGTGATGTCCGTGATCTTGCCCCGTGGGGCGTCGAGGGTAAGAACTTCCACCGTGGATGGGGGAAGTTCTTACACCGGGGCGTCGTCGTCGGCCGAGAGGGTCCTGAGCGCGGGCTACTCGGCGGCGAAGTGGAGGATGGCCTCGGCGAAGGCCTGGATGCCGGCCGCGACGTCGCCGACGCTGACCGACTCGTCGGGATGGTGGCTGATCCCGCCGGGATTGCGGAGGAACAGCATGCCCACATCGGCGACGCCGGCGATCGCCATCCCGTCGTGGCCCGCGCGGCTGAAGATCGTGGCGGGGGCGTCGGCGCCACGCGGCAGGGTCGCGAGGATCCCCTCGCGCAGCACGTCCTGCAGCAGCGGCGCGCAGAACACCGCGGGGGCCGAGTGCATCTCCCGGGCGCGCCAGCGCAGGCCGCGGCGGCCCATGATCGCGTCGAACTCGCGGGAGATCTCGTCCCAGACATGGTCGCGCGTGCCGTCGAACTCGCCCCGCAGGTCCAGGCTGAGCCTGGCCTCTCCGGGGACGACGTTCACCGCACCCGGGTAGGTCTCGAGCCGGCCGACGGTGCCGATGATGTGGTGCTCGGTGCGGCAGATCCGCTCCACCGCCAGCGCGGCCTCGCTCGCGCCCAGCAGGGCGTCGTGGCGGGCCTCGTAGGGGGTGCCGCCGGCGTGCCGGGCCTCGCCCTCCACCGTGATCTGGAACCGCCGGGCGCTGGCGATCGACGAGACCACCGCCAGCGACTCGCCCCGCTCGTCCAGCTCCGGTCCCTGCTCGATGTGGGCCTCCAGGTAGCCGACGAGCTGCTCCGGCCGGTAGGCCGCCTCACCGATGCGGCCGGGGTCGAGGCCGAAATCGAGATAGGCCTCGCGCAGCGTCACGCCGGTGCCGTCGGTGAGTCCCCACCACTCGTCGCGCCATGCCCCGGCCGCCGCGGCCGACCCGAGAAGGGCCTTGCCGAAGCGGGTGCCCTCCTCGTCGGAGAAGGCGATCACCTCCAAGGCGAACGGGAGCGCCGTCCGGGGCGGCCCGTCGCCGGGGACGCGCAGCAGCCGCGCCACCTCCAGGGCCATCAGGACCCCGGCGATGCCGTCGAAGCGCCCCGCGTCGAGGACGGTGTCGAGGTGCGAGCCGAGCAGCAGCGCCGGAGCCTCCCGGTCGCCGTCGGCCGGAGCCAGCCGGCCCACCTGGTTGCCGGCGGCGTCCTGGCGCGTGGTCATGCCGATCTCGCGCATCCACTCGGCGGCGAGCCGGTTCACCCGGGCGTGCTCGGGCGAGAGGTAGACCCGCTCGATGCCCTGCCCCGGGGTCGCGGTGACCCGGGCGAGTTCGTCGCAGCGCCCCATGACGCGGCGCGCGGCGGCCAGGAACCGATCGGTTCCGCCGATGCCGACGAGCCTGGGGCGCACGCTCACTCCTCCCGGAACACGTCGGCGGCCGCCTCGACGCCACCCCCGCTCGGCACCGCGACGCCGAAGCGGCGCAGCACCGCCTCCAGCGCCGCGAGCGTGCTGAGCACGGCGTCGCGACGAGCGTTGTAGCCCATCGTTCCGATCCTCCACACCCTGCCGTGCAGGGGGCCGAAGGAGGTGCCGATCTCGATGCCGAAGTCGTCGAGCAGGGCCGCGCGGGCCGCGTCGCCGGGCACACCGTCGGGGATCTCGACGGCGACGACGTTGGCCATCTTGTGCGAGAGGTCGCCGAAGACGCCCAGGCCGAGGGCCTGCACGCCGGCCAGCATCGCCTCCCCGGCCCGGCGGTGGCGGGCGATGACGGCGTCGCGCCCCTCCTCCAGCAGCAGCCGGGCGCACTCGCGGGCGCCGTACAGCATGGAGGTGGCCTCGGTGTGATGGTTGAGCCGGCGCGGCCCCCAGTAGTCGAGGATCATGCCCAGATCGAAGTAGTTGGAGCGGATGAAGTCGGCCGACGACTCGTCGCCCTCCTCGCGGATGCCCGCCTCGATCCGGCCGCGGGGGCGGATCACCTCGACGGCGCGCTCCGAGAGCGTGATCGGGGAGGAGCCCGACGGCCCGCCCAGGCATTTCTGCAGGCCGGCGGTGGCCGCGTCGAGCCCCCACGCGTCGGCCTCGAACGGGTTGCCGCCCAGCGACGCGGTGGCGTCGGTGTAGAACAGCACGCCGTGCTTCGCGCAGATCGCGCCCACCTCGTCGAGCGGCTGGTTCATCGTCGTGGAGGTGTCGCCTTGGACCAGGGCCAGCACCGCCGGCTTCACGCGGACGAGGGCCTCCTCGATGACGGAGACGGGGAACACCTGCCCCCAGGCGGTCTCGATGGTGTAGACCTCGGCCAGGGCGCGCTCCGCGATCTCCGCCAGCAGATGCCCGAAGCGCCCGAAGACGGGGACCAGCACGCGGTCGCCGGGGCGCAGCAACGAGACCAGCGCCGCCTCGATGCCCGCGCGGGAGGTGCCGTCGATGAGGAGGGTCGCGTCGTTGGTCGTCGACCAGACCTTGCGGTACAGCTCCTGGGTCTCGGCCATGGTGGCCGTCATGAACGGGTCGTACTGCCCGACGAGAGGGGCGGACATCGCGCGCAGCACACCGGGATAGGCGGAGATCGGGCCGGGACCCATCAGCAGGCGGTGCGGGGGATCGATGGGTCCGGGAAGAGTCATGGTGTTCTCACAATCACAGTGCCAGCAATCACAGTGCGAGGGCCTGTTCGAGGCGGCGGGCGGCCCGGACCAGGGCGATGTCGGTGCCCTCGGCCGAGATTAGGCTGACCCCGACGGGGGCCGGGCCGAGGAGCGACCCGACGGTGAGCAGCGGCGCCGACAGCGACGGCAGACCGCCGATCGCCGCGGGGGTGGTCATCCGGAGGGTGGCCGCGCGGACGGCGTCGACGTAGGTGCCGGTGCGGGTGCGCATGGGCGCGGGGCCGGGGACGGTGGGCAGGATCAGCACCGCGTCGCTCACCAGCGCGTGCAGCCTCTCGCGCAGCCGGGCCAGCTCGGCCCGGGCGGCGGACTCCTGCGCGGCGGTGACCGCGGCGGCGGCGCGGAATCGTTCCGCGACGGCCGCCCCGGTGGCTCCGGGATGCTCGCGCAGCCATTCCCCGTTGTTGCGCCAGGCCTCCGCGCCCTGCACCGCGCGGAAGGGCTCGAAGTAGGAGTCGAGGTCGCCGATGCTCACGGCCCGGATGCGCGGCGCGTCGGGCGACGACGCCAGCCGGGCGAGCAGCGTCTCGAAGGCCGCGCGCGTGTCGGGCTCGGCGGACTCCAGCGCCTCGGTCGCCACGAGGAACCGCCAGGGCAGGTCGTCGCACGACGGGCCGTAGACGTTCTCCGTCGACTCCGACCCCTCGTAGCCCAGGCACCAGTCGGCGACGAGTTGCAGCGTGCGCGAGTCGCGGGTGAGCCAGCCGACGGTGTCGAACGACTGCGCCAGCGGCAGCATCCCCTGCCGGGGCACCAGGCCGTGGGTCGTGCGCAGCCCCCAGAGGCCCTGATAGGAGGCGGGCACCCGGATGGACCCGGCGGTGTCGGTGGCCAGGCCGATCTCGGCCTGCCCCGTCGCGACGGCGGAGGCGGGCCCGTTCGACGAGCCGCCCGGCAGCGCGCCGGGCACCGCCCCGTTGGGCGGGGTGCCGTAATGCGGGTTGTTCCCGGCGATGCTGTAGGCGAACTCGTCGGTGCGCGCGATGCCTCGCAGCGACGCGCCGCCGTTGAGGAGGTCGGCGACCGCGGGCGCGGTGGTGGCCTCGGGCCGGGCGGTGGCCAGATAGGTGGGGTTGCCCGCGCCGATCCGCCGGCCCTTGATCGCGAAGAGATCCTTCACCGCGACGGTGAGCCCCCGCAGCGGTCCGTCGGCCTGGGCGTGCCAGAACGGGTCGCCGACGTTGCGCCACACCGAGTGGTCGAGCGGCTGCGCGCGCGGGGTGACGTGCGCGACGGTGATCTGCCAGCGGTCGTCGATGCGCTGCCACAGCTGGGTCTGGAGCCCGGTGCCGCCCGCGGCGAAGCGCGAGACGGACACCAGCACCGCCGCGTCGTCGGACAGCGGCCGGTACTCGATGCGTTCGATGACGCGCGACGGCACCCCGCCGCGGACGCCCCGGAAGGCCGAGATGGCGTCGTGCCCGACGAGCAGGCCCCCGCCGTCGCCGCGCATCGTCGAGGGGTCGTCGGCGAAGAAGTCGTCGAGGACGTCGAGGTCGTCGTAGAGGATCGCCTGCTCATAGCGCCGGAAGGCGGCGAGAAGGTCGGCGGGGATCTCCCGCGCTCCCTGCACCTGGGCGCGGTAGTCAGTGTCGTCGTGGTCAGGGGCGTCGGTCATGGTTCACCGCCTCGAAGTCGGATTCGCGGATGCGGGCATGGACCCCGCACACCAGGTCGACGACCTGGGAGATGTCGAAGTCGGTGGCGGCGCTGAGATAGGCGTACGCCAGGTGCTCGTCGAGGCCCCACCGGGCGCGGATCAGGGAGATCGCGGCGCGCACGCAGGCCCGCATCGCCTCCGCCAGGTCGGGATCGAGGCCCGTCGGAACCAGGTAGCCGCCCGCGCGCACCAGCGGTCCGGTGAGTTCACCGAACTCGCCCAGGGCCTCGTCGCGCGGCACCACGTCGAAGCGCAGGGTGGCGCGCAGCGAGGCCTCCAACGCGGTGAGCGCCACCTCGCCGTCGCCCTGCGCAAAGTGCGGATCGCCGACGTAGGCCAGCGCGCCCGGAACCTGCACGGGCAGGTAGAGCACGGCACCCTCGACGAGCAGGTTGATGTCGATGTTGCCGCCGTGCGCGCCGGGCGGCACCGAATGCGGCCGCTCGTCCGAGTCGACGGCCACCCCCATCGTGCCCAGGAACGGGGCGAGCGGGAACTCGACGAGGCGCTCGCCTCCGTCGGTGACCGGGAGGCAGCCGACCAGGCCGCCGTCGCGCTCCGCCACCGGGCAGAAGACGCTCACGTTGCCCTCGCCGCGGGGCAGCTCGCCCGCCAGCGCGCCGCGACCGTGCCGGTTGGAGATCACCCCGTAAGGCACGCGGGGGGTCAGCGTCTCGACGGTGATCTTCAGCAGGTCGCCCGGCCGCGCGCCCTCGACGAAGACGGGGCCGGTGACGACGTGGGGGCCGTCGGCGGCGGGGTCGCGGCCCGGCGTCGCGGCGATCTCGACGGCGTCGGTCAGCACGGCGTCGGCCGGGACGCCGTGGCCGCCGAAGTAGGCCAGCGGGTCTCGGCCCTGGTCCTCGAGGAGACCCTCGTGGCTGACCGTGTCGATGGTCACCGACGTGCCGGGCGCGACGGTGAGGACCGGGGCGTCGGCGCGGCACGGCAGCCGGCCCCACCGCACGGTGGCGGGCGTCGACGGCAGGTAAGTGCCGGCGGGAATGGGACCCTCGCCGCGCTGCAGGACCGGGACGGGCGCCGCGACCGTCATGCAGGCACCGGGCTGCTCGCGCTGAGCAGCCGGCCCTTCGGTGACCGCCTGGGCTGCGGCGCGTAACCGCCGCCGGCCTCGAAGACGTCCTCCCCGTGCAGCCAGGTGCGAAGGACCCGGCCGGCGAGGGTGCGGCCCTCGTAGGCGGTGATCGGATTGCGGTGCTCCAGCTCCGTGGCGTCGACGATCATCGGGCGATCCGGGCCGAACACCATCAGGTGCGCGGGCCGTCCCGCCGCCAACTGCCCGGCTCCCTCGATCCCGGCGATCTTCGCGGGCCCGGTGGTGAAGAGGGGGAGGATCTCCGGAAGCGTGATGCCCCGCTTCCACGCCTCCGTCCAGACGGCCGCCAGGCCGAGCTGGAGGCCCGAGATGCCGCCCCAGGCCAGCCCGAAGTCGCCGTGCGCGGCGCGCTTCATGGCGACGGTGCTGGGGGAGTGGTCGCTGACGATCGCGTCGATGGTGCCGTCCCGGACGCCCTGCCACAGGAGGTCGCGGTTCTTCGCGTCGCGGATCGGGGGACAGCACTTGAACTCGCCGGCCCCGTCGGGAATCTCCTCGGCCGTGATCGTGAGGTAGTGCGGGCAGGTTTCGACGGTGAGCGGCAGGCCCGCCCGCTTCGCGGCCCGGATGCTCGGCAGGGCGCGCCCGTTGCTGAGATGCAGGATGTGGGTGCGGCAGCCGGTGCGGCGGACCCCGTCGATGACGGTCTCGACGGCCGACTGCTCGCTGGCCGACGGCCGCGACCGCAGGAACCCGTCGTAGCCCGCCCCGAGCGCGCTCGCGTCGCCGAGGAGCGCCGGGTCCTCCGCATGCACGATGAGCAGGGAACCGAGCTTGGCCACCTCCGTCATCGCGCGGAGCAGCTGGTCGGCGTCGAGGTGGCCGAACTCCTCCACGCCGGACGGGGAGAGGAAGCACTTGAAACCGAAAACGCCCGCGTCGCGGAGCTCGCCCAGGGAACCCAGGTTCTCGGGCACCGCCCCGCCCCAGAACCCGACGTCGACGTAGGACTTGCGGACCGCCGCCTTCCGCTTGATCCGCAGCGCCTCCGCGGTGGTCGTCGGCGGGATCGAGTTGAGGGGCATGTCGACGATGGTAGTGACGCCTCCGGCCGCGGCCGCCAGGGTCGCGGAGCGGAACCCCTCCCACTCCGTGCGGCCGGGCTCGTTGACGTGGACGTGCGTGTCGACGAGCCCCGGAAGCAGCACCGTGTCGTCGGGGAGCCGGAAGACGGGTCCGGTGGCCTCGCCCGGCGGACCGATGGGGTCGTAGGGGCTGGAGAGGGGGATGACCTCGGAGATCAGCCCGTCGGCGATCCCGACGTGCGCGGGCCGGAACCCGCCGTCGATCCAGGCACGTGTCGCGATGATCGAGAAACGCGGGGCCGCCATTTCGCCTCCGATGCTCGGCCGATGGGATGGGTAATCGCTGACGACGGTAATGGGTCTTTATTTCATCGCGGTTTCGGGTCTATTGCCGGTTCGCTCCCGCGGCCGTCGATATTGTTTCGGACGCCCGCCTGGCGCGCGCGATTCCGCGTTTCTCCTTTATCATCGAGGCCATGCATCTCGACGACTTCAATCGCGCCGATCCGGCCGACGCCGCGGACATCGCGATGGTCTGGGCGGCCATCCCCTCCTGGGTCGACGCGATCGTCGCGGCGCGGCCGTACGGCACCGTCGAGGACGTCGCCCGTGCCGCCGAGCGCGCCGCGGAGGAGTGGGACGCGAACGACCTGGACGCCGCCTTGGCCCACCACCCGAGGATCGGGCAGCGCCCGGTGGGGCTGGGGGCGGAGGCCGCCGCCTCCCGTCGCGAACAGGCGGCGATGGCGGGCGCCCCGGCCGAGCTCGCCCGTGAGATGGCCCGGGTCAACGCGGCCTACGAGGAGCGATTCGGCCGGGTGTTCCTGATCCGCGCCGCCGGCCGTTCGCCGGAGGAAATGCTGGCCGAGGCTCGCCGCAGACTGGCCAACGACAAGGACTCCGAGGCCTCGGAGGCGGTGGGGCAGCTCCGGCAGATCGCGTTGCTCAGGCTGCGCCGGAGCCTCTCCGACGACCTCGCCGCATAGCCCCCAGAGTCCCCCGGCGACGCGCAGATCTCACGAAAGGGCGGCCTCCATGACCAGCCACCTGACCACCCACATCCTGAACGCCACCTCGGGCTCCCCGGCGCCCGGCGTCGCGGTGCGCCTCCTCGGCCCCGGAGGCGACGAGATCGCGCGAGGCGTCACCGACGACGACGGGCGCCTCGGGCTGGGCCCGGAGACCCTCGGGCCGGGCCACTACTCGCTCGTCTTCGACACCGGGAGCTACTTCGCGACGCTGGGCGTCGAGGCCTTCTACCCGTGGGTGACTGTCGCGTTCACGGTGGCCGTCCGTCCGCACTACCACGTCCCGGTGCTGCTCAGCCCCTTCGCCTATTCCACCTACCGGGGCAGCTGACCGCCTCCGGCGCGACGGTTATCCTGTCGCACCGCTCTCGTGCCGCACTGTTCCCATACCGCTCTGCTTCCATACGGCACTGTTTCCATACGGCACTGTTTCCACATCGTGCTGTCGGCGTTTCATTTTGCGATGACATAAATACTTAACAACACGGAAACCCCGTGTCGATATTCGTTGAATAGCTTACCCGTCAAGCGAAAGCTGATCGATGGGAGATCGACATGTCTCAGACCATTACCGCCAGACCCGAGATTCCTCCGGTCGACGCGTCCACCCGTCCCGAGGACGAGCGCCTCGGCATCGGACCCACCATCGGATACGGCGTGCAGCACATCCTCGCCATGTTCGGCGGAGTGATCGCCGTCCCCCTCATCGTCGGGGGTGCGGCGGGCCTCGAACCGTCGGTGACGGCGCTGCTCGTCGCCTGCGGGCTGTTCGTCAGCGGCGCCGCCACCCTTCTCCAGACGCTCGGCGTGCCCTACTTCGGCGCCCAGCTCCCGCTCGTGCAGGGCACCTCCTTCGCGGCGGTCTCGACGATGCTGGCCATCATCGGCGACCGGGGAGAGGAGGGCCTGCGCTACGTCTTCGGCGCGGTCATCGTCGCCGCCGTCTTCGGGCTCGTCATCACGCCGTTCTTCGCCCGCGTGGTGAAATTCTTCCCGGAGGTGGTCACCGGGTCCATCATCACGGTCATCGGCCTGTCGCTGATGCCGGTCGCCGCGCGCTGGATCACCGGCAACGCGACCATCGTCGTCGACGGGGAGAGCGTCGCCAACCCCGACTTCGCGTCCCTCGGCAACATCTCGCTCGCCCTGTTCACCTTCGCCGTGGTGATCGTGCTCAGCAAGATCAAGGTCCTGTCCCGGCTCGCCGTGCTGCTGGGCCTCGCCATCGGCACGGTCTTCGCGCTGCTCATCGGCAAAGCCGACCCCTCCGTCGTCGCCGAGGCCTCGCTGTTCGCGTTGCCGCAGCCGTTCGCCTTCGGCATGCCGCTGTTCGCGGTGGGGGCCAGCATCTCGATGATCATCGTGATCCTCGTCATCATGGTGGAGACCACCGCCGACCTGCTCGCCGTGGGCGAGGTCGTCGGATCGAAGGTCGACTCCCGGCGCGTCGGCGACGGTCTGCGCGCCGACATGATCTCGACCCTCCTCGCGCCCGTGTTCAACGCCTTCCCCGCCTCCGCCTTCGCGCAGAACGTGGGACTGGTCGCCCTCACCGGCATCAAGAGCCGCTTCGCCGTCGCCGCGGGCGGCGCGATCCTCGTCGTGCTCGGGCTCTCGCCGATGGCCGCCGCGGTGTTCAGCCTGATTCCCGGCCCGGTGCTCGGCGGCGCGGGCGTGGTCCTCTTCGGCACGGTCGCCGCCAGCGGCGTGCGGACGCTGTCGAAGGTGAGCTACCAGGGCAACAACAACCTGGTCATCGTCGCGGCGTCGCTGGCCTTCGGGCTGATCCCCGTCGTCTCGCCCGACTTCTGGCACGCCTTCCCCGACTGGTTCGTCACCATCTTCCACTCGGGAATCAGCGCGGCCGCCGTCGTCGCGGTGCTGCTCAACCTGTTCTTCAACGTCCTGCTGCCCGGTCGCCCGGAAGACCCCAGCGACATCGCCGCGGCACCCCCGCTGCGCGTTCAGGACGAGGAAGCCAGGGTCCTGGCCGAGGGCGGCACTCTCGACGAGGAGTCCTACGAGCCCGACGACCGGGTCGAGGGCACCCGGGCCAAGAAGTCGCAGGAACACTGATCGCGACCCCAGTCCCGCTCCTTGAGGAGCGAGGAACGAGCGTCTCGACAATCAAGGGGGGCGCGAAGCACCATAATGCGCTCCTTGAGGAGCGAGGAACGAGCGTCTCGAAAGGGGCGTCCGGTAGCCGAATAGCAGGCTCGGGGTAGGGTTCCTGCGGATGGTTGCGGTGCTCGCTTCGAGGCTCCGCTGCGCTCCGCACCTCAACGAGCGTCATGGCGAGGAGCGCGAGGGGAAGGAGCGTCTCGAAAGGGACTAGTCTCAAGAACGCAGGGCGACCAGGCTGGACGATGAACCATCCTGGCGTCGCCCTGACACGTTGCGCGAAAGGTATCTCATGACGCAGGGCGAGACTGTCCGTCCCCCCATCGGTTGGTTGGTTCTCATCGGGGCGGCGGCGGGTCTGCTCTCGGGCATGTTCGGCATCGGCGGGGGGACGATCATCGTGCCTGCGCTCGCGCTGTGGCTGGGGATGCCCCAGAAGCTGGCGGCCGGTACCTCCGTCGCCGCGATCCTTCCCACCGCGGTGGTCGGCGCCACGAGTTACGCCCTCGCCGGCAACGTCGACTGGGTCGCGGCCGCCTGCCTGGCCCTCGGCATCATCGTCGGCGCGCAGGTCGGCAGCCTGCTGCTGCAGAAGCTCCCCACCGGCGTGATCCAGTGGTCCTTCATGGTGTTCCTCGCCATCGTGATTGTCAGCCTCTGGTTCGTGGTCCCGCCCCGCGACCAGCTGATCGACGTCCACCTGGTCAGCGGCATCCTGCTCGGCGGCCTGGGCTTCGTCACGGGCATCCTCTCCGGGATCCTGGGCGTCGGCGGCGGCATCGTCGTGGTCCCGCTGCTGATGTTCTTCTTCGGCGCCAACGATCTCCAGGCCAAGGGCACCTCGTTGCTGATGATGATCCCGGGCTCCCTCTCCGGCACCCTCGGCAACGTGCGGCGCCAGAACGTCGACCTTCGCGCGGCCGTCTTCGTCGGCCTCGCCGCCTGCCTGTTCGTTTCGCTGGGCTCGCGGATCGCGGCCTGGGTCGACCCCTTCTGGGGCAACGTCGCCTTCTCGCTCTACCTGGTCTTCATCCTCGGTCAGATGTTCCTGCGCAAGCGGAAGGAAGGACGCGCCGCCGCCTGACTACTCCGCGCGGGCCGGGGCGACGGTGAGTGCGGCGATCCCCGTCGTGATCGGCACCGACAGCACCAGGCCGATGGCCGAGGCGAAGGTGCGCACCAGCTCTCCCGCGAACAGCTCCTGGCCCAGCAGCGACAGCGCGTCGCGGTGGGTGAAGTAAATCAGCAGCAGCACCGTCAGCGCGCTGCCGGCGTAGGCGAAGACGATGGTGTAGATCGTCGAGGCGATGTGGTCGCGGCCGATCCGCATGCCCGCCGCGAAGATCTGCCGGCGGGTGTAGTGCGGGGCGGCGGCGCGCAGCTCCCACACCGCCGACGACTGCGTGATGGTGACGTCGTTCAGAACGCCCAGTCCGCCGATGATGATGCCCACCATCAGGAGCTCCTGGAAGTCGATGCCGCCGGCGAGTTGCGCGAGATCGAACTCGTTCTCGTCGGCGAAGCCCGACAGGCGCGCGAGCTGGACGGCGACGGTGCCCAGCCCCGTCGTCACGGCGAGCCCCAGCAGGGTCCCCGCGAGCGCTGTCGAGGTCCTGATCGATATCCCGTGCGCCACGTACAGCACCACGAACATGATCGCCGTCGAACCCGCCAGTGCGACCGGGATGCCCGGTCTCCCGACGATGATCGCCGGGAGGATGAAGCCGATCAGCACGCCGCCGGCGACGACCAGCCCGAGGATCGCGAACAGCCCCTTCCAGCGCGCCACGGCCAGCACCGCCACCAGGAACAGCAGACCCAGTCCGATCAGCACCGGCAGCCGGTTGGTACCCGAGTAGGCGTGGATGACGCCGTCCTCCGTCTGGATCTGCGCCACCTGGATGGAGTCGCCGGGGCGCAGGCCCGCTTGGGTGGAGGGGCCGGTGAGCTGGACGGTGACCGTCTCGCCCGAGGCGAGCGTGACGGTCGCGTCGGCACAGGTCAGGTCGCCCACCTGGCCGTCGCAGCCGGGGTCGACGGAGACGATGGTGGCGTCGGTGTAGGTCACCCCGGGTGCCTCGTACCACCCGCCCGTCGCCGCCTCCACCTCCGCGGAGCCCGGCCACAGCCAGATCAGCCCGGCCAGAGCCAGCGCCCCGACCACGGCGAGGAAGGCGATCAACGCGTTGCGCGCCCAGGCTCCCACCTCGACCGCATCGAGATCGCCGTGGCCGCCGTGCGAGTGTCCCATGGCGTCGAGCGTACTGGGCCCGCCCGCCGGCCCACATCCGGCGCCACCGCCGGTGCCTCGCATAAATCTCGCTATACGCCGAGGGCTTGCTATATACGGGAGGCCTCGGCGTATAGCGAGATTTATGCACGCGCGGAGTACGGTGGCGGGCGTGTTCGACGGAAAAAGGACGTTCGCTGACCGGCTGAGGGGGATCTTCGCCGATACCCGCCCCCTCGCCTCCCCCGATTTCCGGCGGCTGTGGACGGCCAACATCGTGACGGTCATCGGCGCGCAGCTCACCGTCGTCGCGGTGCCCGCTCAGATCTACGCCATCACGGGATCCTCGGCCATGGTGGGCCTGACGGGCGTCTTCGGGCTGGTGCCGCTCGTGGTGATGGGCCTGTGGGGCGGGGCTCTGGCCGACGCGATGGATCGCCGCCGGCTTCTTGAGATCACCACCTTCGGCCTCATCCTCACCTCGGCTCTCTTCTGGGCCCAAGCCGCCCTCGGCCTGGACAACGTCTGGCTTCTGCTCGGGGTGTTCGCCCTCCAGCAGGCCTGCTTCGCCGTGAACCAGCCGACGCGTACCGCCATCCTGCCGAAGCTCCTGCCGGCGGAGCAGCTGCCCGCCGCCAGCGCGCTCAACATGACCGTCATGTCGGCCGGCGCGATCGCCGGACCCCTCGTCGGAGGGGCGCTCATCCCGGTGCTCGGCTACTCCTGGCTGTACCTGATCGACACCCTCACCCTCCTCGCGACGCTGTACGCCGTGTGGCGGCTCGGCCCCATGCCGGTGGAGGGCAAGGTGGGCGCTCCGGGGCTGCGGTCGGTGATCGACGGGCTGGTCTACCTGGGGGCGCACAAGATCCTGCTGCTGAGTTTCGTCGTCGACCTGATCGCCATGATCTTCGGCATGCCCCGCGCCCTGTTCCCGGAGATCGCGCACGTCTCCTTCGGGGGACCCGTCGAGGGAGGGCTGGAGTTCGCGCTGCTCTACGCGGCCATGCCCGCGGGCGCGGTGCTGGGTGGCGTGTTCGGCGGATGGGTCTCGCGGGTGCAGCGGCAGGGGGTCGCCGTGCTGTGGGCCGTCGCGGTGTGGGGCGGGGCGATGGCCGTGATGGGGCTCGCCGTCGGGCTCTCCGGATGGCAGGCGCGCCTGGCTCTCGGCGTCGCGCTCGGCATGCTGGTGATCGGGGGCGCGGCCGACATGGCCTCGGCGGCGTTCCGGCAGTCGATCCTCCTGAGCGCTGCCGATGACGCCGTGCGCGGCCGAATGCAGGGCGTGTTCATCGTCGTCGTGGCCGGTGGCCCGCGCGTCGCCGACGTGATGCATGGCGTGGCCTCCGACGCGGTCGGTCCTGCCTGGGCCACCGGCGGCGGGGGGCTCCTGGTGCTGGCGGGGGTCGCGGTCGTCGCCGCCGCGGTGCCGGCCTTCCGTCGTTACCGGATCGCAGGCTGAGCGGCGTCTGTACGCTGGGCGCATGAGCGACGCGCCCCGCCCCTCCTGCTACCGGCATCCAGACACCCCCGCGGGGGTGGGATGCCAGCGCTGCGGGCGCCCCATCTGCGGGCAGTGCATGATCCCCGGGCCGGTGGGATTCCAATGCCCGGAGTGCGTGCGCCAAGGCGTGAAGAACATGAGGCAGGCGGAGCTGCCGTACGGCGGCACCCGCTCCCGCGATCCGCGGATCACCTCGATCGCCCTCATCGTGATCAACGTCGCCGTCTGGGCGGGCATCCTGCTCACCGGCGGCTGGAACGGCTGGGTGGCCAAGCTGCTGGCCCTCACCCCCGTCGGGACCTGCGACGCCGGCGACGGTGAGCACATCGTGCTGACCGACGCCGCCGGCTGCCTGGCCTCTGGGCTGGAGTGGATCCCAGGCGTCGCGACGGGGGCCTGGTGGCAACTGATCACCAGCGCCTTCGCGCACGTCGAGGTGTGGCACATCGGCTTCAACATGTTCGCACTGTGGATGCTGGGGCCGCTGGTGGAGCGGATCCTCGGACGGACCCGGTTCCTCGCGATCTACTTCGTCGCGGCGCTGGCCGGTTCCGCCGTCGCGACCTGGTTCGCCGCCTCCTTCTCCATGACGCTGGGGGCCTCCGGAGCGATCTTCGGCCTGATGGGCGCGGTCCTGCTGATCGCGCTCAAGCACCAGGGCAACGTGCAGTCGATCCTCGTCTGGCTGGGCCTGAACGCCGCCATCACGATCTTCGGCGGAAGCCGGATCTCCTGGGAGGGCCACCTGGGCGGATTCCTCGGCGGTCTCGCCGCGACGGCGATCGTCATGTACCTGCCCAAGGACAAGCGGGCGTTCCAGTGGCCCCTGATCGCCCTGTTGGGCGTGCTGGTGGTCGTCGCGTCGGTGGTGGCGGCGCTGTCGCGCTCTTAACTGAAAAGCCGCTGGATCAGGGGGGCGGCCGTGGTGCCGCCGGAGTCTCCCACCTCGACGAAGCTGGCCACGGCGTAGGTGTCGTTGTACGCGATCATCCAGGCGTGGGTCTGGTAGTCGGGGGCGACGCCGAACTGCGCGGTGCCCGTCTTGGCCCCCTTCATGATGCCCTGCAGCGACTGCGCCGTGCCGTTGTCGACCGTCGCGGCCATCATCGTCTGCAGCGACGTGGCCTCCTCCGCGGTGAGCGGGGCGGCCGTCGACGTCGCCTGGACGCCCTTCACCAGCCAGGGGATCACCGTCTTGCCGGAGGCGACTGACGCGGCCACCGTCGCCATTCCGAGCGGCGACATCGTGACCTGTCCCTGGCCGATCATGCTGGCCGCGCGGTCGATGTCGTTGCCGGGTTGGACGGTGCCGAAGTACGACGTGAAGCCCGCGTCGTAGTCGGTGCCGACGCCGAGACTGCCCGCGGCGGCGTGCAGCTGCTCCGCGGTGATCGACGAGGCGGCCCCCGCGAAGGCGGTGTTGCAGGAGTAGGCCATGGCCTGGGTGAGCGTGATGTCGCCCGTCCGGTTCGACGGGTAGCCCGAATAGTTGCCGAAGGTGTAGGTGCCCACCTGCAGCGTCGACGGGCAGCGCACCGTCGACGACGGCGACAGGCCGTCGCGCAGCATGGCCAGGGCGGAGACCACCTTGAACGTCGAACCGGGGGCGTACTTGCCGAAGGTGGCGTGCGGGTACGACCCGGCCGCGGGCGAGGTGGCGGCGGCCGCCAAGCCGCCGCTGGCGAGGTCGATCACCACGAGCGCGGCGATGCCGTCCTGATCGGAGAGAACCGACTCCGCCTTGGTCTGGAGCTCGCGGTTGAGGCTGGTGTCGATGGGGGAGCCGACGCTGGCGTCCTGCTGGAACAGCACCTGCTCGATGAACTCGCCCTCCGTGGTGCGGTCCTTGCGTTCGACGAGGGTGACCGTCACGCCTGGGGCGCCGCCCAACTGCTCGTCGTAGCGGGCCTGGAGGCCGCTGATGCCGACGATGTCGGTGGGGGTGAGCGTGCCCTCAGACTTCTCGATCATCTCCGCGGTGGGATTGCCGATGGTGCCCAGCAGCCCGACGGCAAAGGTGTCGCTGGGACCGACCATCGCGGCGATCTCGTTGACATGGCCACCGGGAATCTCGCTCACGCGGGGGCTCACCTGGTCTTGCGGCACCGTCTTCGCGATGACGAACTGCTTCTCCCCACCGTCGGCGACCTTCTTCTGGAAGGCGGCGGCGTCGATGTCCAGCAACTCGGCGAGCTCCGCCGCGGCGGAGGCCCATTCGGACGCCTCGAGGCGGCCCTTGTCGATGCCGATCTGGAACAGGGAGCGCTCCTCGACCAGGGCCAGGCCCTGGTTGTCGTTGATCGCGCCGCGCCGATTGGGGATGGCAGTGCGCCGCAGGCGCGAGTCGCTGGTGACGTCGGGGTTGAGGACCGTGGGCGCCCAGTCGAGGCGCCACTGGTCGTCGAGGAGCTTGAGCGTGGCCTTCGTCTCGTATGTCCAGGGCTCGCGGCCGACGGGGACGCTGATGGCCAGCGTCGCGGTGGCGGTGCGCCCGTCGTCGGCGTAGGAGATGGCGCCCGGGGTGGCCGTGGGGACGATGCCGTCCATGCCGGCGAACACGATGTCGTATTCGGCTTGGGCGTCCGCGGCGGCCCGGACCATCGGCACCTGGGTGACGTCCTGGGCGGAGATGGCGTCCGCGATCACCTTCAGCGCCGGGGCCGCGTCGGGGATGTCCGCGGGCACGGGGTTGGTCGGGTTGGGGCTGGGCGCGTTGCTCGGCGTGCATCCCCACAGCGTGAGGCACGCGACGGCAAGCAGCACGGCGATCAGTCGACGGATCACAAGCAGAACCCCCTCCATCTTGGTTCTCAACCTCTCGACCCACCCTACCGGCCCGCTCCGACAGTCCTCTCTCGCCGCCGTGTCACGGCTGCGGCGATGCCCCTGGGAGCGCGCGACGCGTCCTATGCACCGCGTGCGTCGGCTTCCAGGGCTCGGCTGAGGTCGGCCAGCTTCGCGACCGTGTTCATGTTGCGGGCCGTCCCGTTGACCGCGGCGGGGACCTTGAGCTTGGAGGTGCCCATGCCCGAGCCGTAGGAGACGTAGATCTCTCGCCGGCCGAGGCGCACCTCCTCGTCGTTGCGGTCCCGCACCGTCTCGAGCGCGTCGCCGGGCGGCGGGGCGTCGAGGAAGATCGCGACGGTGTGGTTGGGCGCGGCGTCCGGGAATGGGTTGGCGGCGAGGACGCCGGCCATCTCCTGGGCCGTGCGCACGATCACGCCGACGGGCTTGCCCGCGTAGGCCCGCAGGCGCTCCCCCAACGCCTCCTTGACCTCGGCCTCCGTCAGGTCGGTGGAGAAGACGACGTTGCCGCTGGCGATGTAGGTGCGCACGCCCTCGAACCCCTCCGCGACGCACATCGCCTTCAGTTCGGTCATCGGCAGCTTGCCCGTGCCGCCGACGTTGACGGCCCGCAGCAGCGCGACGAATGCGGTCATCTCTCCTCCTATGCGCTCGGGATATCGGTGGCGGCGAAATCCTTGCCCTTGAATAGCAGCGCCTCGCCGCGATGTGCCGCGAGCGCGTAGCTGAAGGTATCGCCCAGGTTGAGGCCCGCGGGATGTCTGCCCTTTCCGAAGCGTCGCCAGGCCGACGAAGCGAGTTCGGCTTGTTCCTCGTCGAACGCGACGACATCGACGTCGAGGTCGGCCAGGAGGGCTGCCAGGTCGGTTGCCGCCTCGCGCCCCTGGCGGGCCTCGGCGACGATGAAAGCCTCGGTCAGCGTCGCGGCCGACACCGCGAGTGAGCCGGCGGAGGTCATCCGCTCGAGATAGCTCTCCGCATCGGGTTCCCCCAGGATCACGGACAGGAACGCGGAGGTGTCGACGATCACGAGGGGATCCCGTGCTGGTCGTAGCCCAGGATCTCCTCGGGCGTGCGGTCGTCGAGGGCGGGGCGTTGTCGTCCGCGGTCGATGTAGCGCTGGAGGTCGTCCGCGCGCTCGCGCATGGACATCCGGCGGCGCACCTGTGCGAGCCGCTCGCGCAATGCTCCGCTGACGGCGTCCGTGATGGTCTCGCCGGTGAGCGCCGACAGCTCCCGGGCGAGTGCGTCCGTGGTGGGATCCTTGATGTTGAGCGCCATGCGTCAACACTATGAGGAAGAAAGCGTCCTTTCAAGGAAGATTGCTCCGAGGCCACCGCTTAGGAGTTCGTTATTCCACCGACTTCGGTGGAATAACGAACTCCTAAGAACGAGCACCTCGAAAGGGGCCCCCGGGCAGCCGTGTCGATAGGACAGAGACCAGACGTCGGCGCGGACTCGCAGGCCGCAACGACCGTCGTCAGCGGTTGTCGGAGGGCAGTTGTATGGTGGAGCAATGCGTGAAATCGACCGGACCCGTGCCCTGGCTCCGGCGAAGGCGGGACGGCCCAACGTGCTGCGGTTCCTGCCCTATCTGCGGCCCTACTGGCGGCAGTTCACGTTCTCCTTCCTCACCGCGCCGGCGGGGGTGGGGCTGAGTGTGCTCGGCCCGCTGCTGCTGGGGCGGGTCGTCGACGGTCCCATCCGCGACGGGGACGCGACCGGGGTGGTGTGGTTCGCCTTCCTGCTGCTGATCGTGGGCGCGACAGAGGCGCTGCTCAGCTTCCTGCGGCGCTGGATCATGGTGCGCGCCACGTCGCACATCGAGGCCGACATCCGGCTGGACCTGTTCGACCAGCTTCAGCGCCTGCCGTTGCAGTTCCACAAGTCGTGGGAGTCCGGGCAGCTGCTGTCGCGCATGATGAGCGACCTCGGGCTGCTGCGCCGGTTCATGTCTTTCGGCCTGGTGGTGCTGCTGATGAACAGCATCCACATCGTCGTCGTGGTGGGCATCATGGTGGCGACGCTGTGGCAGGTGGGCGTCGCGGTGCTGGTCCTGGTGATCCCGGTGGTGGTGGCCACCTTCGTCCTGATGGGCCGGTTCGGCACCATCTCGCGCCGCGTCCAGGACCAGACGGGCGACGTCGCGTCGTCGGCGGAGGAGTCCCTGCACGGGGTGCGGGTGGTGCGGTCGTTCGGCCGGGCGAAGTACGTCTTCGAGGGCTTCGACGGCAAGGCCGGCGCGCTCGCCGCCAGCGGCATCGGCCGGATGGACCTGGCTGCCGTGCTGTGGACGCTGCTCGAGATCTTCCCGTCGGTGCTGCTCGCGGTGGTGCTGCTGGGCGTCGGCATCGGGGTCTCCGGGGGCGCGCTGACGGTGGGCGCAGCGGTCACCTTCGTCACCCTGCTGCTGTCGCTGGCCTGGCCGGTGGGCAGCCTGGGCTTCCTGCTGTCCTTCATGCGCGAGGCGGCCACCGCGGCCGATCGCGTGGCGGAGGTCTTCGACGCGCCCGTCACCATCGTCTCCGGCAGCACCCGGCTGGAGAACCCCCGCGGCGCACTGCGGCTGCGCCACGTCGAATATCAGTTCCACGACGCCGACCAGCCCACCCTGCGCGACGTCGACCTCACCATCGCGCCCGGCGAGACCGTCGCCTTGGTGGGCGGCACCGGCTCGGGCAAGTCGACGCTGGTGTCGCTGATTCCGCGCCTCGACGACGTGACCGGCGGCCAGATCCTGCTCGACGGCGTCGACCTGCGCGACCTCGATCTCACCCAGCTGCGCAGCCTGATCGGCGTCGCCTTCGAAGACCCCATCCTGTTTTCCATGTCCGCCCGCGAGAACCTGACGCTGGGTCGCCCCGATGCCACCGACGCCGACATCGCGGAGGCGGTGCGCGTCGCCCGCGCGGAGTTCGTCTACGACCTGCCTTGGGGCCTCGACACCCGGCTGGGCGAACAGGGACTCAGCCTCTCCGGTGGGCAGCGGCAGCGCCTGGCGCTGGCCCGCGCGATCCTCGTCGCGCCCAAGGTGCTGGTGCTCGACGACACCCTGAGCGCGCTCGACATCCACACCGAGGCCGAGGTCGAGGAGGCTTTGAAGTCGACGCTCGTGGGCGTCACTGGGCTGGTGGTCGCCCACCGCGCGTCGACGGTGCTGCTCGCGGACCGCGTCGCGATGCTCGTCGAGGGGCGCATCGCCCACATCGGGACGCACTCCGAGCTGCTCGCCACCGTGCCCGAGTACCGAGAGCTGCTCTCCGCCGACTACTCGATCTCCCTCGCGGGAGGTGAGGAGCGGTGAGCAGCAACGACCAGTGGCGCGGGGTCAAGCAGGAGATCCAGGACGAGCGCGACGCCGGCGTGGGGCTGCGCGCCCCGTCGCGCCGGTTGCTGGCAGACCTGATCCGCCCCTGGCGGGTGTGGCTGCTGTTCCTGGTGATCGTGGTGGTGGTCGAGGCCACCGCCCGGCTCTCCATCCCGGTGCTGGTGCGCCGGGTGCTCGACCACGGCCTCACCGCGGATCGCGCGGTGCTGTACACCTCCGTCGCGCTGATGGCGGCGGCCATCACCGTGCAGATCATCGCGCGCGCCACCTTCCTGCGGCGCTCCGGCCGAGTCGGCAACGCGATCCTGCTGGAGCTGCGCCGCCGGCTGTTCGCCAAGTTCCAGCGGCTCGACATCCGCTTCCACGACACCTACACCTCCGGACGCGCCGTCTCGCGCATGACCAGCGACGTCGAGGCCGTCCAGGAACTCGTGCTGCAAGGCCTCGACGTGGTGATCATCGGCATCCTGACCATCGTCGGGGCCAGCGTGATCATGCTCTCGCTCGACTGGCGGCTCGCCCTGATCGCCTTTCTCACCTACCCGCTGCTGCTTCTCCTGATGCGCTGGTTCGCCCGCGCGTCCACCAAGGCCTTCCGGGCGGTGCGGACCCGCTCGGCCATCGTGATCGTGCAGTTCATCGAGACCATGACCGGCATCAAGGCCGTGCAGGCCTTCCGCCGCGAGCCGCGGTCGGCGGAGATCTTCCGCTCCGTCGCGCTCGACTATCGCGACGCCAACGTGCGCGCCATGCGCGTCTTCGCCCGGGCCATGCCCGGCATCCAGGCGATCGGCAACCTGGGCATCGTCGCCGTCGTGCTCGGCGGAGGCTACCTGGCCATCGGCGGCACCGTGAGCGTCGGCACCATGGCGGCCTTCGTGCTGTACGTGCGGATGTTCTTCGACCCCATGCAAGACCTCAGCCAGTTCATCTCGTCGCTGCAATCGGCGCTGACCGCGTTGGAGAAGATCTCCTCGATCATGGAGGAGGAGCCCTCCGTCGGCGATCCGGCCGATCCCGTGCCGCTGCTCGCTGCCCGCGGCGCGGTGTCTCTCGACGACGTCCACTTCTCCTACGTGGAGTCCAACCCCGTGCTGACGGGCCTCAGCCTGGACATCCCGGCCGGGCAGACGCTGGCCCTCGTCGGCACCACGGGCGCCGGCAAGACCACCATCGCCAAGCTGATCGCCCGCTTCTACGACCCCGACGCGGGGGCCGTGCGGCTGGACGGCGTCGACCTGCGCCGGCTCGACGACGACACCCTGCGTCGCCACGTCACCCTGCTCACCCAGGAGAACTTCATCTTCTCGGGCTCCATCGCCGACAACATCCGCTTCGGCCGGCCCGACGCGACGCGCGAGGAGGTGGAGACCGCCGCCCGCGCGCTCGGGGCGCACACCTTCATCGAGGAGATGCCGGACGGCTACGACACGGATACCGGCAAGCGCGGCGGGCGCCTCTCGGCGGGCCAGCGCCAGCTGATCGCCTTCTCCCGGGTGATGCTGGCCGACCCCAAGGTGCTGATCCTCGACGAGGCCACCAGTTCGCTGGACATCCCCACCGAGCGCCTGGTGCAGCGCGCTCTGGGCACCATCCTCGCCGACCGCACGGCCATCATCATCGCCCACCGGCTCTCCACCGTCGAGGTGGCGGATCGCGTGCTGGTGCTGCAGCACGGCCAGGTGGTCGAGGACGGCAATCCTGCGGAACTGGTCGCGGGCGAAGGTCGCTACGCCGACCTCCACCGGGCCTGGATCGCGTCGCTCGCGTAGCGGGCCGCGAGCGTCCCTCAGGGAGGGTAGCCCCCATGACGCTCTTTGAGGAGCGAGGTACGAGCGTCTCGAAAAGAGCACCCGCTAGCCGAACGACAATCCCGGGTCAGCCGTCGTCGGGATGCCAGGGGTTGGAGGCGGCGGGTTTCGGTCCACTTACGCTACGCGGCATTGCGGCCACAGTGGGCCGTCCTCAGGCGGTTGAGGACGGGGTGGGCTCTGGTTGCGGAGGATTCGGATCCGCCGTCTCCAGACCCGTCTCGCCGTCGTCTCCGGCGCCCACGTATACCAGGTACTTTCTAGAGTTCTGCAGCACTTCGAACTCCATTTCAAGGATGGAATCCTTGGCCCTGACGAGAACCCAGGAGGCACTACCCAGGCGGTTCGTCTCGTCCTCAGAGATGACGAGATTCTCGCGCCCCCCAGCCGCAACGATGAAGTCAGAGATCTCCTCAAGGTTCATCCTGAGGTCATCCTCGTCGATCTCAGTCACGACGGTGCACGCTCTTCCGAGGTCGGCCGCTACGGCTGCGTCCAGAAGGACCTGGACTGCCGCATCGGCAGAATGCTCCCCGGAATGACATCCATTCCCGCCGTGCCGCGTGCAGGCAACCACACCTACTCCGATGAGTAACGCCGCGACCAGGACCAGTGCTCTCACGTACGGCGAGCGAATCACAGGACATCCCCCGTCCTCTTTTTAGCAGCGGTAAATGGGGCATTTTTCGTATTAATCGAATGACAGGATAGGTACGGCTCGCCACTCGCCCCACTGGCTTTCCCGGTGACAATCATCGAATGCCTCATGTTCTGATCCGACCCCCTCCGGGTGGTGCGTGCGACTTTACCTGGTTAACAACCGTGATGCAATTCAAACACTTCGCGGACGCCTTGATATGAGACACCTCGCTCAGTTCTCGCGCTCACTCTTCGGTCTCGTATTGCAGCCGGGACCCGCCGGCTTATCGGCTCGGCGGCCATGAACAGCAACGACAGATCACTATGCCCCGGCCCTGGGACGTCGGCTTGCTGGCCGATGCGTCGCCAGGTGTGGAACAACTGCATCCCGTCCGCGGCCAGGAACCCCCGGTCTGTGGCCAGGACTTCCCACGGCAAACCCAGCAACAACACCTCCTCCTCGGTGCCCGCGGTGGAGGCGAAGATCTCCAACTCCCGAGGCCCCGGCTCGGTGAACCACGCCGTCGCCCAACTGTCCAGCCACTCGAAGATCGCCTGCCCCAGAGGCAGGAACCGGAAGGCCACGGCGTGGGTGTGGGCGAGTTGTTGGTATTGGTCCGCCCACTCGCGGAAAAGCTGCCGGGTGTTGTCGTCCAACGGGAGGTCCGCGTCGGTAGGCCCGGTCAACCGCACACGATTCCCCACTACCGATACCTGCGCCCTCGCCATGGAATCACCCTATCGGTGGGGCTGTGTGCAGGGACCTGGTGGAGACTGCTTCTTGGCTGCCGGTCGCCCCTTCCGAGACGCTCCTTCGTCGCTCCTCAAGGAGCGTCGAAGGGGTGGGTTTCTCGGGAGTTTCTAGGTGGAGTGCGCACGCACGACAGACAGAAACTCTCCAGAAACTCTTACAACCCGACGATCTCGTCGGGGGTAGTGGTGGTCATGCGCACGGTGACGTCGACGTCGTCGCCGATCTTCACCAGCGGGTCGGCGCCGGCGACGAAGAGCATCGACGAGTGCATGTGGGGCGGCTCCGCGAAGGGGCGCTTCTTGCCGCCCAGCACGAACGGCGACATGGCGCGGCCGGTGGCCGACAGCACCCCCTCGGCGACGGTAACCAGACGCTGGCGCGGACTGCGCTGCGGGACCGGCGCCGCCAGCGCCACGCCGTGCGCGGTGCCGCCGGAGACCACGACGATGAAGCCGTCGCGGGGGGCCTTGGCCTGGTGATAGCCCAGCGACGTGCCCTTGGCGACGCGATGCACGTCGAGGACCGTGGCGGTGGTGCGGTAGGCCTGCTTGTCGCCCAGCCACAGCCGGGTGCCGACGCGCATCCGGGTGGGAACGGCGGACTCGGCGGCGAAGCGCAGGTAGTCGTCGACGGAGAGGTGCGACAGCCAGAACGGCGCCTCCACCTGGGGAGCCGCGGCCAGCCGCTGGGCTTCGGAGAGCGACCCCGCCGCCGGAAGATGGATGGCCCATCCCTCCAGCGCGACGCCGCCGAGGTCGAGGCTCGCCGCCTCCTCCGGGGCGAGCCCGTGGCGCCGCATGGAGGTGAGCAGCTCGACGATCACCCGCGCGCCCGGGGTGGTCTCGGCGATGCGGCGCAGGTCGTCGGCGCGGGAGACGGTGGTGGTGATCCGGTCGTCGGCGAGGAGGGCGGTGGCGGCCTGGTCGCCGGGACGCCACGGATTCAACACCACGACGTCGCCGTCCCACCCGCCGGCGCGCACCTTCGCCACCTCTTCCGCGATACCGACGGCGATCACGTCGACGCCCAGCCGACAGGACTCCTGCGCCAGCAGATCCAGGCCGAAACCGTAGCCGTTGCCCTTCGCGACGGGCACCAGTCCGGGAACCTGGCGCAGCACCTCCTCCTGATGGGCGTGCCAGCGCTCCGCGTCGATGCGCAGACGAAGCGTCATCGCCCTACCGCCGCTTCAGGTAGAGGCTGAAGGCCGCATACAGCGGTTTGTTGATGGCGCGATCCCATTCGCCCAGATAGGCGACGGCCTCGCCGCCGGTGCCCACCTTGAACTGGATCAGGCCGATCTCTGGATCGTCCGCGCCGACGCCCTCGGTGATGCCGCGCAGGTCGTAGACCGCGCAGCCCGCCGCGGCAGCGTCGCGGATCATGCGCCACTGGATCGCATTGGACCCGCGCACCTCGCGCTTGGCGTTGGTGGAGGCGCCGTAGGAGTACCACGCGTGCTCGCCGACCCGCACCATCGTCGTCGCGGCGACCAGATCGCCCTCATGCACGGCGAGATACAGCCGCATCCGGCCGTCCTCCTCCGCGTTGAGCGCATCCCACATCTCCTGGAAATAGCTGAGGGCTCGGCCGGTGAAACCGTCGCGCTCCGCCGTCTCCAGGTAGATGCGGTGGAAGTCGGCCAGCTCCTCGCGGGTTCCCAGGCGCACCTCGACGCCCACCTTCTCGGCCTTCTTGATGTTGCGGCGCCAGAGCTGATTCATGCCCTTGAGGAGCTGATCCTCGGCGAGCTGATGGCCGTCGGCGTCGCGGAGGGGGAGCTGGAAGTTGAACTGCGGCTGGCCGGCGGCGAAGCCGTGGCCCGAGTCCTCCGTGACCCAGCCGCCGTGCTGCAGCTGGCGGAGCACGCGGGTGCCGATCAGGGTGGTCTCGTCGGGGGTGGCCTCGGAGAGCCGGGTGATGCTCTCGTCGGCGACGGCCGCCTTGATGGTCTCGGCCTTCCACCGGCGATGCACGACGGTGGGGCCGATCCGCACGGCGAAGCTCTTGCGGCGCTTGGCGAAGGCGACGAGGGCGTCGAACTGCTGATCGAGGTCGTCGCGCTCCCAGTCGAGGACGGGCCCCTCGGGGAGATAGGCGAGGTAGCGCTTCAGCTTGGGCAGCTGGCGGTAGAGCACCAGCCCGACGCCGATCAGCTGGTCGGCGTCGAACCAGCCGATGGACTCCCCGCGCCAGGACGCCTTGACCTTGGCCCAGGCCGGGGTCTGCAGGAACGACGCCGAACCGCGCTCGGCGATGAAGCCGAGATGCTGCTCAGGGCTGATGGACCGCACAACGATGCTCACCGCCCCAAACCTACCTGTCGCCGATCCGCTCGGCCAGCGATCCGGGAAGCGGCGGTGCGCATCGTCGCCGTGGTGACGGCCGGAATCAGCGCAGCTGTTCCTGGATGGCCTCGGACAGCACCGGATCGATCTCGAGGTCGGCCACACGGGGACCCTCCGGGAGGTTCGCGTGCAGCGCCCGGTAGGCCTCGACGATCTGATCGATGGCCTCCTCGTCGCTGACCTCGCCGGTGTCGATCACCAGGTCGTGGTTGTCCTCGTCGGCCCAGTCCTTCGAGTAGAGCCGCTTGGTGAACTTGGCGCGCGCCTTGTCGTCCGAGGCGATCTTGCTGAGCGCCTCCTCCGGCGTGGTGTTGTCCCGGAGCGCGATGCGCTGCGCGCGCACGTCCTCCGGCGCCTTCACGAAGACGTCCAGGACGTCGACGAAGTCGCCCAGAACGGCGAAACCGCCGCGTCCGAGGATCACGACGTCGCCCTGGGCGGCGATGGTCTGGATGGTCTTGTTCATCCATTTGATGGTCCAGACGCTGTCCTGGTTGAACAGGTCCCAGAACGTGGGCGCCTTGTCACCGTAGAGGTCGTCGAGGTGGATGAGGCCGTACTGCTTGATGACCGTGTTGATCGTGCCCTTGTCGGCATATGGCCAACCCAGCTTCTGGGCGACCCCGCGCGCGATACGCGCACCGTGGCTGCCGAGCTGTCGCGAGATCGTGATAGCTCCCATGATCGTCCTTCCGTGACGTGTGGCGGAGTCTCCTTCGGAGACGCCGTCTGCGAATCCATTTGGATGCACAAAGTTATCAACATCTTAGTCGATTGTTAGGTTCAGAATCAGGGGTGGCGGAGGTGCTTTCGCACCCGGAGCCCGGAGGCGATGAGCCGCTGCACCAACTCGCGGGCGCGCACCGGCTGCGCTCCGGCGGCGACGAGCGCGTCGTAGCTCTGGGCGGGCACGTCGTAGTGGTCCAGATCGAACGCCCGGGGATGCACCCCCTGGGCCCGGGCGAAGGCATGGAGTTCCTCCAGCGAGCTGTCGGAGACCAGGTGAGAGAAGGTGGTGCCGTGCGCCGGCCACACCGGAGGGTCGATCAGGATCGCCACGACGTCTTTCTCCTCGTCCTCGATGTCTTCGTCCGCATTGTCTTTGTCCTTGTTGTCTTCGTCCTTGTTGTCTTCACGGGGCGGCGCTCGGGGAGACGGCTGTCACCGGGGCTCCGCCCCGCGTCGCGGAGCGTGGTGGGGCCTGGCGGGGCGGGCCTTGTGTCGTCGTCATGCCCGGATCCGGCCGGGGTCGGCGGGGAAGGAGCGAAGCGCCTGCTGGATGCGCGCGACGGTGGTGGGGCGCAGGTCTCTCCCCGCCGCGCGGGCGGCGCGGGTGAGCGCCAGCACCGCCTGGTCTGCCCGTTGCCTGTCACCCTGGTGCGCCCAGAACTGGACCTCGCGCGAGGCCAGGTTTTCGTCGAGCGGTGCCGCGCGTTGTCCCTGGCTCAGCGCCCACTGAGCGGTCTGCGCCTCGTCGGCGGTCAGGCTGCGGTCGAAGAGGACGCATGCCGCGTCGACGATGGTCCCCTCCATGGTGGCGCGCAGATCCTCCGCCCACGGCCACTGGAACGACACGTCGGCCAAGGGGGTGCCGCGCACCAGGGTCAGCGCGTCGACCAGGACGGCGCTGCTCGCGAGGTTGACCCCACCGCTGATCAGCGCCTCGAAGCGCTCCCAGTCCGAGGATACCGAAGGGTGGAGCTCGATGCGTCCCGAGTACGCGTCCGGCAGGTAGCGCTCCCCGTCCGGGGCGGCACCCAGCCAGGTGCGCAGCCGGCTCATGTTGGAGCGCCGGGTGCCCTCCGCCACGAGAAGCCCCTGCTGCATCTGCGGGGCGGTGGCGCCGGGATGCTGGAGCAACCAGGCGCAATACTCGATGCACTGCGTGCGGGCCCTGCTGGGCGGGGGCCCGGTGGCGTGCTCCAGGCTCACGTCTCCCAGTAGCAACAAGGTGGGCTTGTGCATCGGATCGACCTCCGCTGCGGATCTTCGGGGGAGGGGGCTCGGCGTCGGCCCGGGGTCGCTCGCGGCCTGGTCGGCCCACCACGGGGCGGGCTCGGTGGTCTGGGTGCCCGTCGCCGCGAACAGGCTCACGATGGCTCGGCGTGCGGGCGCGTCGACGAGTTGCGGGGTCAGCGTCCGACCGTCGTCGCCCAGGACGAGCCGGCCCGACTCCAGGCGGACGGTCTGCTCCCGGCTCGCCCCGTCGGCGGCGGCGAGCACGGAGATCCCCGCACGACCGATGCCGAGGGCGTGCTCGACCTCGCGGATCTCGCGTGGGGTGAGGGCGCGGCAGAAGACGAACACCACGGGCGCCCAGGACGAGGCCAGGGCGGCGTCGTCGCGAACCTCGTCGAGGCGGCGCGTCCCGAGCTCGATCCGGCGCTCCGCGATGGTCGTCGCCAGTTCGTCGAGTGCCTCCGCGGTGGTGGACGCGGCGACGGCGGGGTCGTCCACCGCGTCCGCCCAGGAGTCCGGCGCATCCGCGATGACCAACGAGACCTCCTCCGACCAGGGCGCGCACAGCAGGCTGGTGATGGCGGTGCCCAGGAGCCCCTGGGCGAGGTGCTCGGGGGCGGCGACGAACGTGGCGCCGCGGGCCTCGAGGTCGAGGTAGGCCTCCTCCCCGTCGGGGGTCCACCCCGCCAGCCAGGCCGTCGGCGGGCACGGCTGGTCAGGTTGCCGGGCCTGATCGCCGCGGCGAACCAAGGCGGTCCAGAAGCGGCCGAGGTCGGCGCCGAGGGGAACGATCCGACGGCCCATCTCGCGCCCCAGCGCCTGGATCCTCCGACGCCCGGCGAGTCCTCCCGTGAGGCCGGCGGCCAGCACGGCTCCCATGGAGCCCAGGAGGGCACCCACTCCCGCATCGGGATCGTCTTGAGGGAGCGCGTCGAGAGTGGGGGCCGCGTCCTCCGCCGGGGCGGTGGGCTGAGCGGCGGAGCGCCGGGGACCGGGCGGCTCCGTGGGCAGGGCCTCCGGCGTCGCGGGGGACGGATGGGCCGTCGGGGCTGACGGGTCCTGCGCGACGGACTCCGGCGTGAGAGGGCCCAGGGGGAGGGTCGGCAGCTCGGCCGCCTCCGGGATGCCGGGTTCCTGAGCGACTGGGTCCTTCGCGACTGGGTCCTGTGCGACGGCGTCCGGCGTGAGAGCGTCCGGAGAGAGGGTCGGCGGGTTGGCTGCCTCCGGGACGCCGGGTTCCGGAGCTGCCCGGCCGGGCTCTTCCGGGTGGACGGCCTCGGCGCGGGGAGCCGGGAGCCGGAGCTGCCATCCGACCTCGATCTCGTCGGGATCCGCGACGGCCTCGCGATTCAGCTCGTAGATCTCCGTCCAGCGGTGCGGGTCTCCCAGATGCTCCTTCGCGATCGCCCAGAGACTGTCTCCGCGACCGACGGTGACCGTCCGGGGCGCCTCGTCGTTCTCGTCGTCCGTGCCTTCGCCCTGCTCCGCCAGGCCGACGAGCGGGGGGAGCGCGATCTGGCGGCCCGGTACCAAGCGGGTGTCTGCTGCGAGACCGGGGTTGAGCGCGAGGATCTGGCGCCACTGGTCTCCCGCGCCGAGTTCGCGCTCCGCGATGTCCCAGAGTTCGTCTCCGGCCTGGACGGTGTAGGACCGGCCGGGGGATCGCTGCGCCGTCGAGTTTGTGGGGGGTGCGTCCTCCGGAGCGGCGACCTCGGTGGCGCCGAGTTCCGTGGGGGGCGGAGCGGCATACGCGGACGGCGCGGCCAGAGCGGTGGCGGGGGTGAGCGTCACCGCCGCGATCAACGTCGCGATCCCTGGCCGGAGCCAGCCCGTTCCCGGGAGCCGGAGCGACACCCGGTGCCGGGTGAGCGCCGCCAGACCCTCCAGCACCGTCGTGATGGCGACCAGCCCCCAGGCGAGCCATCCCGCCACGGTCAGGAGCCCCAGGAGCACCTGACCGTCGTCGGGCCTGGTGAGCAGGGCAAGCCAGTCGGCCGAGAGCAGCGTATCCCAGCGACCCCAGGCGAGAAGCAGATAGGGGACCCCGACCAGGAGGGCAGCAAGAAGAACGGCCGCTGCCAGCGCGCGTACCAGTCGCATGGCTGCCTCCCTTCCTGAACGGTCCCGCGGCCGCAGCCGTGTCCCGGGTTCCTATTGTTGTGGTGAATCGCACAGATGTCCCGCACTTCTCCCGCGCTGTGGAAAACATGGTGCGGTTTATCCACAGTTCGCCGAAGGCCCTTGACTATTCGTCGTTCCTGTGGGCAGGGAAACCGGGTTGTTCGCGGGTCAGGTTCCTGCGGAGGGTTGCGGGGGCTCGCTTCGCCCTCAGGGACCGCCCTCAGGGACCGGGGTAGGGCACCTCAAGGAGCGTCACCCCCCAGGAACGTCGCAAAGAACCGGAGGGAGGGCTGGGAGGTAAGGGCGGCGACCGTAAAGAAGACCCCGACCACGCACCAAGCCGTCATGTCGTCGCGGAGTCTGGATGGCAGGTCGCCGCCCTTACCTCCCAGCCCTCCCGGACCCGACCACAAGTCCCTGCACAAAGGGTGCGCGGGGTCCCTTCGCCCTTCGAGATGATGCCCGCACCCTGAGCATTTCCCCTCACGATGGTGACCATGGCGGGCATCCCTCAGGACCTGCGAAGAGCACCTCAAGGAGCGTCACCCGCAGGAGCGTCGAACCCGTTAGCCCGGCAGGTTGTCGGTGACGTACTTGGTGATCACGGTGATGATCACCAGTGCGACAGCGGCAGCGCCGGCGAGCAGGATGGCGTTCTCGGTGGACTGCGAGAGTCCCCGCTCGTCGCGTCGCGGCGGGGTGCTCAGCGTCAGTACGGCGCCGAGCGCCCGATGGATGGCTCTTCTCATTTTTCTTCCTCTCGTGTCGGAATAGCTGTGAACAGGGGGATCAGGTCTCCAGGAGACGGAGCAGTGCGGGGATGAGGAAGGCCAGGCCGAGCAGCATGGCTGGGATCGTCATCCAGATGGTCAGCCCCTCGCTGGCCTCCTGGGCGGCGATCTTCTGCCTTGTCAGGTGCGCGTCGCGCAGTTCCTTGACCCGAGCCTGGAGGACGCCGGCCAGCCCGACGCCCTGCTCCTCCAGCTGCATCACGTCGGCGAGATCGGCCAGCTCGGGAACGTCCCACTCCCTGGCGATCTCCCTCAGCTCGCCCCAAGGCGGGCGCTGCTCCAGGCGCGCGCGTTCCAAGCCGACGGTGATCCGCCGGAACAGCGGCGCGTCGGAGATCTCCGCCGCCGCGGCCACCGACTGGGAGGCCGAGGCGTTGGCCAGCCGTTCCAGGGCGACGAGGTCGAAGAAGGTGTGGACGGCGTCCGTCGTCGCCCGGCGATGCGCGGGAGCCGAGCGCGCCAGGAGCAGGTCGGGAAGGAAATACCCCGCCGCCGCGCCCGCGAGCCCGAAGACGAGCGGGGTAGGGCTGGGCCGCTGGCCCAGCAGGAGCATCGTGATCATCCATATCCCGGGGAGCAGCAGGCCGGCCAGGGCGAAGACGGCCTTCTCGGTGAAGAAGTCGCCGACGGGGCGTCCTTGCATCAGGAGCAGCTGCTGCTGGCGCTGCGAGAGCGGGAGCCGCCAGTTCCGCGGCGACCACCTGCCGCCGCCGCCTTCCGCACCGTCGGCGGCGACGGAGGGTGAGCGGGCACCGAGCAGCCCGAGCGCATCGTCGAGGCGAACGGTCGCGGGCCGGATTCCCACGACGATCAGGATCGCGCCCAGCCCCACGACGGCGCCGCTCGCGAGCGCCCACCCGATCACGATCTGCTCCTCAGGAACCGGGGGGCCGGCGGCGGGACGGTGCGCCGTCGCAGCATGACCAGGCAGCCCAGGTACGCCGCGCACAGCAGCAGCGCGAAGAGCTGACCGAGCGGCGTGCGGTAGGGCGCGAAGAAGGAGCCGCTGAAGACGAGCGCCAGGCCCAGCACCGCGAGCGTGATGATCGTCACCTGCCGCACGACCACCCGCGGCTTGGCGCGTTCGGCGGAGACCTCCCGCAGTGCGCGCAGCCGGTCCTGGATCGTGTCCGACAGTCCGGTGAGCGTCGCGTGGGTGCCGATGCCGCCGCGCGACGACGCGATCGCCAAGGCCGCGAGCACGGCGTCGGCGTCGGCGGAGTCGAGCTCGTCGGCCATCGCGAGCAGGGCGTCGCGGGTGGGCCAGCGCTGGTCGAGGCGGTCGCAGAGTCGGGTCACCGCCGCGACGAGCGGGGCAGGCGTCTGGCCGCGGGTGGCGAAGACCGCGTCGCGGATCGACTTCCCGGAGGTGAGCGACGTGGCCAGCAGCCGGACCCAGCGGTCCAGGGCGGCGAGCAGCTCGACCTCGTGATGGGCCGGCTCGGAGAGCAGCAGCGGGATCGTGATCAGCGCCACCGGAACGACGACGAGGGCCAGCACCCAGCCCGTGACGGCCGCGGTCAGAAAGCCGGCGGCCAGCGCGACCAGCACCCATCGGCGTCGCTTCGGACTCAGCCGTTCCCACAAGGACGAGGCTTTTTTCCACAGACCTGTGGATGATTCTGTGGAGAAGCGTTCCCGGCGGCGCAGCCCGTCGAACAGGAGGAGCGCACCCAGAACCAGCAGGGCGCCGCTCGTGGCCGCGATCACGGTCCCCATGGCGACCCCTGCCGGAAGGGGGCGAGTTCCTCCGCGATGGCGGCGTCGGGCTGGAACAGCTCCGGTTGGGAAGGCGTCTCGGCCCGGTACACGAGGTGGGTGGTGGGCCGTCCGGCCTCCAGCGACCCGGTGAGCCGTCGCACCTCGCTCACGTAACGCCGTCGGCGTCCCCCGCGCCACACGTCGTCGCGCAGCACCACATGGACGATGAGGTCGATGTGATGGGCGATCTGGCGCATGGCCTCATCCATGCCCAGCACCCCGCCCTGGGCGACCCGGGCCGCCAGGCGGTCGATCGTCGAGGCGGAGGAATGGGAGTGCGTCGTCGACAACGTCCCCGCCCCGGCCTGCATCGCCTCGAACATCGCCCCCGCCTCCTCGCCGCGCACCTCGCCGACGATCAGGCGGCTGAGGTTCTGGCGCAGCGCCTCCGGGATCAGATCCGCGACGGTGTAGCTGCCGAGTGCCCGCCCGTCGGCCGACTCGCCCATCCCGATCCGGGCCTGGAGCGCGAGCATGTTGCGCCGGCGTTCGTTGAGGTGGGTGAGGAGCTCGTAGTCGGTCTCCAGCGTGCCGAAGCGCTCCGTCGGAGGGATCGCGTCGATCAGCGCGCGCAGCAGGGTGGTCTTGCCCGCGCCCTGATCGCCGCTGATCACGATCGACTTGTGCGCGCGCACCGCCGAATGCAGGAGCTCGGCGACGGGGCGCGGCACGGTGCCGTCGCGAGCGAGATCCGCCAGGGTGACATCGGTGAGCAGATGCTGCCGGATCACGATGCTGGGCCGGTAGCTCAGGCCGAAGCCGATGGCGTGCAGCCGGAAGCGGTTGCCGAGCGCCAGGGTCATGGTGGGGTGGGCGTCGTCGAAGGGCCGCGACGGGGTGGCCGTCTCGCCCAGGAAGCGCACCGCCTCCACCAGCTCCTCGTCGCTGTCGGCCACCGGCGGATGGCTCTCGCGCCGACCGTCGCCGTATTGCACCGTGACGGTGTCGTGGCCGTGGATCTCGACGTTCTCCGCGCCCGGGATCTCGAAGAGGGGCTGCATCCGGCCGTAGCCGAAGATGGCCGATTCCACCGCGTCGGCGTAGCGGGTCTCGGTCTCCAGCGCCCACAGCGCTTCGCCCTGCTCGCTCAGCAGCTGCGCGCGGGCGTGGACCACCGCCCGGATGATCGCCCGGCCGCGGACGCGACGATCCTCGTCGGGCATGGGCGTGCCGCGGGTGGAGCGCCACTCGTCGGCGGCGTGGCTCAGGTGCTCGGCGGCTTGGCGGCGGAGGGCGACGACCAGCTGCCAGTCGATCTGCGATCCGGTGGGCGGTTCGGGCTGCCGGGGGATCCAGGGGCCGAGGTCGGCGTATGGCGTCTCGGCTCGGGCGCGACGAGGGCCGTCCGGGCGGTCGTCGTCGGGGGAGGGCGCGGGGATCAGGCCGAGGAGCCCGAGGTCGCCGGACAGGGAGGGGGGATCCGAGGCCGAGATGCTCATGCCGGGGTCCTCCTCAACGTGGCGAGGCGTCTGCCTCGTTCGCCGCCCAGGCGCTCGCCGAACCGCTTGGCCTCCGCCCGGAACCTGCCCATCAGGTCGTGCTCGAAGAACCGCCGGGGGTCGGGCGCCCCGTCGCTCAGCACCTCGGCGCGACGCGGATCCCACGGCAGCTCCGCCCAGACCTCAGCGCCGAACTGGCGGGCGATCTCTCCGCTCGCGTAGGGCCGGCGCGGGCCGACCAGCACCAACCCCCAGGGGCGCGCGACGGGCAGGCCGGCCAGCTGATCGGCGAGCGTGGCCAGGTGGATGCGCGTCGCGGCGAGCGACCGCAGCGACGACCGCACCACGACGAGGACGGCGTCGGCGTTCGTCATCAACCCCAGCGGCAGGCCGCGGGGGCCGACCCGTCCGCCGTCGATCAGCACGTCGGTGCCGATCGCGTCGAGCGCGGCGAAGCCCTCGCCCAGCGGCGCCCAGACCGGATCGAAGAGGCGCGGCATCCCCGGATGGGGGAAGCCCGGCAGGAACCGGCGCCGGGGCGCATCCCCCTCCGCGAGGGTGAGGGTGTGCCGCAGGAGTTCGGTGGCGAAGTCGCCGCCCTCGCGGTGCAGTTGGAGCAGCGACCCCAGCCCGATCCCCTGATGGTCGACGCCCCGGAGGTAGCCGGCCAGGACCGCGTGCGAAGGATCGCGGTCGCAGTCGGCCAGCAGCACGTCGCGCGGCCAGGTGAGGGAGAGGCCCAGGGCCGTCGTCGTCACCCCGGGCGACCCGGGAGCGCCGCAGAGCAGCACGACGGCCATCTCACGCCTCCTTGGTCATGATCAGCGCCACCTGATCGGTGGCCGCGAGCCGGGTGAGCGTGGTGGCCTGATCGGCGCGCACCCGCACGTCGAGGACGAAGGTCTCGCCGTCGCCGACGGCGGCCGGCAGGCTGGTGACCACCGCGGAGGCCTGGGCGTTGTCGACGAGGCTCACCAACTGCACCTGCGTGCCCGGCGGCATCGTGGTGACCGGCATCCGGCCGAGCGGCAGGCGGAGGCCGATCAGCACCTCGCCGTCCGGAAGCGCCGCGTCGCCGACGTGATCCGGGCGCGGGTAGGAGCCCTGGAGCAGGTCGCTGCGGGCGCGCTGGCCCACCAGCTGATCCGCCTCGTCGGGGGTGAGTGCGCCCTCGGCGAGGGTCGCCGGGATCTCGACGGTGGTGATGCTCTCGGCGGATATCGTCTCCCCGCGGCCCACGTCGACGGCCATCGCCAGCACGGGGACGCGGTCGTTGTTCATGGTGTGCAGCGCCGCCGCGCCCAGGGCGCCCAGGGCGACCACCAGCACGCCGAGCGCGATCAGCCTGGGACTGCGACGCGCCCTCAACTGGACCGCTGCGGGTCTGCGCGCCTGATCCGGCGAGTCGTCGGATGCGGATCTCTTTCGTTTCACCGGTGCCCCCTTCCGGCAAAAAATCTAAGTGTTTCGCGCGCCGAACACCACCGTCGCATCTCAGACTGTGGATAACTCGGCATCGGGCTTCGGCGCCACGGCGCCCATCGCGCGTTGTCAGACGAGGGTTGCCCGCGCCCTGCCCGACGAGGCACGCCCAGAGCGAAATGTTCCCGTGCGCCCGGAATCTCGCGCCGATACGCTGGGCGGGGCGCCGCGTCGTTCCGCGACACGTTCAGCGGCATCCCGGCGCGCCAACGGAAGCGAAGGAGAAGAGATGCTGCGTGTCGGCATAGTCGGGACCAACTTCATCAGCGAGTGGTTCGTCGCCGCATCCCGGCGCACCAACGGGCGCGTGCAGCCGGTGGCGGTGTACTCGCGCACCGAGGACCGAGCCCAGGCGTTCGCGCGGCAGCACGGCCTGCAGCGCGCCTTCGCCGACTACGCGTCGATGCTCGGGGAGGTGGATGCCGTATACATCGCCAGCCCCACCGTCGCGCACTATTCGCAGGCCATGGCTGCCATCGACGCGGGGCGCCACGTCCTCGTCGAGAAGACGATGACAGCCAGCGCCGCCGAAGCCGAGGACCTCTTCGCCGCCGCAGCCCGGCAGGGCGTCGTGCTGATGGAGGCCACGCGCCACCTGCACACCCCGACGCACCGCTTCATCCGGGAGACCGTGCAGCGGCTCGGCACGCTGCGCTACGCGCACATCGAGAAGCTGCAGTACTCCTCGCGCTACGACCGGTTCCGGGCCGGCGAGCGGATCAACGCCTTCGATCCGACGCTCGGCAACTCCGCCCTGGCCGACATCGGCGTCTACTGCCTACAGCCCGCCCTCGACTTCTTCGGCACCCCGCTGAGCCACACCGGGCACAGCGTGCGGCTGGCCAACGGCTTCGAGGCCGGGGGCAGCATCCAACTCGACTACGGTTCGATGATCGCCGACGTGGTGTACTCGAAGATCGGCATGGGGGTGGGGCCGAGCACCATCGTGGGCGAGGACGCCACGCTCGCGATCAACGACCTCGCCGAACCGTCGAACATCGTCGTCCTGGAGCGGCGAGGACACTCCCAGGTGCTCCTCGACATCGATGACGTCTCGCCCGCCGACACCATGCACCACGAACTGATCGCCTTCGTCGATCAGGTGGACAACGGGGCGATCACCGCGCGCTGGAAGAACCTCACCCTCGCGTCGCGCCGGATCATGGACGAGCACCTGGCGAGGGTGTAGGATCCCGGGCTGCTACTTCTGCGGCGGCCGGAGGGCCAGCGCGATGTTGATCGCGACGATGCCCGTCCACACCAGCACCATCCCGATGAGCCCGGTGAGGCTGGCGGCAATGGCCGTGAGGGGGATCGCCATCACCAGGGACACGATGGCGATGGTGACCCGCTGAGCGTTGGACACCCCCATGGTGGCCTTCTGGTTGGCGCGCAACGCGAACTCGGCGTCGTAGCGGCGACGCACCGTCTCCTCCACCTTGGTGGCCAGCGAATCGACCAGTCCGGGTTCGATGCTCTCCCCGAGCTCTCTGCGGACCTCGAGGGCGGCCTCCAGATCGGTGCGGGACAGGTTGTCGTTCATGGGGAACAGCCTACCTATGTCCGCCACCCCGGCTTCGCCGGCATAGATCTCGCTATACGCCGAGGCCTTGCCATATACGGAAGCTCTCCGCGTATAGCGAGATTTGTGCTCGCTCTCGGCGGAACCCCTCCCGAGGAAGGGGGCATAGGATGGGGGCGCTATTCATCTAGGAGGGTCATGTCAGAGGCAGAAGTGCATGAGGTCATCATCGTCGGATCCGGACCGGCGGGCTACACCGCGGCCATCTACGCGGCGCGCGCCAACCTGAAGCCGATCGTCTTCGAGGGCGCCTTCACCGGGGGCGGCGCGCTGATGAACACCACCGAGGTGGAGAACTTCCCCGGCTTCCCCGAGGGCATCATGGGCCCCGACCTGATGAACAACATGCGCGCCCAAGCCGAGCGCTTCGGGGCCGTGCTGATCACCGACGACGCCACCGAACTCGACCTCACCGGCGAGATCAAGATCGTCCGCGACTCCTCCGACGAGGAGTACCGCGCCAAGACCGTGATCCTCGCCATGGGGTCGGGGTATCGCAAGCTGGGGCTGTCCGACGAGGACCGCCTCTCCGGACGCGGCGTCTCCTGGTGCGCCACCTGCGACGGCGCCTTCTTCCGCGACGTGCCCATCGCCGTCGTCGGCGGTGGCGACTCCGCCGTCGAGGAGGCCACCTTCCTGTCGCGCTTCGGCTCCAGCGTCACGATCATCCACCGCCGCGACCAGCTGCGCGCCTCCAAGATCATGGCCGAGCGCGCGGAGCGCGACCCCAAGATCGACTTCGCCTGGAACTCCGTCGTGAGCGGCATCAACGGGGAGAACTCCCTCCGGTCGGTCACGCTCACCGACACGGTCACCGGCGAACAGCGCGAGCTGCCGGTGAGCGGGCTGTTCGTGGCCATCGGTCACGATCCGCGCTCCGAGCTGATCACCGACCAGGTCCATCTCGACGCGGAGGGCTACGTCCTCACCGCCGCCGATTCGACGGCCACCAACCTGCCCGGCGTCTTCGCCTGCGGCGACCTAGTGGACCACCGCTACCGTCAGGCGATCACCGCCGCCGGCAGCGGCTGCGCGGCCGCGCTCGATGCGGAGAAGTACCTGCAGTCGCTGGCCGACTGAGTTCGCGTGACATGACGCTCGTTGAGGTGCGGAGCGAACCGGAGCCTCGAGGCGAGCGTCGTGGAGCGTCGGTTAACTACGATGGCGACCATGACACACGCGCCTTTGGTCCTGATCGGCAACGCGAAAGAGGGCACCGTCTCGGTGCTCCGACTGGCGGAGGGACGCCTGGAGCTGATCGCCAGCACGCTGGTCGGGGTCGGCTGTGCGACGTTCGCCGTCGACCGGGAGCGCGACCTCGTCTACTGCGCGACGAAGGTGCCGGAGCCCGGCGTCGTCACGCTTCGCCTCGATCGGGAGTCGGGTGAGCTCGCCGAGGTGTCGCGGCGCGCGGTGGGCGAGCACGTCGCCTACCTCGATCTGACAAGGGCAGGGACCGTCCTGCTGGGGGCGTCGTACCACGGCGGGTGGGGTCGGGCGTGGCCCGTCGCCGACGGGGTGCTCGGCGAGCCGACGCCGAAGATCGAGCATCGTAACCTGCATTGCGTGGTCGCCGACGACGCGGGGCAGTTCGCCTACTTCGTCTCCCTCGGCGACGATCTGGTCGCGCAGTGCGCCGTCGCGGAGGACGGCTCCCTCACCCCGCTCGACCCCCCGACGGTGGAACTGCCGGCCGGGGCGGGTGCGAGGCACCTGGTCCTCGCCGGGGACGAGACCTCGGCCTACCTGGTCACCGAGTTCACCGGGCAGGCCTTCCGCCTCGACCGCGACCCCGTCACCGGGGTCCTCGCCGTCGCCGAGGCGGTCGGGATCGTCGATCCCGCCGCGGGACTGTCCGTGAGCCGATACGGCGCAGACCCCCAAGCCGAGCACCTGATCTGGGGCGCCGACGTCCACCTCGCCGACGGCCGCTGGCTGCTCTGCTCCGAACGCTCCGCCTCGACGATCGCCACGGTGGTGGTCGGGGGCGACGGGCGGCTCGGGGAGGTCGTGGCGCTGACCAGCACCGAGACCCAGCCGCGCGGCTTCGGCGTCGCGCCCGACGGGAGGCACGTCGTCGTCGTGGGCGAGGCCTCCGGTGCCGCGTCGCTGTCCCGGATCGAGGACGACGGTCGGCTCACGACGCTGGATCGCGTCGAGACCGGAGCCGGACCCAACTGGGTGCGCTTCGTCTGAGTCGCGAGTCGACGCAGGCTCGAGTTAATCCCGTCTTAGCAGTTCGCTATTCCACCGACTTCGGTGGAATAGCGAACTCTGAGAGAGGCATAGGTACAAGTTTGGCTGCATAGCCAGTCGTGGTCGCATCCCAGACCACTTCTAGTCGAAGAGGGCGTCGACCTCGGCCTCGGTGACGTCTTCCAGGCGGGCGTGGATCCAATGCGGGTGGTTGTCCTTGTCGATCAACAGGGCGCGCACGCCCTCGGGGAAGTCGAGGGGAAGCATGGCGCGCACCAGGTGCAGGTCTTGGGCGAGGACCTCGGGCAGGGTCATGGTCCGGGCGTTGCGCAGGGCCCGGAGCGCGACGTGGACCCCGAGGGGGCTGCGCTCCCGGATGTTGGCCGCGGCCTTGCGGGCATCCGGGTGGGGATGGGACTCCAGGCGACGCACGATCTCCACCGCATCGTCGCCGGTGTAGCACTCCGCGATCCACGACGTGTCGTCGTCGAACAGCGGCGCGGGCAGCTCGCCGTCGGCCGACTCGTCGGCCAGGCCGATCCGGATCGCGTCGCCGCCGGTGAAGGTGGCTGACGCGAGGGCGATGTGGGCGCCGACGGCCCCCGCCCGGGACAGCTGGAAGAGGATGCCGACGTCGGGGAAGAAGCCGATCTTGGTCTCGGGCATCGCGCAGAGGGTGTTGGCGTAGACGATCCGGCGCGACGCGTGGCCGCTCAGCCCGAGCCCGCCGCCCATGGTGACGCCGCGCAGATGCGCGACCAGCGGCTTGGGGTAGGCCCCGATCAGCGCGTTGAGGGCGTACTCCACCTCGAAGAACCGCACCCAGTCGCCGCCGTCGGCGAGGATTCCGGCCAACTCCCGGATGTCGGCGCCCGCGCAGAAGCCGCGCTCGCCGGCGCCGTGCAGCTCGACGGTGCGGATCTCGTCGGCGCCGGCCCAGGCGGTGAGCGTCCGGGAGAGGTCGTCCATCATCGCGGAGGTCAACGCGTTGATGGCCCGAGGCCGGTTCAGGGTGATCCGGCCCACGCCGTCGCGGGTGTCGAAAAGCAGCTCGTCGGACATGGCGGAAGGATACGTCACCGGTCGTCCATCGCCGGTCCCGGGGCTTGAGCCCGGGTGCCCGGCAGGCCTTCTCGTCTCTCTACGGTGCCGCCTCGACGGCCGGGCGCCGTAAGCTCGGCATCCACAGCCTCGCTCTCCAGAACGCAGCCCCGCATCCACAACGCCGTGAAAGGAATACGCGATATGACCGAGAAGTTCATCCTCGCCATCGACCAGGGAACGACGTCGTCCCGCGCCATCGTCTTCAACCGCCAGGGGCGCATCGTCTCCGCCGGTCAGAAGGAGCACGAGCAGATCTTCCCGCGCGCCGGGTGGGTCGAGCACGACCCCGTCGAGGTCTGGGACAACGTCCGGGCCGTCGTCGCCGAGGCACTGAGCAAGGCCTCGCTGAACGCCTCCGACATCCACGCCGTCGGCATCACCAACCAGCGCGAGACCACCGTCGTGTGGGACAAGACCAGCGGCGAGCCCGTCTGCAACGCCATCGTCTGGCAGGACACCCGCACCGGCAAGCTCGTCGAGGAGCTCGGCGGCGAGGCCGGCCAGGACCGATACAAGGATCGCGTCGGCCTGCCGCTGGCCACCTACTTCTGCGGCCCCAAGGTGAAGTGGATCCTGGACAACATCGACGGTGCCCGCGAGCGCGCGGAGGCCGGCGAGCTGCTGATGGGAACCATGGATACCTGGGTGCTGTGGAACATGACCGGCGGCGTCGAGGGCGGCGTGCATGTCACCGACGTGACCAACGCGTCGCGCACCATGCTGATGGACCTGAGCACCCTCGACTGGGACCCCGAGATCGCCGCCGACATGACCATCCCGCTCTCGATGCTGCCGGCGATCAAGAGCTCCGCCGAGGTCTACGGCGAGGGCCGGGCGCACGGCCTGCTGGAGGGGGTCCCGATCGCGGGCATCCTCGGCGACCAGCAGGCGGCCACGTTCGGCCAGGCCTGCTTCGAGCCCGGCATGGCGAAGAACACCTACGGCACCGGCAACTTCATGCTGATGAACACCGGCACCGAGATCGTCCCGTCGAAGAACGGCCTGCTCACCACGGTCTGCTACAAGATCGGCGACGACGCGGCGGTCTATGCGCTGGAGGGCTCGATCGCGGTCACCGGCTCGCTGGTGCAGTGGCTGCGCGACAACCTGAGGATGATCGACAGCGCGCCCGAGGTCGAGACGCTGGCGGCGTCGGTGGAGGACAACGGCGGCGCCTACTTCGTGCCGGCGTTCTCCGGCCTGTTCGCCCCCTACTGGCGCTCCGACGCCCGGGGCGCGATCGTCGGGCTCACCCGCTACGTCAACCGGGGTCACATCGCCCGCGCGGCCCTGGAGTCCACGGCTTACCAGACCCGCGAGGTGCTGGACGCCATGGAGGCCGACTCCGGCGTGAAGCTGGCCGAACTCAAGGTCGACGGCGGCATGACGGCCAACGAGCTGCTGATGCAGTTCCAGGCCGATCAACTGGGCGTCCCGGTGATCCGCCCGGTGGTGGCCGAGACCACGGCGCTCGGCGCCGCTTACGCGGCCGGCATCGCCACCGGCTTCTGGGACGGCGAGCAGGACGTCGTCGACAACTGGGCGGAGGACAAGAGCTGGGAGCCCGCCGCCGATCCCGGCGAGCGCGAGCGCCTCTACCGCGACTGGAAGAAGGCCGTCTCCAAGACCTTCGACTGGGTCGAGGAGTAGGCCACTTCCACTTCCGCAATACGCCCCAGCCCCGCGCGGCTCAGCCGGTGGCCGCGTCGATCCGGCGCAGGGCCTCGCGGGCGGTCTCCTCGTCGATCACCAGGTCGGTCATCACGCCGAGCCGCAGCGCCCCGAGCAGCGGGGCCACCTTCGAGATCCCGGCGACGACGCAGAGCCGCTTCGGGATGGTGCGCAGCTCGTCGGGGGTCATGCCGGTGGCGCGCCGGTTCAGGGCGATGTCGCGCCACGACCCGTCGCTGCGCAGCATCACCGTGCAGACGTCGCCGACGACGCCGTCGCCGCGCAGCTGGGCCAGGTCGGCGTCGCTGAGATAGTTGGCCGAGTAGACGTGCGATTGAAGCTCCGAGTCCAGGCTGCCGACGCCGAACAGCGCGATCCGGCATTCGGCCCGCACGCTGAGCATGTGCCGGGTGCTGCGCTCGCGCCACATCGCCGCCCGGGTGGCGGGATCGTCGAAGAACGCGGGCAGCGCGAAGAGCTGCTCCTGCCCGTCGAAGGCCTGCGCGAAGCGCGCCAGGATGGAGCCGGTGTAGGGCAGGCCGGTGGTCTGGTGGTTCGCCCCGCCGTTGAGGCCGGTCACCGTGACCCCGCTCAGGGTGCGCTGGCGCAGGTGCTGGGCGATCGCCTCGACGGTGGTGCCCCAGGCGATGCCCACCACGTCGCCGTCGGAGACCCAGCGGCCGAGCAGGTCGGCCGCGAGTTTGCTCACCTGGTCGAGCCGGAAGAGGTGCGACGCGCCCGGCCGGACGCGCACGAGATGCGCCCTCACCCCGAACCGTCGTGCGAACTGGTCGGCGAGGTGATTGAGCGGCGTGGCCGGATCGACGATGCGCACCTGCACCAGCCCGGTGTCGCGCGCCTCCTTGAGCAGCCGGGACACGGTGGAGCGGGAGACCCCGATCTGGTGGGCGATCGCCTCCATCGTCTCCGCCTGGATGTAGTACATCTGCGCGACCGACATGAGGCGCCGCGCATGCTGGGGATCGTGAGCGGCGAGGGGCTCCATCGGCATGTGTGCACCGTCCTTCCCTGCTCACGCGAGAACGTTCAAGGGGCTTGAGCTATTCGTGCAAGGGTACTTGAGTAGGTTCCACCGAGATGCATCGAGTGTAAGGAGCGGTCATGTCCGTGGAACTGTCGCTGGACCAGCGCGCAACGTCGATCGAGGCGCTCGCCTCGCGGGAGTTCGACGTCCTGGTGATCGGCGGGGGCGTCACGGGGGCCGGAATCGCTCTCGACGCGGCGACCCGCGGCCTGAGCACGGCCGTCGTCGAGGCCCAGGACTGGGCGGCGGGAACCTCGTCGCGGTCGTCGCGGCTGATCCACGGCGGCCTGCGCTATCTCTACAACCTCGACTTCGCGCTGGTCGCCGAGGCGCTGCGCGAGCGCGGTCGACTGCTCACCACCATCGCCCCGCACCTCGTGGAGGCGCAGCCCTTCCTGTGGCCGCTCCGCACACGCGTCGTCGAGCGGGCCTACTCCGCCGTCGGCGTCGGCATGTACGACGCGCTGGCCCGCGTGGGCGCCGGCGGGAAGAAGACGGTGCCCATCCAGAAGCACCTGTCCAAGAGGGGGGCCATCGCGCACTTCCCCGACATCGACCCCGACTCGCTGATCGGCGCCATCGAGTTCCACGACGCCCGGGTCGACGACGCGCGCCTGGTGATCACCCTGATCCGCACCGCGCTGAAGTACGGCGCCGAGCCCGCCAGCCGGGTGCGCGTCACCGGCATCGTCAAGGAGGGCGGCCGGGCCGTCGGCGCCGAGGCCACCGACCTGGAGACCGGGAGGAGCCTCACCATCCGCGCCAAGCGGATCGTCAACGCCACCGGCGTGTGGACCGAGAAGACCCAGGACCTGGCCGGCGGCACCGGTGGGCTCAAGGTGCTCGCCAGCAAGGGCATCCACATCGTCGTGCGCAAGGATCGGCTGCGGGGCCGCTCGGGCATGTTCCTGCGCACGGAGAAGTCGGTGCTGTTCATCATCCCGTGGCAGCACTACTGGGTGATCGGCACGACGGACACCGCCTGGCACGAGCAGCTCGCCCATCCCGTCCCCACGTCGGCCGACATCGACTACGTGCTTGAGCACGCCAACGCCGTGCTCGCCGCGCCGCTCACCCGCGACGACATCATCGGCACCTACGCCGGCCTGCGGCCGCTGCTCCAGCCGAAGGTGCTCGACGAGTCGAAGTCGACGAAGGTCTCCCGCGAGCACACCGTCAGCGAGGTGGTGCCGGGCATGGTCGCCATCGCGGGCGGCAAGCTCACCACCTACCGGGTGATGGCGGAGGACGCCGTCGACTTCGCGCTGGGCGAGGCGGGGGCCAAGAGCCGCCCGTCGGTCACCGCGTCGCTGCCGCTGCTGGGGGCCGACGGTTTCGCGGCGGTCCGCAACAGGTCGCGGGGCTTGGGCGCGAAGTACGGCTTCGACGACGACCGGATGATGCACCTGCTGGCGCGCTACGGCTCGGAGCTGCCGGAGGTGCTGGCCACCATCGACGCCGACCCCGCGCTGGCCGCGCCCCTGGCCACCGCCCCGCGCTTCCTGCGCGCGGAGGTGCGCTGGGCCTGCACCCACGAGGGCGCGCTGCACATCGAGGACATCCTGGTGGCGCGCGTGCGGCTGAACTCCGAGGCCCGCGACCGCGGCGCCTCCGTGGTCGACGAGGTGGCGGAGATCGCCGCGGCCGCGCTCGGCTGGGACGCGGGGCGCGTCGCGCGGGAGAAGCAGAACTACCTCGACCGGGCGGCCGCCGAGCTGGCGGCCGAGGAGCAGCCCACCGATGCCGCGGCCTCCGCCGCCCGTCTGGCGGCCGAGGACATCGTCGGCTGAGGACGCTGTCCCTGACGCTCCCCGACGTGGTCGTGGGCGGTCAGGTCGGCGGATGGTAGCTCCGGTGTGGTGCTCTACGCCTGCCTTAACGCGCGACGCCTGTCATAGTGCAAGACGCCAGCCGTATACGGCTGGCGTCTTGCAGGAACGCTGGCGTCGAGCAGCAAGGCTGGCGTCGAGCAGCAAGGCTGGCGTCGAGCAGCAGGGCTACGACGACGACACCCCGACACACGGCTCCTTGGACTCAATCATCTGTGGTGCTTCGCGCCCCTCGTGATTGTCGAGACGCTCCTCCGTCGTGTTCGGGGTGCCCTGTCGGAGGTTCCTGGGCCTTCGTCGCCCGGAAATAAGGGAGACCGGGTGTCCCTTGGGGGGCGGACACCCGGTCTCTATGTGCGCTTCGGCCCTTCGCTGGCTCTTGGGGGGCACCAGCGCGCCGAAGCACGTACTTCAGTATGCACCCCCACGCCGTCTGTTTCAAATGGGAGCGCGGATTTCTTTGGTCGAGTCTGCGGATCCGGGTTCCGGAAGCTCTCCGTGACGTCGGCGCGACCGCGGAAGACCGCCCGGATGGGAAGGTAGGTGCATGGAAATCTGGCTGCTGCTGGCGATGGTGGCGATCTGCGCCGCCGCGGTGCTGGCGCCCCGAGTCAACGTCGCCGCGCCGCTACTGCTGGTGGCGGTCGGCATCGTGGCGGGCTTCCTGCCCGGCGTCGCCCCCGTGGAGGTGGACCCGGAATGGATCCTGGCGGGGCTGCTGCCGCCCCTGCTGTACTCGTCGGCCGTGTCGATGCCGGTGATGAGCTTCCGGCGCGAGTTCGGCCCCATCGCCGGCCTGTCGGTGCTGCTCGTGGTGATCAGCTCGCTGCTGCTCGGCCTGCTGATCTGGTGGCTGATCCCCGGGCTGGGACTGTGGTGGTCGATCGCGCTGGGGGCCATCGTCAGCCCCACCGACGCGGTGGCGACGTCGATCGTCAAGTCCATCGGGGTGTCGCCGCGGATCACGTCGATCCTCGACGGCGAGGGGCTGCTCAACGACGCGACGGCTCTGGTGATGCTCCGCACCGCCATCGCCGCGACGGCCGTCTCCGTGTCGTTCTGGGGCGTGGTGGGGGAGATCGCCTACTCGGTGGTCGTCGCGGCGGCGATCGGCCTGGCCGTCGGCGTGCTCACCCTGAAGATCCGGGCGCGGATCGCCCACGCCACGGCCACCACCGCGCTCAGCTTCGTGGTGCCCTTCGTCGCGGCCCTGCCCGCGGAGGGCCTGGAGGCCTCCGGGCTGGTTGCGGCGGTGGTGGCCGGACTGGTCACCGGGCAGGGGGCGGCGCGCCACCTCACGCCGATGCAGCGGCTCTCCGACCACCAGAACTGGCGCACCATCGAGTTCCTGCTGGAGGGCGCGATCTTCCTGCTCATGGGGCTGGAGCTGCATGCGCTGCTGCTCGACCTCCCCTCCGACGGGGCCGGCGTCGTGCTCGGGGCGGTGGGCGTCGCCATGGCGGTGCTGCTGGCGTCGGTGCTCGTCAGGGCGGGGTTCGTCGCTCCGCTGCTGTACTGGCTGAAAGGGAGATCGCGGCGGCGTCGGCGGATTCAGCCCATGCTGCGCAAGGTCCACGACGCGATCGAAGACGGTTCCCTGCCGGAGCAGTTCCCCCCATCGCGCTTCGGGCAGGATCCGGAGAAGTTCCGGGTGCGGGTGCGCCGGTTGCTCGCCGACATCGACTACTTCCTCACCTCGCCCCTCACCGCCCGCGACGGGGCGGTCGTGGTGTGGGCGGGGATGCGCGGCGCCGTGACGCTGGCCGCCGCCCAGACGCTGCCGTCGGATGCTCCCAACCGGTCGCTGCTGATCCTGATCGCCTTCCTGGTGGCGGGGTTCTCGCTGCTCGTCCAAGGCGGCACCCTGCGCTGGTTCGTGCTGTGGATCAAACCCACCGCCGGCCCCACGGCCGAGGAGCAGGCGGCCGAGCGGGCCGCGCTCGTCGACCTCACCGACGCCGCCGCACAGGCCGTGCCCGCCACCGCGGACGGCGCCGCCCACGAGCTGGCGACGATCGAGGCCAGGCGCGACGCGCTCCTCGACGCCCGGGACGACGGCCTTTTCGACGCCGCGGTGCTCACCTCCCAGCTCACCGCGCTGGATGCGGAGGAGATCAGCCTGCGCCTCCGCAATCCCGAGCTGTAGGGCTGTGGCGTGAGCACAGATCTCGCTATACGCCGAGGCCTTGCCATATACGGCAGGCCTCGGCGTATAGCG
>DAOLFC010000205.1:0-2221 GCA_035326505.1 Arachnia sp.
AGCTGCAGGAGCGGATCACCTCGACCCGGGGCCACTCGATCACCTCGATGCAGGCGATCTACGTGCCGGCCGACGACTACACCGACCCGGCCCCCGCCACCACCTTCGCCCACCTGGACGCGACCACCGAGCTGTCCCGTGAGATCGCCTCCCGTGGTCTCTACCCGGCGGTGGATCCGCTGAGCTCCAGCTCGCGCATCCTCGATCCGCAGTACGTGGGCCAGACCCACTACGACACGGCGGTCGAGGTCAAGCAGATCCTGCAGCGCAACAAGGAGCTCCAGGACATCATCGCGATCCTCGGCATCGACGAGCTGTCCGAAGAGGACAAGATCATCGTGAACCGGGCGCGCCGCATCCAGCAGTTCCTCTCGCAGAACACCTACATGGCGGAGAAGTTCACCAACATCCCCGGTTCCACGGTGCCGCTGGCCGACACCATCGAGTCGTTCCGGATGATCGTGCGCGGCGACGTCGATCACATCGCCGAGCAGGCGTTCTTCAACGTGGGCAACATGGACGACGTGATGGCGAACTGGTCGAAGATGAGCAAGGATCTCTGATCGTGGCTCGTGATCCGCTTCAGCTTCAGATCGTCGCCGCGGACCGGGAGGTGTGGTCGGGCGGCGCGGTGAACGTGATCGCTCGCACCACCGAGGGCGACATCGGCATCCTGCCCGGGCACGAGCCGATGGTGGCCGCGCTGGTGCCGTCGGTCGTCGAGATCGTGGGGGCGGACGGCCGCACCCGTATCATGGCGGTCGACGGCGGGTTCATCTCGGTGGCGCAGGGACGGGTGTCGATCCTCAGCCAGGAGGTGCGGCGCGCCGAGGAGATCACCGTCGAGGTGGCCCAGCGGAAGGTCGCCGAGCTGGAGGTCATCCGCAACCAGGGCAGCATGACCGATCAGCAAGAGCATCGCCTGCACATCCTCAAGGCCCAGATCCGGGCCGCGGAGCGCGCACGCGACAGCTGAGACGAACAACATGGTCAGGGCGGTCCCCACTCGGGGGCTGCCCTGACTGCATCCAAGCGGGAAAGGGGTGAAGGGCTGTGCCCTGGGAACTGACTGCCGTCATCGTGGTGATGGCCTGCGCCGTTCTTCCCTTGGTGCTGCTCTACGCCCGCCGACGCTGGCTTACCGGCAAAGGCGGGCTTTTCGATTGCGCCTGCCTGCTGCGAGAAGACCTTCCGGGCGGAGGCTGGGCGCTCGGGATGGCTCGCTACGTGGGGGAGGAGCTGGAGTGGTATCGCTCCTTCTCGCTCTCCATGCGCCCGAAGCGGCGGTTCCGCCGCGGGGGGGTGATGTACGAGCGCCGCCGTCCTCCGGAGGGCCTGGAGCAGTTCACGTTGTACGAGGACTCCAGCGTGGTGCTGGTGCGGGACTCGGCCACCGGCGCGATCAGCGCGCTGGCGATGCCGACCGACTCCGCGCTCGGCCTGATGTCGTGGCTGGAGTCCGCGCCGCCGGGCAGCCGCTACCCGTCGACGCCGTCGGAGCGGTGACGCTCAGGCCGTCGCCGAGCGCCGCTTCGGGGGAGCCTCCCGGTCGGTGCCCGGCACCCACAGCGTCTCGGCCTCGACGCCGTTGGTGGCCCGCGCCATGATGAACAGCAGGTCGGACAGTCGGTTCAGATAGGTGATCGCCAGCAGGTTGACCCCACCGTCGTGTTCCTGGGGCTGATCGCCGTACTGCTCGTGGCAGGCCCAGGCGGTGCGCTCGGCCCGCCGCGCCACGGTGCGCGCCACATGCAGCTGGGCGCCGGACGGGGTGCCCCCGGGAAGGATGAACGAGCGCAGGGTGGTCAGCCCCTCCTGCAACTCGTCGCAGTAGCCCTCCAGACGGTCGATCGACGGCTGCTCGATGCGCAGCGGCGGCCAGGGCGGCGACGGGTGCAACGGCGTGGAGAGGTCGGCGCCGACGTCGAAGAGCTCATTGCGGACGATCGCGAGCATCTCCTGCACTCGCTCCGGAATGCCCCCGAGGGCGATGGCCACCCCGATGAGCGAGTTGCATTCGTCGACGTGCCCGTAGGCCTCGACGCGCAGATCGGTCTTGCGGGTGACGGAGTTGTCGGAGAGCCGGGTCTGCCCCGCGTCGCCGGTGCGGGTGTAGATCTTGGAAAGAGTGACCATGCGGCCCAATCTACTGGTCGTATGCGCTGGTTCGTTGGTGGTGGGGTCGGGTGACAGTGGTTGGGTCGTGGTGTTGCGGGTGGGG
>DAOLFC010000127.1:0-11138 GCA_035326505.1 Arachnia sp.
TGGCGTGCCAGGGCGTCGCGGAGTAGGCCATCTCCACTTTCGCAACACGCCCTAGTGTCCCGCGTCGGAGCCCCGCACGATGCTGGGCATGCGGCCAGAGGTGTGCGCATTGCACCGGTTTGGTCGTGTAGCCAGTGCTCAGAGGTCCTGCGGGGAAGTGGTGATCAGACGATCAAATCACCTACTAATTCGATAGGAATTACGCTTCCGGAGGAAACGGGCGGCAAATCGGGAGAGACCGGGATCAACCCCTCCTCCGGCGGCGTTACACCAGACGTCAGCGCACCCGGCCTGACGCCCGCCCTGCATAGGAACACCCATGTCAGCCATTCCGCCCGGATCCGCGGTCCCGCAGATCGACCCTCGCGGCCCCCGCTTCGGCGCCGCGATCACCGCCGTCCTGCTGACGGCCACCCTGATCCTCGGCCCCGGCTCGCCTGTCGGCGTCGCCCTGCTCCTGATCCAGACCGTCGCCTTCGGCCTGGGCGCGCTGGTGGGCCTGGACGCACAGCCCTGGGGGATCGCCTATCGCCGCCTGGTCCGGCCCCGCCTGAAGCCGCCGGCAGAACTTGAGGACCCGCGTCCTCCCCGGTTCGCGCAGGGGGTCGGCCTGGTCTTCGCGCTCCTCGCGGTGGCAGGCCTCCTGCCCGCGCTCACGCCGCTGTTCTTCGTCGCGACCGGTTTCGCGCTGTTCGCCGCGGTGCTGAACGCGGTCTTCGGTTTCTGCCTCGGCTGCGAGGTCTACCTCCTGGGCGCGCGCCTGCGCGGCCGTTCCCGGGCCGCGTCGACGCGGGGCTGAGGCGACGATGACCGGACTGTGGATCGCCCTCGGCGTCGTCCTGCTCGCGCTGGCCTTCGGCGGCTACCGGCACCTGACCGACGGCCGGGCGCGCACCGTCGCCGCCGAATCGGTCCCGCACCTGGACGCCCGGCGCCTCGGCAGCGAGCTGGGCGCCCAGGCCACCTTCGTGCAGTTCTCTTCCCCGGTCTGCACGCCATGCCGGGCGATGCGGCGAATCCTCTCCGGCGTCGTCGCCGACGAACCGGACGTGGGCTACGTGGACATCGACGCGGAGTCCCGGCTGGACCTCGTCCAGGAGTTCGGCATCCTGCGCTCCCCCACCGTGCTGGTGCTCGACGACGCCGGCGCGGTGCGCCATCGCATCACCGGCACCGCGCCCAAAGCCGAGATCCTCGACGTCCTCGGCCAGGTGCGCCGCACCGCCGATCTCCACTGACCGGGTACCTGGGAGATTAAGCGGGGTTACGAACGTCCCCCTGACGCCCTTTGAGGAGCGACGAAGGAGCATCTCGACAGTCAGGAGGGGTGCGGAGTTCCATAGTCCGCTCTTTGAGGATCCTTCAAAGGTGGTCCCGTCGCCGTGAGATTTTTCGACGCTACTTGGCCATTTTTGGCACGACCGTGCCAAAAAGAGGCCGTTACCGTCAGAAAATCTCACACAGCCCACGCGCCCTAGGCCAGCAGGGCGGCCCAGGTGCGGGGACCGACGATGCCGTCGACCTCAAGGCCCCTGGCGGTCTGGAACTCGCGCACCACCCGGTCGGTCTGCGGGCCGAAGTCGCCGTCGACCTCCAGGGGGTAGCCGCGCTCCCACAGCACCTGCTGCATAGCGATCACGGCGTCGCCGGACGATCCCTTCTCCAGCTTCGGCAGCAGGGACCCCCAGGTGGTGTCGTCGACCACTCCCGTGACGCTGAGGCCCTGGTTCGCCTGCCATTGGCGCACCGAGCGTTCGGTGGCGCTGCCGAAGTCGCCGTCGACGTAGGTCCTGATCCCGCGCCAGGTGAGAATCCGCTGCAGCGCCTCGACGATGTAGCCCTGGTCCCCGAAACCCAGTGGGTAGAACTGCTCGAAGCGCTGCGCGGGAGGTTCGCTGGCCCTGACCGTCGCGGGCCGGGAACTCGCGGTCCCCGAGGTGTCCCCGCGCTCCGCAGGCTCCACCTGCACCACGGTGGTGGTGGCCGTGGCGGTGGCCGTGGCCGTCACCGTGACGGTCGCCTCGGGGGCGGGCGCCTCCGAGAAGGTTGCCTCCGGGGCAGGCGTGCTCGTCGGCGCTGTGGTCGTCGGAACGGTGGGCGTCGTCGGGGTCGCGGTCGGCGTGGGCATCGCCGTCGGCGTCTCGTACGGGGCCGGGCTGGCCATCTCGGCGGTCAGCGCCTCGTCCGGGCCCAGCATGCGCGAGGCGAACAGGGCTCCCGCCGCGAGCACCGCGACGGCGACGACCGCCACCACGACGAACCCGGCCGCACCCGGTCCCTTCCGCGACTCGCTTTGCAGCAGCGCGTCGGACAAGAAGCCCTCAACCGGGGGCTCCCCCGCCGCAGGCGGCATGAACTCCGGCGGTCCGGAAGACGACGAGCCGAATCCGGTCGGCTGAGACCACTCCGAGCGATAGATCGACGGATCAGGCGCAGGCGGAACCCATCCTCCCGGAGCCTGCGGCGCGTACGGCGGTGGCGCCACCGGAATCGGTGCAGTCGGCTCGATCATGGTGTCGTCGCTCTCGATGCCCCACCCCGGCCCGAGCACCTTCTCGCAGTCCGGGCAGACACCGCTCGGCGCCTGTCGTCCACAGCGCTGGCATCTTCTCATTCGTTCCCCCTCGGTGCCGCGTCCTTGCGCGATATCGCCCCAGTGCCCCGTGGCCAGCCTACCGGCCTTCGCCGCGCGCCAGAAGCGTCGCCAGCGCGACGCCGATCTCGATCAGGACCCGCAGCACGAGCACCTTCACCAGCACGACGGCGAGACCGCCGACCAGGTGGCTCAGTACCGAGAAGGCCGGCATTCCGTAGGCGATGACGTCCGCGGATATCTCCACCAGCCCCAACAACCATTCCACGCCCAGAGCAATGGTTCCGAGGGTGAAGATCACACCGGCAGATCCGGGAAGCGACAAGGCCTTGACCCCGAAATCGAAAGGGCTCGGCTTCGACGGCACCGAGGCTCCCGAATACGGGCCCGGCTGCGGCCACTCGGGCTGGGGCTGCTGTTGTTGCCATTCGACCTGAGGCTGTTGCGGCCACTCGGGCTGTTGCTGTTGCCATTCGCCCTGAGGTTGCTGCGGCGGCGGCTGCCATCCCTCCTGGGCAGGGGGCCAACCGGGCTGTGGCTGCCAGGCTTCGCCCTGCGGGGCCTGCGGCGCCCGCTGGTCGTGCGCTCCCCACCCCTGGTGGGCCTGACCGTGCTCCGGCATGTACTGCCCCTCGGGCCATTGCTGGTTCGCCATGCGCGGAATTATGCCAGAGAAAGGATCTCCGCACAGCGCCCGACCGTACCCATAGCCGGGCATTTCCGGGCAGGAGAATAATGATTCGTAACGACCGCGAGAAAGCCATCTGGGCCGGATTCGAAACCAATTGTCTGGGTTATTTCCCATAGGCCGATCGCCGTGCCGGCGAAGAGATTCGCCGGCACGGCGTCAACCACAGCACCGGAAAACACGGCGCCGGATGTGCAAGGAACCTATCCGCTGCCTCCGGGCCTGGCAATGGGTTGGGCTCCCCATGCCCAGAGGACCCGCCTTCGGAGGGCAGGCCGTTGTCGTTTATCTGGCTCTGGTCGTGGGGGCGTGCAATATGTACGCCCCCGCGACCAGAGCCAGACATCGGTGTGCGGATGATCCACACCCGCGAGATCCATGGACCCGCTACCGCGAGCGCCCTCCGGCGCCCTCGGCGATCCGGACGACCGCCGCCAGGAAGACGTCGATCTCGCCGATGGTGTTGTAGAACGCGAACGACGGACGCACGGTCTTCTCGACGCCCAGCCGCCGCAGGATCGGCTGGGCGCAATGGTGACCGGCCCGCACGGCGATGCCCGAGCGGTTCAGCGCCGCCCCCACCTCCTCCGGGTCGTGGCCATCCAGCACGAAGGACAGCACGCTGGCCTTGTGGGCCGCGGTCCCCACCAGCCGCACCCCGTCGATGGCGGCGAGCCGCGGCGTGGCGTAGTCGAGCAGGCTGTGCTCGTAGGCCTCAATGCGGTGCAGACCGATCCCCGTGACGTAGCGCAGGGCCTCGGCGAGGCCCACCGCGTCCGCGATGTTGCCGGTGCCCGCCTCGTACTTGTTCGGCGGCCCCTGGTAGAGGGAGCGCTGGATCTCCACATCGGCGATCATGTTGCCGCCGCCCTGCCACGCCGGCGTCTCCTCCCACACCCGTTCGGCGATGTAGACCGCGCCGATCCCCGTGGGACCGAACACTTTGTGCCCGGAGAAGACGAAGAAGTCGGCGTCGAGCTGCCCCAGGTCCACCGCCAGGTGGGGCACCGACTGCGCGCCGTCGATCAGCACCCGGGCACCCGCCTGGCGCGCCAGCGACGTGATCGTCTGGACCGGGGTCACGGTGCCGATCGCGTTGGCGACGCCCGTCACCGCGACCAGCTTGGTGCGCGGCCCGAGCAACCGGGTGAAATCGTCGAGCAGGAGGTTCCCCTGATCGTCGACGGGCGCCACCGTGAGTGTGGCTCCGGTGGTCTGCGCCACGATCTGCCAGGGCACGATGTTGGCGTGGTGCTCCAGTTGGGTGATCAGGATCTCGTCGCCCGGGCGCAGGTTCTTGCGCCCCCACGACTGGGCCACCAGGTTGATCCCCTCCGTGGCCCCGCGCACGAACACGATCTCCTCGGAGCGCGACGCTCCCAGGAAGTCCCGGACGGTGTCCCGCGCGTCCTCGTAGGCGTCCGTCGCCCGGGCGGCCAGCTCGTGGGCCGCGCGGTGGATGTTCGAGTTCTCATGGGCGTAGAACCGCGCCAGCCGGTCGATCACCTGCTGGGGCTTCTGCGTCGTGGCCGCGTTGTCGAACCAGATCAGCGGATGGCCGTGGACCTGTTCGGAGAGGATCGGGAAGTCCTCCCGCACGGTGCGGACGTCGAAGATCTCGGAGCTCGCGCCCGACTTCGGCGGCAACCCCCGGGGCGCCTCCCCCAGGCCCCGACGAGCCCCGAGCCCGGGGAGCCGGCCGACGCCCGGGGCGGCCGGCTCGGACGTCCAGGCCGGCCGGCCCCACGGCGCCACCGCGCGCTGAACTCCCGCGACGACGGGACGATGGCCGGAGAGTCCCGGGCCTCCGCGCGCCACGGAGCCCGGGCCTGGCGGCCAGGCCGAACCGATCGCGCCGACGGCGGGCGGTTCCGGCGGCGAACTGACCGCAGGAGCCTCAGGGACGACAGGCGACCCTGAGGCCACCGGTGACACCTGCTGCGGCGTGAGCTGCGCGTAGATCTGGGAAGCCAGCTTCGCCAACTCCTCGGCCGTCACCGGCAGCTCACTGCCCGCCGTGGCCGAGGTCAGCTCAGTCGTACTCATGGAAGACCCCGATCTGGGCGCCGTCGAGCACGGCGAGGGCGTCGTCGGTCAGGACGGCGAGCGACGAGTACAGCGACACCAGATAGGAGGCGATCGCCTGCCGGTTGATGCCGGTGAACCGCACCGACAGCCCCGGCGCCTGCTCCCCCTCGAGGCCGGGCTGGAACAGTCCGACCACGCCCTGGCGCTCCTCCCCGGTGCGGACGGCGAGGAACTTCGTCGCGCCGTCCTCGACCGGCACCTTGTCGGACGGGATGATCGGGATGCCGCGCCAGGTGATGAAGGTGCCGCCGAACAGGTTGGTCACCACGGGCGGGACGCCGCGTCGCGTCGCCTCGCGCCCGAAGGCCGCCACCCCGAGCGGATGGGTGAGGATGAAGCTCGGGGTCTTCCACACCTTGGCGAGCAGGCTGTCGAGGTCGTCGGGGGTGGGCGGACCGGAGAGGGTGCTGAGGGACTGGTCGGCCACCACCTGGGACAACAGGCCGTATTCGGGGTTGTTCACCAGCTCGTACTCCTGGCGCTCCTTGATGGTCTCGATGGTCAGCCGGAGCTGCTCGGAGACCTGGTCGTGAGGGCTGGAGTACAGGTCCGAGACCCGGGTGTGGACGTCGACGATGGCCGAGATGGAGCGCAGCGTGATCTCGCGCGGATGGGTCTGGTAGTCGACGAAGGTGGCCGGAAGCGCGTCGTCGCCCGCCTCGCCGGCCTGCACCGCCACCTTGTCCGGGTTGATCACCCGGTTGACGCGGTAGAGGCCGGCCTCGACGGGCACCCACTCGAGCAGGTGGAGCAGCCACCGCGGCGTGATGGTGGACAGCTGGGGGACGGTCTTGGTGGCGTTGGCGAGTTGCCGCGCGGCGAGGTCGCCGAGGGCCTGCGACTCGGTCTGATGATCCGACATGGGTGGTTCTCCTTATATAGAAGCGACGAGGATTTCCGGGGACTACCGGTTCTGGGGGGAGGGAAGCGGCCTCCGGCCGAGGTCGGCCGAGGAGACGAGCGGGGTGAAGACGCCGGGACCGTCGGGGGTCCGTGCGCCGATCAGGACCTTCACCGCGACGCGCGGTCGCGGCTCCGGGACCGGAGGCCGGTGCTCGCGCGCGAAGGCGGGAGGGCGCGCGACGGCGCCGGAGGTCAGGTAGTCGTAGAGGTAGACGACGCGTTCGTTGTTCCGGAACCGGGCGGCGCCGGCCAACTCCACGCGCAGGTCGCGCAGATCCAGGACGACCGTCTCATCGCCGGGCGCCTGCGCGACGAGCGCGTAGTGCCGGTAGCCGCGCTGCTGGCCGGAGGGCGCCACGCTGCGCAGCGTCGCCCCCAGCCCCAGCCTCCGGCACACCTCCCGGTGACCCGGGGCCGGGCGCACGGCGGAGCGCGAGACCCGCGCCCAGCGCGCACCGTCGCGGGAGCTCTCCAGATGGAAGGAGAGCCTGCCCGACGACGAACCGTCCGCCTGCATGAACCGGAAGGCGCCCAGCTGGGATTCGGCGGGCAGGACCAGCTCCAGCCGCGCCGTCGCGCCCGCGGGAACCACCGCCGTCCAGTGCATCCCCGACGTCGCACCCGTCTCCAGGACCCGCGACCCCGGATATCCGGCCACCCTCGACACCGCCCGGAGCGGCTCGTCCTGGGGCTGGGTGTCGAGCCGGCGGCCGTTGGTGAACTGCCAGATGGCGGCCTGGGTGGCGGCGATGATCTCGTGCTCGCGCAGGACGCCGGTGCCGAGCGGGTATCCGTGCTGCCGGAGCCGGTGGGTGAGTTCGGCGGCGGAGATCCGGGGGGCGCTCTCGGCGAGGACGTGAGCGATCTCGTGCCTCCAGTAGCGGGCGGCACCCGGCGCCTCGGCCCAGCTCGCCTCCCGGTAGTGGGACAGCTGCCGGGGGCTCAGCCCGCCGAAGTCGAGCGAGTAGGCGGCCACCCCGGGGGTGAGCCGGATCAGGTCGGTGCGGGCGGTCTCCCCATCGTCGAAGCGGATGATGTCGACCGTCGACGAGAAGGTGCCGCCCCGCCCGCGGGACAGCCGGGGCTGCGGCGCCACCCGGGGTGGGGTGGCCGGTTTCTGCTCGCCATGGCCCTGGCCGGAGGCGGCGGGGACGAGGCGAGGGAGGGGAGAAAGGAGGGTGGTCATGGGATGGTGTCCTGGTGTGAGGGCCGCGGCGCGTTCGCCCCGGGCGGTCGGATGGGTCGGCGTCAGCGCGACATTCGACAGCGACGCGAACCGTGGGCACCGAGGCCCGCATCGTTCCCCGGGGCGCGCCGGGCCTCACCGGACGACGGGACGGCCGGCGCAGCACCGCTCACCGTCCGGGTGACGTCGTGCAGACGCATCATGTGACCGCTCCTCCCTCGCCTCGATCACGCCGGACACCGTTCCGGCCCTTCGAGGGAGGACATTACCCATATCTCCTACCGTTTTTATGGATTTTAAGCTGGAGGAAAACGGACTCCGCCGAGAGCGGACGCCGCGCGACGTGGACCGTCGGCCCCGTTTCCCACCCCGCCCGCATTTACGCAACATGCCTGGTCTAGTGTTGGAAACGGTCTCACCGAGACCCTCGGACCCTTGGACGGAGAGCGATGAGCGAAGAAGGCACTACTGCGGCCGACATCAGCCTGGCCGCGGACTTCGACACCCCCACCCAGGCTGACTGGGAGCGCGAGGTATTGAAGGTACTCAACCGCAGACGACCGGAAGGTAAGGAGCTCACGATTGAGCAGGCGTACAAGCGCCTGACGAGCACCACCGTCGACGGCCTTACCATCAAGCCCCTGTACACCCGCGAGGACGGTGCCGACGAGCTGGGCTACCCCGGCGTCGCGCCCTTCACCCGCGGCACCACCGTGCGCAACGGCGAGATGGACGCGTGGCACGTCGCACAGCTGCATGAGACCCCCGACGCGGCGGAAACCTCCCGCAACGTCCTCGCCGACCTGGAGCGGGGCTGCACCGCGGTCTACCTGCGGATCGACCCCGACGCGGTGGCCGTCGGCGACCTCCGGACGGTGCTCGAGGGCGTCATGTTCGACCTCGCGCCCGTGCTCCTGACCAGCCGCACGCAGCAGCTGGACGCCGCGCACGCGCTCGCCGAGGCGTTCGGCGTCGCGACCACGCCGGCCGACAAGGTCTCCGGCAACCTCGGCGTCGACCCCATCGGCGCGGCCGCGCTCGCGGGCACCGAGCCCGACCTCTCGGTCCTCGCCGAGGCCGTCGAGCTCGCGAAGCCGTATCCGAACCTCACCCCGATCGTCGTCGACGCCACCGTCTACAACAACGCCGGAGCGGGCGACGTCCACGAGCTGGCCTACGCGGTCGCCGTCGGCGTCGAGTACGTCCGGGCGCTCGTCGACGCGGGCCTGTCCCCCGACGAGGCCTTCGACCAGATCCTGTTCCGCGTCAGCGCGGGCACCGACCAGTTCCTCACCATCTCGCGGCTGCGCGCGCTGCGCGAGCTGTGGTCGCGCGTGGGCGAGGTGCTGGGTGTGACGCCCGAGAAGCGCGGCGCCATCCAGCACGCCGTCACCTCCGAGCGCCAGCTCTCCCGCGACGACGCCTATGTCAACATGCTGCGCGGCACCATCTCCTGCTTCGCCGCCGCCGTCGGTGGCGCCGAGATCCAGACGGTGCTGCCGTTCGACACCGTGATCGGCCTGCCCGACGAACTGGCCCGCCGGATCGCGCGCAACACGCAGATCGCGCTGGCCGAGGAGTCCAACATCGGCCGCGTCAACGATCCCGGCGGCGGCGGCTGGTTCATCGAGTCGATGACCCGGCAGCTCGCCGGCACGGCCTGGGAGGTCTTCCAGGGTCTCGACGCCGAGGGCTTCGTCGCGGCGCTGGCCGACGGCACCGTCCGGGCTCAGCTCGACGAGGTCAACGCGGCCCGCGCGAAGGGCCTGGCCACCCGCAAGGTGCCGCTCACGGGCGTGTCGATGTTCCCGAACTACCGCGAGACCCTGCCCGAGCGCCCGGCGCGCCCGGCGGCTCCCGAGTACGCGGGCCTCCTGCCGATCCGCGACTCGCAGGTCTTCGAGGCGCTGCGCGATCGCTCCGACGCCGCCCGCGCCGCGGGCTCCGGCCCGAAGGTGCTGCTGGCCCTGCTGGGCGCCCGCCGCGACTTCGGCGGCCGCGAGGGCTTCACCTCCAACCTGTTCCAGGTGGGCGGCATCGAGACCATCGGCGCCGAGGGCGCCGAGCCGGCCGACTTCGCCCGTCAGCTCACGGAGTCCGGCGCCACCGTCGCGGTGCTGTGCTCCAGCGCCCGCGTCTATGCGGATCAGGGCCTCGCCGTGGCGAAGGCCCTCCGCGACGCCGGCGCCGAGCAGGTGCTCATCGCCGGCCAGATCAAGGAACTCGGCACCGACGAGGTCGACGGCCTCATCGACGGCAACGTGTTCGACGGTATGGATGTGGTCGCCCTGCTGACGGCCACGCTCGACAAGTTGGGAGCCTGACAGCCATGACCATTCCACGTTTCACCGACGTGCCCCTGGCCGCGACCATCCCGGCCGATGCCGCCGCGGCGTTCGAGAAGATCAACCTCTCGCTCGAACATTCCGAGCACTGGCGCACCCCCGAGCAGATCGAGGTGCCCACGCTGTTCACGGAGAAGGACCTCGCCGGTCTCGACTTCCTGAACACCCGCCCGGGCATCCCGCCGTTCCTGCGCGGGCCGTACTCGACGATGTACGTCAACCAGCCGTGGACCGTGCGCCAGTACGCGGGCTTCTCCACCGCCGAGGAGTCCAACGCGTTCTACCGCCGCAACCTGGCCGCCGGCCAGAAGGGCCTGTCGATCGCGTTCGACCTGGCCACGCACCGCGGCTACGACTCGGATCACCCCCGCGTGACGGGCGACGTCGGCATGGCCGGCGTGGCCGTCGACTCGATCCTGGACATGCGGCAGCTGTTCGACGGCATCCCGCTCGACCAGATGTCGGTGTCGATGACGATGAACGGCGCGGTGCTTCCGGTGCTGGCGCTCTACGTCGTCGCGGCGGAGGAGCAGGGCGTCAAGCCCGAGCAGCTGGCCGGAACCATTCAGAACGACATTCTGAAGGAGTTCATGGTCCGCAACACCTACATCTACCCGCCGCAGCCGTCGATGAAGATCATCGCCGACATCTTCGCCTTCACCTCGGCGAACATGCCCCGGTTCAACTCGATCTCCATCTCCGGCTACCACATGCAGGAAGCCGGCGCGACGGCCGACATCGAGATGGCCTACACCCTGGCCGACGGCGTGGAGTACATCCGGGCCGGCGAGTCGGTGGGCCTGAACGTCGACGCCTTCGCCCCCCGGTTGTCGTTCTTCTGGGCGATCGGCATGAACTTCTTCATGGAGGTCGCCAAGATGCGGGCCGCCCGCATGCTGTGGGCGCGCCTGGTGCGGGAGTTCGGGCCGAAGAACCCCAAGTCGATGTCGTTGCGCACGCATTCGCAGACCTCCGGCTGGTCGCTGACCGCGCAGGACGTCTTCAACAACGTGGTGCGCACCTGCGTCGAGGCCATGGGTGCGACGCAGGGTCACACCCAGTCGCTGCACACCAACGCGCTCGACGAGGCCATCGCGCTGCCGACCGACTTCTCGGCCCGCATCGCCCGCAACACCCAGCTGTTCCTGCAGCAGGAGTCGGGCACCTGCCGCACGGTGGACCCGTGGGCGGGCTCGGCGTACGTCGAGTCGCTCACCAAGAAGCTGGCCTCCAAGGCGTGGAGCCTGATCCAGGAGGTCGAGCAGGCCGGCGGCATGGCGAAGGCCATCGAGGCGGGCATCCCGAAGATGCGCATCGAGGAGGCCGCGGCCCGCA
>DAOLFC010000206.1:0-2214 GCA_035326505.1 Arachnia sp.
GGGTGACGTAGCCGATGGTGTCGTCCACCTGGGTGTAGCTCGGCCAGCACAGGTGCGTGCCGTGGGGACCGGCCAGGTGCTCGGCGACGGCATCCATCGCCCGCAACCCGCGCTCGCGGGGGGCGACCCCGGAGATCACCGACCACGGCATGTGCTCCAGGAAGATCTTGCCCTCCGGGCTCTCGGCCGAGCCGATCTTGACGCCGTCGCGGGTGAAGCCGCGGATGTACCAGTCGCCGTCCCAGAGCTCCCGGTTGGCGGCCTCGGTCACCGCGTCGGAGATCTGACGGAGCCGCTCGGCCTCCGCGGCCCAGCGCGCCGCCTCGGCCTCGTCGGCCGCCAGGGCGGCCCGGTGGCGCACCGCCTCCGCCAGCGCACCGGCCGCCCAGACGTGCAGGAAGCTGACCAGCGACGTCTGCCCGCCGCCCAGGTTCAGGCAGTCGTTCCAGTCGGCGCGCAGGCCCTTGGCGATGCCGTTGTCACCCACCTGCTCGGCGGTGAACTCGATGGCCCGACGCAGGTGCTCGTAGACGGTGGCGGGAGCGGCGTCAAAACGCGCGGCCGCGTCGTCCCCGATGACCGCCGCCCGCTCCTCGGCCGGGATGCCGGAATCGGCGAAGGGGATCACCTGATCCAGCAGCGAGAGCTCTCCGGTCTCCTTAAAGTATTCCAGCACCGACGGCACCAGCCAGAGGTGGTCGTCGGAGCAGGCGTCGGTCAGGCCGTGTACCAGGTCGCCGGCCTTGCCGGGCACCACGGTGGGCAGCTTCACGCCGACGGGGATGTCGTCGCGCCGGTTCTCGGCGAACAGCAGCGGGTCGAACAGGTGAAGACCGTAGCCCCAGGACATCTGGCCGCGCAGCAGCTCCAGCATCCGCTGGCGCACCTTGCCCGGGTTGGTGTGGACGACGCTCATGATGTCCTGGGCGGTGTCGCGGTAGCCCAGCCCCACCCGGCCGCCCACCTCGACGAAGGAGGCGAACCGCGACCACACCACGCAGGTCTCGGATTGCAGCAGCGTCCAGGTGTTCAGCAGCGTGTTCATCGCCTCCGACGGGGTGGCCAGCGCGTAGACGTCGCGCTTGGCCCGCCAGTAGGCGGCCAGGTCCGCGATCGCCGCGTCGACGGCGGCCGGATCGGCGTACTTGGCGCGCACCCGCTCCCCCTCGGCGCGCCGCCCATTGCCCAGCACGTAGGCCAGCCGCATCGTCTCCCCCGGCGCCAAGGTGATGCGGTGGTGCAGCGCGCCGCAGTGGTTGCCCGTCGTCGCGGCCGAGCCGGAGCACTCGCCCCGCTCGACGGCGACGGGGTCGGTCTCCGTCCGGTAGGCCCCCAGGAAGGCGTCGCGCAGGGTGTCGAAGCCCACGGCGTCGCGTGTCGCGGTGAAGTAGTGATAGGTCCAGGGCTCGTAGTAGAAGTCGTACTCGACGACGCCGTCGGCGTAGTCGGCACCGGAGGCGTACAGCGACATCTGGAAGTTCTCGTTGTCGATCTGCACCGAATGGAAGGAGAACTCGACGTAGCCGAACAGGCTCAGCGCGCGCGGGGCGTCGCCGGTGTTGGTCAGCGTGACGTCCCAGACCTCCGCGTCCTCGCCGAGCGGCACGAAGACGCGCTGACTGGCGTCGATGCCCCGAAAGCTGGACTCGAAGACCGAGTAGCTGAGCCCGTGCCGCGTGCGATACGCGGCCTCGGGGAGCGGCTTGCCCACCGGCTGCCACGACGCCGACCAGAAGTCGCCGTCCTCGTCGTCGCGCAGATAGAGGTAGTGGCCCGGCCGGTCCAGCGGCACCCCGTTGGGGCGGAACCGGGTGACCCGGCCCTGCTGGCTGGAGCGAAAGAAGCTGTAGCCCCCGGCGTTCTGGTTGAGGACCGTACACCAGTCCTCGACGCCCAGGTAGTTGATCCACGACGCGGGCACGTCGACGCGGTCGACGACGTATTCGAGGTTGTCGTTGTCGAAATGGCCGTAACGCATGGCGAGCCGGTTATCCCTTCACGGCGCCGGCCACCAGGCCGGAGGTGAGACGACCCTGCACGAGCAGGAAGAAGATGACGACGGGGATGGCCACCAGCGTCGAGGAGGCCATCACCTGCCCCCAGTCGGTGGCCCGGTTGGCGCTCTGCAGGATGAAGGTCCGCAGCCACAGCGGCAGGGACATGGCGTCCTCCTTCTGCAGGATGACCAGGGCGACGGTGAACTCGTTCCAGGCC
>DAOLFC010000011.1:0-53140 GCA_035326505.1 Arachnia sp.
GCGACGCCAGCGTTAGTGCAAGCCGCCAGCCGTATACGGCTGGCGGCTTGCACTATGCCAGGCGTCGAACAGTAACGCTGGCGTCAACAGCAGGGCTGCGACGACGCCACGCCGACACACGGCCCCTTGGACTCAATCATCTAGGGTGGGTGTCGGGTGTTGGCTCCGGAGACGAAAAGGGGTGCGATGAGTCGATCGACCATGCCCGACGAGGCATTGGACTGGATGGCCGTGTGGTCGCATGTCCGCGGCCTGACGATCGGCGACGACCTGCATCTCCCCCGCCGGCTGAGCGAACGCGGGCACCGGCTCGTCGCGCTGACCGGCGACCCGCAGCACGCGCGGCGCCTGGCGACGCTGCCGCTCGCCCCCGTCGCGGCGAACGCCTCCGCGCTTCCCTTCGACGCCTTCCGGTTCGAGGTGGTGTTCATCCACCAGGGGCTGCACCGGCTCGACCTCGACGCGGCACTCCCCCAGATCACCCGCGTCCTGATGGCGGGCGGCTGCCTGTCCGCGTCCTATGTCATCCGCGACGACTCGGTGCCGTGGGTGCGCCGCCTCCAAGCGCTGCTGCGCCGCTACGACCCCCTGGCGATGAGCGGCGACTACGGCCACTCCTCGCTGGAGCGCCTGCGCCAGGCGAAGTACTTCGCGGAGATCGAGCAGCGCGCCTTCCGGATCTGGCAGACGGTGAGCCGCGACGAGATGGCGCGCCTGGTGCGCAGCCAGCCGTTCGCCCGCACGCTGAACCCCGAGCAGCTGCGCCGCCTCCTGGACGCGGTGCTGGAGCTCTACGACTCGTCGGTGCGGCCCGGCGAGTCGCTCAAGCTGCCCTTCCAGCTGCTCTGCTGGCGCGCCTGGGTGGACCACGCCGAGCTCACCGGGCCGGTGCAGGTGTTCGACGACGCCCTGGAGATCAAGCTGTAGTCCTCGGCTGCGGAGCTACACTCTGGCTCCATGAGCGCTTCCTCCGAAGACAGCAACAGCAACCGGCGCGACCCCTTCTCCGAGGAGTTCAAGGCATTCATCGTCTCCGGCTGGGCCCCGTATCCCGACGCCCTGCCGCCGGCCCTGCCCGCCACGGCGTACACGCCGGCGCGTCGCGAGCGGCTCGCGGCGCTGCATCCGGGCGCGACGCTGGTCATCCCGGCCGGCCCGCTCAAGGTGCGCTCGAACGACACCGACTACCGCTTCCGCCCGCATACCGCGTTCGCCTACCTGAGCGGGCTGGGCGAGGATCGCGAGCCCGACTCCGTGCTGGTGATCGCCCCCGAAGCCACCGCGACGCTGTACTTCAAGCCCCGCGCCCCCCGCACCGACCGCGAGTTCTACGCCGACGCCCGGTATGGCGAGATGTGGGTCGGCACCCGCGACTCGGTCGCCGAGATGTCGGCGGCCATCCAGATGGAGTGCCGGCACTGGGACGAGCTGCCGGAGGCCCTGGCCTCGGCGAGCACTCTGCTGGTGATCCGCGACGCCGACCCGTCGGTCACCGCGAAGGTCGATCAGGCGCGAGGCCATGCCGACACCGACGGCGATGCGCTCCTGGAACGCAGCGTCTCCGAGCTGCGCTTCGTCAAGGACGCCTTCGAGGTGGCCGAACTGCACCGCGCCTGCGACGCGACGCGGGTGGGCTTCGAGGCCGTCGGCCGCGAGCTGCCGAAGGCCGTGGCCCTGGGCAGGGGCGAGCGCTGGGTGGAGGGCGTCTTCGCGCTGCACGCCCGCCACCTGGGCAACGCGGTGGGCTACGACACCATCGCCGCGGGCGGCGACCACGCCAACACGCTGCACTGGATCCGCAACGACGGCGACCTGCGCGACGGCGACCTGCTCCTGCTGGACGCGGGGGTCGAGGTGAACACGCTCTACACCGCCGACGTCACCCGGACTCTGCCGGTGAGCGGCACCTTCTCGGCCGCGCAGCGCCGCGTCTACGAGGCGGTCCTGGCCGCCCAGGAGGCGGGCATCGCCGCCTGCCGCGACGGCGGCAAGTTCGCCGACGTCCACAACGCCGCGATCGCGGTGGTGGCCCGCTTCCTGGAGGAGATCGGCGTCCTGCCGTGTTCCGCGGAGGAGTCGCTGAAGCCGGACAAGCAATACCACCGGCGCTGGATGGTCCACGGCACCTCGCATCACCTGGGCCTGGACGTGCATGACTGCGCGCACGCCTCCGTGGAGTCCTACCGACTGGGCGACCTCAAGGCCGGCATGGTGATCACCGTCGAGCCGGGCATCTATTTCCGCGCCACCGACCTGCTGGTCCCCGAGGAGTACCGGGGCATCGGCATCCGGATCGAGGACGACGTCCTGATCACCGACGGCGACCCGGTCATCCTGTCGGCGTCGCTGCCCCGTCGCGCGGATGACGTCGAGGCCTGGCTGGCCGCGCTCCAGGGCTGAGTCAGCGACCGAGCAGAAGCTCGCGCAGGCACCCCGCCACCGCTTCCGGGGCCGCGACGGGCACCTGGTGGGCGACGCCGGGGATCACGACGAGGCGGGCCTCGGGCACTCGCTGCGTCACCAGGCGCACCTTCTCCAGCGGATTGGAGGCGTCCTCCTCGCCCGCGATGACGAGCAGGGGGACGGTCATGCCGGGCAGGTCGTCGCGCACGTCGTGTACCGCGAGGGCCCGGCACAGTTGCGCGTAGGAGTGGTCGTCGGTGTCGAGGATGTCCTGGCGGATCTCGGCCACCACCGCGGGGGCCTCCTCGGCGAAGGCGGGAGTGAACCACCGCTGGACGGTGGGATCGGCAAGCGGCGCGGTGCCGCCGTCCTCCACCTGGGCGGCGCGCTCCCGCCAGGCCGCCGGCTCGCCCACCGTCGCGGCGGAGGCCACCACCGCGATGCCGGCGAAGAGCTGCGGGTAGTCGCGCGCGAGGTGGAGGCCCACGGCGCCGGAGACCGACAGCCCGGCGTAATACACCGGGAGATCTCCCGCCGCCTCGCGCACCGCGGCGGCCACGCCCGCCATCCCGGAGGCGACGACGTCCAGCGTCGCCTCGTCGGCGTCGTCCCACGGCGCGACCGGGCCATGCCCCGGCAGGTAGACCAGCACCACGCGCGCGTCGCCGGCCAGCAGCCGGGCGACCTCACCCCATTGATGCTCGACGTGACCCGCCAGGCTGGGTGCCAGCAGCAGGATCCGCGGCGCCTCCGACTCGGGATTGAACAGCTGCCAGGTCAGTTCCATGATCGCCTCACTGCGGTGTAGGGAGTCTGTGGTGTAGGGAATCTGCGGTGTAGGGAAATACTGCGGGGTAGGGGTACTGCTCGGGGTGGTTGACCGGCTGAGCGGAAGACCCGCTCACCGGAAGGCCGGCTCACCGAAAGGCCGGCTCACCGAAAGAACTGGGCGCGAAAGCCGGGCATCCGGTCGAGCAGTTCGCGGGCCTGGGCGGTCACCTTGTGCTCGCAGAGCACCTCGTAGCTGGTGGCCACCACCTGGCGCACGGAGTCGAAGTCACGCTTGCCCTGGGACAGCGAGTAGCCGAGTCCGGCGGTGAGCAGGCCCATCAGCATGCCGAGCGCGAGGCCGGCCAGGAGCAGGACGAACACCGGAGTACTGCTGCCCAGGAACAGCACGAGCATGATCCCTACCAGGAGCCCGGTGCCGATCCCCGAGACCGCGCCCCGGCCCAGCACCGAACCCATCGTGCGACGCCCCGTCACCCGCTCCAGCGACCGGAGGTTGGCCCCCACGATCAGCAGGTTCTGCACGGGGAAGTCGTTGTCGGCCAGATAGTCCACCGCCTTCTGGGCCTGCTCGTAGGAGCGGAATTCGGCGAGCGACTGCGGGAATTGAAGCTCGAACCCGGGCTTCGGGCTCATCATCGGGCTGGACATGGACGCCTCCTTTCGCTGGCCCCAGCCTACCCGCCGTCCGGCCTGGCCCCGCCGGCGATCGCGCGAGGGGAGGACGAGGCTGCGGGGATGCCACAATGGGCCTCATGAGCGGCGAACAGCAGGTCTTCATCTCGCGCATCATCGGTCTCCCCATCGTCGACGCCGCAGGCGACCAGGTGGGACGGGTCAAGGACGTGGTGTGCTTCCTCCGCGACGGCGGACGGGCTCCCCGGGTCAAGGGCCTCGTGGTCGAACTCTTCGCGCGGCAACGGATCTTCGTGCCGATGGTGCGAGTACACAACATCACCCCCACGCAGGTGGCGATCCTCGGGCAGGTGGACACCCGGCGGTTCCAGCGCCGCTCGGGCGAGGTGCTGGTGGACGCCGACCTCTTCGATCGCAGCACCACCCACGACCAGCCCACCAAGATTCACGACGTGGCCATGCAGCAGGTGCGCAACCGGGAATGGGAGCTCTCCCGCGTGGCGCTGCGCCGGGTCTCCCCCCTCGGCCGCTTCGGCCTGGGCGGCCGCCCGGTGCCGACGGTCGTGCCCTGGAGCGACGTGCCCAACCTCAGCCTCACGCCGCGCAACACGACGGCGCAATTGGTGGCCGAGTTCTCCGAGATGAAGCCCGCCGACGTGGCGAAGGAACTCCACGACCTGGAGCACGATCAGCTCGCCGCCGTCATCGAGGCCCTCGACGACGAGACCCTCGCCAACGCCCTCGAGGAGCTGCCGGAGGACGAGCAGGTCGAGCTGATCTCCACCCTCGACACCGAGCGCGCCGCGGACGTCCTGGAGGAGATGGACCCCGACGACGCCGCCGACCTGATCCGCGAGCTGCCCGTCGATCTCGCCGAGGACTTGCTCCAGCGGATGGAGCCCGAGGACGCCTCGGACGTGCGCCGGCTGATGGTCTACGAGGAGTTCACCGCCGGCGGCATGATGACCCCCGAGCCGATCATCCTCGATACCGACGCCACCGTGGCGCAGGCGCTGTCGCTGGCCCGGGTGGAGTCGCTGACCCCCGCACTGGCGTCGATGGTGTTCGTCTGCCGCTCCCCGCTGGAGACCCCGTCGGGGCGCTACATCGGCGCCGTCCACCTCCAGCGCCTGCTGCGCGCGGCGCCGACGCTGCTGGTGGCGACGATGCTCGACGAGAACCTGGAGCCGCTGCATCCCGCCGACACCCTGGCCAAGGTCAGCCGGGTCTTCGCCACGTACAACCTGGTGGTGGCGCCCGTGGTCGACGACAAGCGTCACCTGGTGGGCGCGGTCACCGTCGACGATGTGCTCGACCACATGCTCCCCAACGACTGGCGGGGCGACCAGATGGACGGCGAGCCGCCGGCGAGGGGCGATCATGGCTGACGAACGACCCACTCCCACCCCCGGGGTGCGGATCCGGTGGTACGCGCTGGTGCAGTTCCTCGCTCAGCTCGGTGTCCTGGCGATCGGCTGCTTCTCGCTGTGGCGGCTGGGCGGCGGCCCCTGGGTGGGCGTCCTCGCCGCGGCCGTCTTCGCTGTCGCCTCCGCGACGATGTGGGCGCGCTGGCTGGCCGCGGGCAGCCCGCGCCGCCTCGGCTTCCGGGGCCGGTTGATCGTGGTGCTGGTGTCAGGAGCGCTCGTGGTCGTGCTGGCGGGCTTGGCCGGCGTGCTGCTCACCGCCGTGATCGCCGTGAGCACGGTCGTCCTCTGCGACGCCCTCGACCAGGGCGGCACCGGACGACCTGCTGATGGCCTCGAGTAGCCGGTCCTCCATGGCGTCGAGCCGCTTGGTGACGAACTGGCGCGAGGACATCTCGCCCAGCTGACGCCTGAGGTCCATCAGCTCGCGCGCGACGAAGTCGGTGTCGGCTCGGCTCTGCTCCAGCTTGCGCCGGTCCTCGACGGCCTGCGCCCGGTCGCGCTGCTCCTGGCTGTACTGCGCGAGCAGGATCAGCGGGGCGGCGAAGGAGGCCTGCACCGAGAGCACGAGCGTCAGGAACTGGAACGGGTACGGATCGAACCGCACCACGGCCGGCGCCAGCGTGTTCCACAGGAACCACGCGGCAACGACGAGGCCCATCCAGTAGATGAAGGCCGTGGTGCCCATGAAGGCGGCGATGGCCTCGGAGATGGGCGTCTTTCCTTGTCGCGAGCCCCCTCTTCTGAAGAAGGAACGCTCCCCGGGAACGGACAAATCATTCTTGCGCACTGGTCGCCTCCTAACGGGCTCTCGCTATGTCCTGCCAAGCAGCGACAATACCCGTCGCGGGCTCTCCGAGAGGTGACGCGACGGTGAACACCAGCCGCCGAGCCCCACCCCGGGCTAGAGCCCGGCGTCCGACTTGCATCTGGGGGCGGCAGCGCATAAACAGGACAGGTGAGTGAGCATCCCCTCCTGCCCCTTGTCCGAGCCGCCCTGCACGAAGTGGACGATCCGGAGATCCGCCGTCCCATCACCGAGCTCGGCATGGTCGACGAGATCGAGATCGGGGACGCCGGGCAGGTGCGCGTCAAGGTGCTGCTCACCGTCGCGGCGTGCCCCATGCGCGCCGAGCTCACCACCCGCGTCTCGAAGGCCGTCTCGGCCGTCGACGGCGTCTCGGACGTGCGGGTCGAGCTGGGCGTGATGAACGACGAGCAGCGCTCGGCCATGCGTCAGCTGCTCCGGGGCGGCCAGGTGGAGCGGGTGATCCCGTTCGCCCAGCCGGGCAATCTCACCCAGGTGATCGCGGTGGCCTCCGGGAAGGGCGGCGTCGGCAAGTCCTCGGTGACGGTGAACCTCGCGGTGGCGCTGGCCAAGCTGGGCCGCAGCGTCGGCATCCTGGACGCCGACATCTACGGCCATTCGATCCCCGACCTGCTGGGCCTCGGCGACGCGAGGCCCACCCCCGTCGAGGACATGATCATGCCGGTGCCCGCGATCGAGAACCTGAAGGTGATCTCGGTCGGCATGCTGAAGCCCAGCCGCGACCAGGTGGTCGCGTGGCGCGGCCCCATCCTCGACCGCGCGCTCACCCAGCTCCTCGCCGACGTCTACTGGGGCGACCTCGACTACCTGCTGGTGGACCTGCCCCCGGGCACCGGCGACGTCGCGATGTCGCTGGGCCAGAAGATCCCCACCTCCGAAGTGCTGGTCGTGACCACCCCCCAGCTCGCGGCCTCCGAGGTCGCGGAGCGGGCCGGCACCATGGCCCACATCATGGAGCAGCGCATCCTCGGCGTGGTGGAGAACATGTCGTGGCTGGAGCACACCTGCCCCGACTGCGACAGCGTCCACCGCCTGGAACTCTGGGGCTCGGGCGGCGGCGCACTGGTCGCCGAGGCGCTCTCCGAGCGGGTGGTCTACGACGTGCCGCTGCTGTCCCAGATCCCCTTCGACGAGACCCTGCTGGCCGGGGGCGACCGCGGCCGGCCCATCGTCGACGAGAATCCCGAGCACCCGGCGGCGCAGGCACTGCTCGCCTTGGCGGAGACGATCGCCTCGCGAAAGCGCGGCCTCCTCGGCCAGCGCCTCAGCCTCCAGACCTAGGACAGTCGACGCTCAGGTGGCCTCGGGGTCGTAGGGGGTGGGCTCCAGGGTGGCGGCGACCGCGAGGGGCGGCGGGGCCGCCGTGAACGCGCCGGCTGCGGAGGCGGCCTCCTGGGTGGCGAGCTTCGTGGTGTCCTCCAGCGACTTGCCGGCGGCCATGATCTCGCGCTGGGCCTCCTCAAGAGCCTGCACCTCGTTGGCCAGGTGCTTGCGCACGAAGGTCTTGGGGTTCAGGTCCTGCAGCGTGAAGTCGGCGAACTCCGGGCCCAGCTCGGTGCGCAGCGTCGACTGGGCGTTGTTGGCGATGCCCTTCAGGTAGACGAAGATCCGGGCGGCCTTGCGCGACATCTCCGGCAGCCGCTCGGGGCCGAAGATCACCACGCCGAGCACGATGAGGAGCAGGAGCTCTACTCCCGAAATGCCGAACACGCCCCCGATCCTAGCCGAAGGCGAAGAGGCGCTCTAAGCCGCGGCGCACCCAGTCGGCGGGCGAATCGGGGAAGGGGGTCTCGCCCGGCAGCTCCTCGGCGGCCTGCGCGAGGAGCGCGGGGCTGCCGTTGGTGGCCACCAGGATCACCGACTCGCCGGCCTGACGAGCCAACACGCTCGGCTGCCCGCTGGTGCGCTGCGGCCCGTGCGGCGCGTCGGCGGGCAGCATCCCGGCCGACCACGACACGGTGATGGACTGGAAGCCGTCGGAGTAGACCAGCAGCACCGCCTCGTCGTCCGCGTGCTGCGACGAGAACGCGACGAGCGGCAGCCCGGCGAGAGAGGGCGCGCACCGGACGTGGTCGGGGCACCAGCCGGCCACGCCGCTCGCCGAGACCGGCATCAGCACGATGAGCTGCTGGGCATCGTCGGGCACCGCCGCGTCCTCGAAGGAGATGGACTCGAAGCCCGCCATCAGCGTCGGCCGGCCGCCGGAGTCGAAGCGCTCCATCCGCAGCAGCACCCCGGTCGGCACGTCGATCCACCAGCGGGAGGTGACGCGCCCGTCGGCCCGCGCCTCGATGACCCCCGCGGACCTCCCGGCGACGGTGTCCAGCATCGGGTAGTGGTAGAACCTCCACGAGGAGAGCGACCACGCGTCGAGCGGCTCCGTCAGGCGACCGCGGAACTCGGGGTGAACGGTGGAGACGAAGCGATCGCCCCGCGCGTCGAGCACCACCATGCTGGTGCCCTCGCCCTCCACCTTGGCGACCTGCACGTCGGCGGTGAGGTAGTCCCCCTCGTGCGAGACCGCGACGCGCTGCAGGCCGGAGTAGTTGAGCCCGGGATCGAGCGACCGGTCCAGCAACTGGGCGGCGGCCGCAGTGGAGATCCGCAGCGCCTGCTCCTCGGCGACGGCGAAGGGCTCCTCGTGCCGGCTGACGTCGAAGGACGCGCCGCGCTCGTGGGCCAACAGCACGGCACCCACGCTCTCGTTCACCCCGATCGCGGCACCGACGAGGTTGAACTGCTCGCGGGCCGTCTCCACCGGGGCGGCCATCACGACGGGGGCGGGGGCCACCGCCACCGCCAGGATCATCACCACCACCGCCACGGCCAGCACCGCGACGCCCGACTGCGCGGCCAAGCGGCGCATCGCCCGGCGACGGGACGGCAGCGCGGAGGCGTCAGGTCCGCCGTCGGGGCTGAGGTAGAGGGGATGGGCGGCCCCCTCGCCGGCGATCCGTTCGAGACGTGACGCGAGGTCGGCGGGCGCATCTGCCCGGGCTTCGCGCTGCCGGCAGAGCGCGGAGCGCACCTCGGACAGTTCGTTCAGCTCGCCGCGGCAGGCCGCGCAGCTGGCGAGGTGATAGCAGACCTGATCCCAGCGCTTCTGCGGAAGCGTGGTGTCGATGAAGGCTGAGAGGTCTGGGCGGATCTTCTGGCAGCGCCCGTCGAAGGGGGCTGCTCCCATCACGAGACCCCGAGATACCGTGATCGGTCGTGGTCGGGGGCCCGGTGTCGCAGCGCGTCGCGCAACTGCGCCCGGCCGCGCGCGATCCGGCTGCGCACGGTGCCGATCTTGACGTCGAGCACCGTCGCGATCTCCTCGTAGCTGAGGCCCTCGATGTCGCAGAGCACGACGGCCACCCGCTGTTCCGGATTCAGGGCGGCCAGCGCCTCGGCGACGTCGGGATCCAACGTGGCGTCGTCGCGGATCTGGTCGGGCCCGGTGGCCTCGCCCCAGACGTGCTCCGGCGCGGTGCTCAACGCATCCATCCGGATCCGCTGCTTGCGCCGGGCCTGGTCGAGGAACAGGTTGGTGGTGATGCGGTGCAGCCAGCCGTCGAGGGTTCCCGGCTTGAACGTCTGGATCGACTTGAACACCCGGACGAAGACGTCCTGGGTGAGGTCCTCGGCGTCGTAGGGGTTGCCGGTGAGACGGTAGGCCAGCCGGTAGACCTGCGCGGAATAGTCGCGCACCAGTTCCTGCCAGGTGGGGGCCACCCACTCGACCGCCTGCGTCTCAGGCTTCGCCTTGCGGCTCAAGAACACGCTACGCCTCTCCATAGGTATCAGTGTGGCCCATCAACCTGTGGGGAAGCTGTGGATCAGGCCCTGAATTCTCCCTGATCCGTCCCTGGCTCAGGAAGCTACACCGGTGACAACGAACGACCGCGTCGGAATGTTCCCGGGTCGCTCAGAGACCGTCGCTCAGAGATCGTCGTAGGCGGCGAGGGTCGACACGTAGGCGGCGACGGTCTCGGCGGGCGGGGTGCCCATCGGCGCCCGGCAGCCGCCCACGTCCCTCCCGCGCGCGCCGAGCGCAGCCTTCACCATCATGCAGCCCTGCGTGGCGAACACCCCGGTGAGCGCGGGCAGCAGGCGCTGGTTGAGCCGGCAGGCCTCCTGCACGTCGCCCGCGAGGAAGGTCTCGATCATCCGCCGCATCGGGCGGGCGGTGAAGTGCGTCGACGTGCCGACCACCCCGACGCCGCCGACGGCGAGCAGCGGCAGCGTGAACGCGTCGTCGCCGGAGTAGTAGTGCAAGCCGGAGCCGGCGATCACCACCGACGACGACGCGATGGCGCCCTTGGCGTCCTTCACGGCGACGATGCGCGGATGCTCCGCCAGCCGGATCAGCATGTCCTCGGGAATCGGCAGGCCGGAGCGATGCGGGATGTCGTAGAGCATGGCCGGCAGATCGGTCTCGTCCGCGACGGTGCGGAAATGCTGCTCCAGGGCGTCGGCCGGAGGCCGCGAGTAATACGGGGTGACGATGAGGACGCCGTCGGCGCCCGCCTCCGCCGCCGCCACCGCCAGCCGCTGCGAGTGCTCCGTCGAGAAGGTGCCGACGCCGGCGACGACGCTCGCTCGGTCCCCGACGGCCTCCACGACGACGCGCACGATGTCGCGCTTCTCCTCGTCGGAGGTGGTGGGAGACTCGCCGGTGGTGCCGTTGACGATCAGCCCGTCGTGGCCCAGATCGTCGACGAGGTGACGCGCCAGCGCCGCCGCCTTGTCCAGGTCCAGCCGCAGGTCCTCCGTGAAGGGCGTGATCATCGCTGTCGTCACGCGACCGAAGACCGGCCGCATGTCACCTGGTGTTGAGCTCTGCATGCGAGCCATCCTAAGAGACTCGGCAGAGTCTCAGCTACAAAGCGGCCCTAGTGCGTGTTGCGAAAGTGGAGATGGCCTACTCCGCGACGCCCTAGCCGTTCGCTTTTCCACCGACTTCGGTGGAAAAGCGAACGGCGAAGCCCGATTTCCGCGCGCGGGCGGGCCTCCATGCGTCGCGGAGGACCGTCCCGCGGTGCAATCGCCGTCTTCCGCCCCGTAATAGGTAGGGTTGGTCCCGTGAACAGCACCTCCCGCTCCCCCCAGCCCCCCAGCGCGGCGACCTGGGCCTTCTGCGAGACCCGGGTGGCTCCCCCGCCCGCCGTGCGCGAGGCCATCGACGAGGCCACGGCCGCGGGCCATGTCCCGCCCAGCGAAGGGGTGCTCGCGCTCCTCGCCACCCTGACCCGCGCCGTCCGGGCGAAGGCCGTCGTGGAGATCGGCACCTACATGGGGGCCTCCGGGCTCACCTTCCTCTCCTCGATGGCGCACGACGGTGTGCTCACCAGCATCGACGCGGAGGCCGACAACCAGTATGCGGCCCGCCGCCTGTTCCTGAAGGCCGGGCTGCCCAGCTCCCGGTTCCGGCTCATCGCGGGCTCCCCGCTCGACATCATGCCCAAGCTCCGCGACGGCGCCTACGACCTGGTGTTCATCAACGGCGACAAGACCTCCTATGTGGAGTACGTGATCAGCGCCGACCGGATGCTGCGCGAGGGGGGCATGCTGGTGCTCCACGACGCCCTGTGGCACGGCGACGTGGCCGACGAGGACAACGAGGGCGACGAGGCCCTGATCATCCGCGAGGCGATCGACGCCATCGCGCAGAACGAGGCCTATGACTACTCCCTGCTGCCCGTCGGCAACGGGCTGCTGCTGGCGGTCAAGCACACGCTCTGATCACGCACAGCGAGGGTCGGGGGCCCGGAACCTGAGGTTCCGGGCCCCCGACCCTCGCTGTGTCCTGCGATCAGTCTCGCTTGATGACCGCGTCCTTGGGCGCGACCACGATGCCGCCCTCGGAGACCGTCAGCCCCCGCGCGCGGTCGTGTTCGTGGTTGACGCCCACCTGGGCGCCCTCCTCCACCACGACGTGCTTGTCCAGGATGGCGTTGTGGATGACGACGTTCTTGCCGATCCTGACGTTGTCCATCAGCACCGAGCTCTTGACGTTGGCCCACTTGTCCACCCGCACCCCGGGGCTGAGCACCGAGCGCTCGATCTCGCCGCCCGAGATGATGCAGCCCTGGCTGACGATCGAGTCCTCCGCGCGCCCCCGCATGACGAACTTCGCGCCCGGCAACTGCGGCTGATGGGTGTAGATCGGCCAGCGCTCGTTGTAGAGGTTGAAGTCGGGATCGACGGAGACGAGATCCATGTGGGCCTCGTGGAAGGCGTCGATCGAGCCTACGTCGCGCCAGTAGTTGGCGTCCTTCGGGGTGGAATCGGGGATGGTGTTCGTGGTGAAGTCGTAGACCTGGGACTGGCCCTGCTCCGTGAACCACGGGATGATGTCGCCACCCATGTCGTGGCGACCCTCGGGATTCTCGTTGTCGTAGCGCAGGGCCTCGACGAACTGCTTCCTGCTGAAGATGTAGTTGCCCATGGAGGCGTAGGACTCGTCGGGGGAATCGGGCAGCCCCGGGGGATCGGCGGGCTTCTCCAGGAAGCTGCGGATCTTGCCGTCGGCGTCCGCGTCGATCACGCCGAACTCCGACGCGTCCTTGCGCGGCACCCGGATCCCGGCGACGGTGGCGGCGAGCCCGGAATCGATGTGGGCGTTCACCATCTGCCGGATGTCCATCCGGTAGATGTTGTCGGCGCCGAAGACGACGACGTAGTCGGGCTCCTCGTCGCGGATCAGGTTGAGCGACTGATAGATCGCATCCGCGCTGCCCTGGTACCACTGCTTCCCGAGCCGCTGCTGGGCGGGCACCGGAGAGACGTAGTTGCCCAGGAGGGTCGAGAACCGCCAGGTCATCGAGATGTGCCGGTCGAGCGAGTGCGACTTGTACTGGGTCAGCACCGCGATCTGGCGGAGATCGGAGTTGGCAAGATTGGACAGGACGAAGTCGATCAGACGGTACGACCCGCCGAATCGCACCGCCGGCTTCGCGCGGTCTGCGGTGAGAGGCATCAGCCTCTTGCCCTCGCCACCCGCGAGAACGATAGACAGGATTTTGGGATGAGCCACCATGGCTCAGACCCTATTGCCTTTGGGGGTCCCCCACAACCGATTTCGCGGATTACCGAGGAGCTAGACCGCCGATGTGGAAGCATCGGGGCATGACCATGAAACTGTCACTGCTGACCAGGGAATACCCCCCGCACATCTACGGCGGCGCCGGGGTACACGTCGGCCAGCTGGTTCCCCAGCTGCGCAAGTTCATCGACGTGGAGGTGCATTGCATGGGCGAGCCGCGCGACGGCGCCCAGGCCCACGCCGAGGACTTCCCGGCGGGAGCCAACGCCGCGCTGCGGGTGCTCGGCGCCGACCTGTCGATGGCGGCCGCGATCGGCGACGATGTCGACGTGATCCATTCGCACACCTGGTACGCCAACTTCGGCGGGCTCGTCGGCGGCCTGCTGCGCGATGTCCCGCACGTCGTGACCTCCCACTCCCTGGAGCCGCACCGCCCCTGGAAGGCCGAGCAGCTGGGCGGCGGCTACGCCGTCTCGTCGTGGGCGGAGAAGACCGCCTTCGAGGCGGCCGACGCCGTGATCTCGGTGAGCGCGGGCATGCGCCGCGACGTGCTCGACTCCTACCCCGACCTCGACCCGGACCGGGTGCATGTGGTCAAGAACGGCATCGATCCCGATGAGTTCAAGCCGGACCACGGCACCGACGTCGTCTCGGGGCTCGGCGTCGACCTGGACCGGCCGTCGGTGGTGTTCGTCGGCCGCATCACCCGCCAGAAGGGCCTGGTGCATCTGGTGCGCGCCGCCGCCCAGTTCGATCCCGACACCCAGGTGGTCCTGCTCGCCGGCGCCCCGGACACCCCCGCGATCAAGGCGGAGTTCGACGAGGCCTTCGCCGAACTCCAGGCCCGGCGTTCCGCGCCCGTGATCTGGGTTCCCGAGATGCTGCCGCGCGCCTCCGTGCGCCAGGTCCTGACCCACGCGACGCTCTTCGCCTGCCCGTCGATCTACGAGCCGCTGGGCATCGTGAATCTCGAGGCGATGGCCTGCGAGACCCCGGTCGTGGCCTCCGCCGTGGGCGGCATCCCGGAGGTCGTCGTCGACGGCGAGACCGGCCTGCTGGTTCCCTACGACCCCGCGCAGGCGGGCGACCCCGAGTTCGTCGCGGCCTTCGAGGCGGACTTCGCGGAGAAGGTGAACCGGATCACCCGCGACGAGGCGCTGGGAAAGGCCTACGGCCTGGCCGGGCGCCGGCGCTGCATCGAGGAGTTCTCCTGGGAGAAGATCGCCCGCGAGACCATCGAGGTCTACAAGCTGGCGATCGAGTTCCACGGCCGCTGACCGGCCGCCGGTCTGGACGACGAGGCCGCCCCGGAGGAACTCCGGGGCGGCCTCGCGCGCTCTGCGATCGTCAGCCGACCACGTCCTTGAGCGCATCCAGCAAGGAGGTGGCCTCGTCGGCGTTCATCTCCACGACGAGTCGCCCGCCGCCATCGACCGGAACGCGCATGACGATGCCGCGACCCTCCTTCGTGACCTCCATCGGTCCATCACCAGTGCGGGGCTTCATTGCTGCCATGAGCATCCTCAATCTCTTCGGTCGTGCAGACTTTCTCCATTATCGCGCATTTTCAAATCTCCGGGCGAGCCCGTGTCCCCCTCCGGCGCGCCGCCGGAGTCCGCGTCTCGGATCAGCCGGTCGATCAGCTCGTCCACGGCGTCCATGGCATAGCCGCGGCGCACCACGTCGAAGCGGGCCCGGCCGAGCGACGGAACCGGCGCCTCACCCGCGGCGCAGGCGGTGAGCAGGTCGTCGACCTGATCGACGGCGTACCCGTGGGCCAGCACGGGGATGCGGAGCCGGGAGAGGTAGTCCTCACCGAACGGCAGGTCGGGGAGGAGGGGCTTGGGCCGGTCCGTGACGGGCTCCGGCATCTCCCCCAGCCTGCCGGTGCCCGCGATGGCCGCGATCCCCATCACCACCATCGCGACGAGCACGATCGCCCACACCACGGCTAGCCGTCCGTCCGCGGCTGACCCATCGCGGCCACCGCTTCCTCGACATCGTCGGTGACGGTGAACAGCTCCAGGTCGTGCGGCGCCACGAAGCCTCCCGCGGACACGCGCGTGCGCAGCCACGTGAGGAGAGGGCCCCAGAACTCGGTGCCGAACAGCACGACGGGGAAATGGGTGACCTTGCCGGTCTGGATCAGGGTGAGTGCCTCGAACAGCTCGTCGAAGGTGCCGAATCCCCCGGGCATGACGATGAAGCCCTGCGAGTACTTGAGGAACATCGTCTTGCGGGCGAAGAAGTAGCGGAAGTCGATCCCCAGGGTGACGTACTTGTTCAGCCCCTGCTCGTGCGGCAGCTCGATGCCCAGCCCCACGGACGTGCCGCCCGCCTCGGAGGCCCCTTTGTTCCCGGCCTCCATGATGCCGGGGCCTCCCCCGGTGATCACGGCGAAGCCCTCCTCCACCAGGCGCCTCCCGGTGCGCACGGCCGCCTCGTAGAAGGGGTCGTCGGCCTTGGTGCGCGCGGAGCCGAAGATGCTGATGGCGGGCGGCAGGTTGCGCAGCGCGTCGAATCCCTCGACGAACTCCGACTGGATCCGCAGCACCCTCCAGGGGTCCCGGTTGCCCCAGTCGTTGGCCCGGATGTCCAGCAGCGCCTGGTCGGCCATGGGCTTGCCCTGCTGCTGGCCGGCGAGCAGGACCGCTCCCTGCCTGCGCGACGGCACCTTCTTGCCCGTCTTGCCGTTTCTCTTCTTCGCCATCTCGGATCTCCTCACAGAACGGGGGTCAGCCAGCGGCGCAGGCCGGAGGCGCAGCGCTCCAGGTCCGCCACCGGGCAGTACTCGTCGTCGGCGTGCGCCACGAGCGGGTCGGCGGGGCCGTAGTTGACCGCCGGCACGCCCAGGGCGCTGAATCGGGACACGTCGGTCCAGCCGTACTTGGGCTTGGCTCGTCCGCCCACCGCGGCGACGAACTGCTGCGCCAGGGGCCGGTCGAGCCCCGGCCGGGCGCCCGGGGACATGTCGGTCACCTCGAAGTCGTAGCCGCGGAAGACCCGGCGCAGCTCCGCCAGGGCGTCCTCCGGGGACTTGTCCGGCGCGAAGCGGTAGTTCACCTCCAGCGTGGCGGACGACGGGATGACGTTGCCGGCGATGCCGCCGGTCACCCGCACCGCGTTCAGCCCTTCCCGGTAGAGCAGGCCCTCCACCTCGACGTGTGCCGGGCGGTAGTCCTCCAGCCGCCGCAGCAGCTCACCCAGGGCGTGAATCGCGTTGACGCCCATCCACGCCCGCGCGCTGTGCGCGGCCTTGCCCGGCATCGTGAGCACCACCCGGCAGGTCCCCTGGCAGCCCCCCTCGACCTCGGCCGCCGTCGGCTCCATCAGCACGGCGAAATCGGCCTCGAGGAGGTCCGGCCTGGTGGCGGCGAGACGACCCAGGCCGTTGCGCTCCGCCGCGACCTCCTCGTTGTCGTAGAAGATCCAGGTGATGTCGCGGTTGGGCGCGCGCAGCTCGGCGGCGAGGGTCAGCATCACCGCGACGCCGCCCTTCATGTCGCAGGTTCCGCGTCCGACGACGCGCAGCCCGTCGGGATGGTCCTCCAGGGTCGACGGCAGGTTCCCGGCCACCGGCACGGTGTCGAGATGCCCGGCGATGACCACGCGCTCGGCCCGCCCGAGATTCGTGCGGGCGACGACGCAGTCGCCGTGGCGCTCCACGGCGAGATGCGGCTGCGCGAGCAGGGTCTCCGCGACGGCGTCCGCCAGCTGCCGCTCGTTGCCGGAGACGCTCTCGATGTCGACGACCTGCCGCAGCAGGCCGACCAGTCCGGATTCCAGGTCAAGGCTCACACCTGAACCCTACCCATCCGGCCGCACCCGGGGGCTATCGCCGCCCGCTCACCACAGCGTCCGATTCACCGCGGCGCCCGATTCACCGCGGCGTCGGATTCACCACAGCTCTTGGTAGGTGGCCGCGGTCTCGGGCTGCGTGGTGGACATGCCCTCGCTCCGACGGTAGAGGATGTGGTCGCGCTCGTAGCCGTCGATGTTGAAGAAGCACTCGAAGACGACCTGGCCCGGCCCCGTCCCCCCGTGCGCCTGGAGCCAGGCATGCATGCTGGCGATGTAGCCGGGAGCCTCGCCCCCGCCGCCCGGCGTGGCGGGGTTGCCGACGTTGGCCCACTCGGTGATGGCGAACGGCTTGCCGTGCAGCTCCGCGAACTGGCGCGCGCTCTCCAGCCGCAGCATCGCCATGTTGCCCTCCGGCGACCACGGGGAGGAGTTGTACATGGTGCAGCCCATCACGTCGTAGCTGGCCGGATCTGGCAGCATCTCCTCGGGGAGGTCGCGCGTACACCCGGCGGGAAGGACGATCTGCACCTCCGGGAACTCCTCGCGCCAGATCGCGGCGACGCGCGCCCACCCGTCGCGGAAGTCGGCGAGGCCCTGGGGCGTGCGTTCGACGGACCAGAACATCCAGTCGCCGTTGTACTCGTAGAACGGGGACACGTAGGTGGTGTCCCTGTCCGCGCGGAGCCGGGCCGTCTCGCGCGCCGCCGCCCGCCACCAGTCATCCATGTCGCCCTGCGCGGTGGCCGCCCAGGACCGCCAGCCCTGGAGCCGCTCCCCACCGCCGGAGATCCAGTCCTTCCCGGCCTCCCCGGGCGAGAAGGAGATGCTCATCGGGCCGGTGAACCCGCCCCAGGCGTTCTCGATCCACGGCTGAATCCCCCACACGTCAGGGGTGTTCACCCAGGTCTGCCCGATCTCGACGTCCGAACCGCGCCAGTCGGCGAAGTAGGCCGCGGGCGATGAGCCGTTGTCGACCTCCTCCGTGCCGACGCCGGACAGCCAGTCCGCGGGCGCGGCCGGCGGGGCCTCGGGCGACGGCGAGGCGCCGGGAGACGCGGTGCCCGAGGAGACGGGCGCGGGCGGCACGGCAGGATCCGCCGGCGGCGCGGCGGGCGCCGCGGCCAGCCGCGCGATGACGCCGCCCAGCACGATCACCACCAGGGCCATGACGAACAGGACGATCAGACCCACGGGAGCATGACCGAAACGATCAGGTCCCCGTTGGCTCTCGCTCGTGGTCACACCCACAGGTGACTTCCTCTCTGCAGGGCGGTGAACAGTCCCGCGCGACTCTACCCGGGAAACGCCCCGCACTAGAAATCAAATACTTGACGCGGGGTCAAGGTTTGCGATAAAGAACCCTCCCGCGTCTACGCGGCGGGGCCTCCGTCCGACGGCTCCACGATGGCGGACAGGTAGCCCCGGAAGGACCTGGCGATCTCCACCCGCTGAGCCAGCGCCTGCCAACGCTCCTCGGTGGTCTCGGCGAACTCGTTCAGCACCGCCATGGAGGCGGCATGACGCTGCGGGTCCTCGGACAGCCCGTCGTCGACGGCCGCGAGGAGCCGGCGGATCTCCTCCAGCGAGTAGTCCAGCGGCCGCATCGACATCACGATCAGCAGCCGCTGAACGTCCATCTCGGAGTAGAGCCGGAACCCCCCGGGGGTGTACCCGGGAGCGAGGAGGCCCTCCTCCTCGTAATACCGGATGCTGCGGTGGCTGAGGCCCAGCCGGGAGGCCACCTCACCGATCCTCATCGTGGGCGTCCTGTCAAGTCCTGCCAGGTCGCCCAGCGGAAGGGGCGTTTCGGGAGGCGTTTTCATCGCGACATCCTATCCGTACGGCCGGGCCGATGCGCCGAAGCGGCCCGCACTCGTCACATCATCTCTGAGTAAGCTGTGGGATCCCGGCAGCCTTCACCGGCTGGTCTCCCGACGAAAGGCGATTATGCCCGGCCCGACGCCCTCATTCCCCCACCTGTCCGAGACGGAGATCGTCCTGGTCTCCTACAAGAGCCGCCACCATGTGGAAGAGCTCCTCTCCACCTGGCCCGCCGATCTCGCCGTGGCCGTCGTCGACAACGCGGGCAACAGCGACGGCCTCCGGGAGCTCGCCGGCGAACGCGCCACGGTCCGCTACCTCGACGGCGGGAGCCAGGGCTTCGGGAGGGCCGCCAACCTCGGCGCCTTTTCCACCACAAAGCGATTTGTCGTCTTTGTCAATCCAGACTGCCGTCCGACGCCCGCGCACCTCGAGTCGCTGATCGCCGGTCTCGCCGGGGACCCCGGCTCCGCGTCGCATGCGGCGACCATGACCGGCAGCGACGGCGCGATCGAGGCCGGGGTGGGGGGATGGGAGCCCTCGGTGCGCCGGCTGGCCGTCTACGCGCTGGGGCTCGGCAACCGGTTCCGCCGCGCCGGCTTCTTCGCCGCCCCTCGTCCGGGCGAGCGGTGCGAGGTGGACTGGACCACGGGCGCCTGCATGGCCGTGCGCGCCGCGCAGTTCGCCGACCTCGGGGGATTCGACGAGACCTTCTACGTCTACGCCGAAGACGTGAGCTTCGGGAGGCAGGCGCGCCTCGCCGGGCTGCGCTGCCTGCTCCGCGAGGACGTCCTGGTGCCGCACGGGGCGGGCGGCTCGGGCGCGCCGTCGCGGGAGATGCTGCGGCTGCGCGGGGCCTCCTTCGCCGGCTATCTCACGCGCTACCACCGGCGCGCCGCGCTCCTCATGCGGGCCGAGATGATCCTCGGAGCGGTGCTGCGCGGGCTCGCGGGGCTGCTGCGGGGACGCCGTCAACTGGTCGCGGAGCAGTGGGCCTTCATCGTGGGCACCGCCACCATGAAGGCCTACGTGGGCGGGCAGGAGGTGGCGGCGCGCCGCTTCGCGGAGGTCACGCGGTCTGCGCGACCTTGACCGCGCCGTTGCCGCTGGCCAGCTGCGGTCCTCGGCGCAGCAGCAGCCCCTCCAGCATCCCGAGCCCCCATCCCACGTGGATGGCCACGAAACTGGCCGGCAGCGCCGGCAGGCTCACGTCCTCGTCCCCGCGCTTGCGCCACTGCTTCGCGCTCGCGACGCCGACGAGGGCCGCATAGGGGGACAGCAGCAGCCACAGCCCCGGCTTCACGACGCCCGCGAGCAGGATCAGCCCGCTGCCGACGACGAACGCCGGCGGCACGAGGTGGCGAAGGCGGATCGCCCCGGATCCGTTCTTGAGGATCATCTGCGCCTTGCCGCGCCCGTAGCGGCGGTACTGCCGGAAGAGCCGGGGGATCGTCTCCTGGACATGCCAGCCGACGAGCATCTCGGGATCGAAGCCGATCTGGTAGCCGGCCTGGATCAGCCGGTGGTCGAAGTCGACGTCCTCGTTCACCAGGAGGGTCTCGTCCCAGCCGTCCACCTGCCGGGCCGCGTCGGTGCGGACCACCGCGAACGACGCATGGTCCGTCAGCTGCGCCTCCGTGCCGAAATGGTTCAGGGAGTTGCCGATCGCGTACGGGCTCGACAGGCACAGCCCGATGGTCCGGCCGACGCGGGTGAAGGCCGCGCCGCGTCGCAGCCCTCCCACCGAGGCGAGCTTCGGGTTCTTCTCCAGCCATTCCACCCCCCGCCTCAGGTAGCCCGGCGCCAGGTCGGCGTGCGCGTCGATGCGGGCGATGTACGGGCCGGCGGCCTGGGCCAGGCCGATGTTCAGCGCCACGGGAATGATGTTGCGGGGATTCGGGATCAGGCGCACGCGGGGGTCCCCCTTCGCGATCTCGGAGACGATGTCGGCCGTGCGATCCACGGACTGGCCGTGAACGACCAGCACCTCGACGTCGACGCCGTCTTGCGCCAGCACCATGCCGATCGTGCGGGCGATCACCTTCTCCTCGTTGAGCGCGGGCATGAGCACGGAGACAAGAGGTGCCATGGCTGACTTCCTTTCCTGCCCTAGAGTGGGCGTCATGAGTCGTCATTGGATCGTAGTCGCAGGCGCGCCCTTTTTCCCCGCGCAGGACGGCGGTGAACGGGAACACCTCGGCTTCATCGAGTCCCTCCTGGCGGAGGGCTGGCTGGCCGGGCTGGTCGTGCCCACCGACGAGGACCCCGCCTCGCTGGGCCGCGAGGACGACATGGACGCGCTCCGCGAGCTGATCGCCCCGGCCCCCCTGTTCATGACGCCGCGCCTGCGCCTCGCGGCCGCAGCGCCCCGGGCGACCAGACGGCCCTATGTGATCGCCTCCAGGCCCGTGCCGCGCAACCTGCCGGCCCGAGTGGCCATGCAGGCACCCGAGGCCGACGGCGTCGTGGTGTTCGCGTTCAAGTCGGCGGACATCGGCAAGGCGCTCGCGACCGAGCTCGGCCTGCCCGCGGTGCTGCGCCATCACAACCTGGAGGGCCCCTACCACCAGGCGCTGGCCGGCTCGATGGCTCCCCCCAAATCGTGGGCGGTGAATCTGGAGGCCGCCCGGATCGACCGCGAGGAGCGCCGGCTGGAGGCCGCGGACTGGATCACGGGCATCGCCGATATCTCCGCCACGGACGCCGAGATCCGGCGAGCCCGGTCGAGCGTCCCCGTCGCCCACGTCCCCACCTTCGCGCTCGGCCCCAAGCCGGCCGAGGAGCGCCCGGTCTGGGAACGCCCGGCGTCGCCGGTGGTGGTGTTCGTCGGGGCCCTGCACGTGGGCACCAACCACGACGCCATCGAATGGTTCGCGGCGGAGGTGTGGCCGCGGGTGCGGGAACAGCACCCCGACGCGCGCTGGCAGATCGTGGGGCGCACGCCCACCGAGCGCGTTCACGCCCTGGTGGCGCGCACGCCCGGCACCGAACTCCATCCGGACGTCCCCGACCCCCGCACCTACCTGTGCCAGGCCTCCGTGGCGATCAACCCGACGGTGTCGGGCTCAGGAGTCAACATCAAGCTGGTGGAGTACCTGTCCGTCGGTATCCCCGTGGTCAGCACGACGAAGGGGGCCGCAGGCCTCGGCCTGACGCCGGGCAAGGACCTGTTCGTCGCCGATACCGCCGGGGAGTTCGCCGGGGCGGTGGCTCAGGCCCTCGCCGCGCCGGACCCGGCCCGGTCGGTGGGCCGCCAAGGGCTCACGACCGCGGACCGGATCCTCGACGTGCGGGGCAGCCTCCGGACGATGGCGGAACTCATGGACGGGGTGCCGCCCGCGCGCTGAGCAGCGCGCCCTCCTCGGCCGGCTCCGGAACCTCGTCGGCCTGCCCCTCGCCGTCGCCGCTGCCTTGCTGGGGAGCGAACATCGTCACCGTGAACAGCGACAGGATGACCAGCGGCTGGGCGGAGCCCTGCAGGGCGAGCATGGACACCACCAGTGCGAAGGCCAGCGCCGGAGCGGGAGACCTCCGGTATGCCAGCAGGATCATCGCCAGCATCAGCGCGCCGCCGAGCAGGCCGTAGTCGAAGAGCACCTTCGCCGGAGTAGGCACCAGGAGGCCGCGGATGCCGAGATCCTCGATCACACGCTGCGAGGAGCCCGCGCCGCCGCCGATCAGGGTCAGCACCCAGTCCGAGAGCCAGCGCGGGACCAGGTGAATGTAGGGCTCGACCGCTCGCAGCGAGGCGGACGACCGGGAATCGCCGGCCTCGCCCACCCGGTTCAGGATCGCCTCGCCCAGCGCGCTGGCGACCCCGATCAGCAGCACCGGGATGCCGAACAGCAGGTAGCGCACGAGATGCCGGCCGTCCCCGCGGATGACCGAGACGATCGCGTACAGCAGCACGACGAGGATGCCCGACCCTGCGGTGGTACACAGGATGCCCACGCCGATCCAGATCACCAGCACCGGGTGACGGCGGGAGATGAGCGCCGCCACCATCGCCACCCCGAGCATGAAGGACAGGAACGAGGCCTCCAGGGCGAACCAGGCGTTGGCCTTGAAGATCGCCGATCCCCAGAAGATCGGGTAGGTGGTGACGAACCCGGGGACGAGCAGCGACTCGGGCAGCAGCTCGGCCAGGATGTCCCGGTAGGGGATGCCGATCTGCTGCAGGAGGATGAACAGCACCGCCAAGCTCGAGATCCCCGCGCCCGCCCCGGCGATGCCCCGCATGGCCTCGGTGTGGGCCTGCTTGGTGCGCTCCCGGAAACGGAACACCAAGGGCATCCAGACGACGATCCACAGGCCCCAGCTCGTGACGCTGACCAGCGGGCTGGAGAGCAGGAACAGCTGGGGGATCGTCAGCAGGGCCGTGAACCCCGACACGATGAGCCAGACGATGCTGCGGGTCGCGTCCAGTTCGATGATGCGGGCCTTCAAGGCGAAGGCCAGCCACACCATGGTGAGGGGCAACGTGATCGGGATCGGCAGACCCGGGGTCGCGATCCTCTGGAAGAAGAACACCCCGAGGAAGGCGACGACGATCCAGATTGCCTGACGTCGCCCGGCAGCTTCCGGCGTCGTCATGGTCACACCCGGGACCCGGGCAGCTCCACCAAGTAGGTGCGCTCCGTCACCTGGTCCAGCCAGCCGCCCAGCTCCTGAATCCGCAGGCGCGTGGGATCGACGGCCACCAGCAGGAGCGCGGACTCGTCGCGCTGGGCGCGACGCACCACGCCCTGGTTGAGCGGCGCGCTGAGCACCTGCACGTTCCAGCCGTGGCTGCTGCGGTTGGCGTCGAGGGTCGCGGTGATCTGGTCGGTGAGGGCGTGACCCTGGGCCGTGGAGGCCGCCGGGGTGCTGATGAGCACCAGGTTGATGTCCGGGCCCTCCAGCTCCAGCAGATCGGGCACCATGTCGACCGAGACGACGGGGATGTGCGGGTAGATCGACGAGAGCTCCTTGACCGACTTCACGCGGCCCCGCTCTCCGCCCAGGAGGACGATGCCGACGCCCAGCAGGACGCCGCCGGCGCCGCAGATGACCGCGAGGACCGCGGAGCTGGGGCCGTTCGACACCTCGCGCGCCGGCTGCACGACCCGCAGCGTGCTCTGCTGCGTGGCGAGGCTCGCCTGGGTCTCGGCCAGGGCGGTGGCGAGACGGGCGATGCGCGCCTGCTCGGCCTGCGCGGCGAGTGGGACCGCGAGGTTGGTGCCGCGCGTGGTCATCAGCTCGCGCAGCGAGGCATCGACGGCCTCCAACTCGGCCTGACGAATCTCGTCCTCCACCTCGCGCACCGCGGTCGCGATCGCGTCGGCCTCGAGGATCGCCTGCTCCGCGGTGGGAGCGGAGACGCGCACCACGATCGCGTAACTGGCCTGGTCGGCCGAGACCCTCGTGCGCTGGGCGAGGTCGGCCGGATCGGTGTCCTGACCCAGCGTGGAGGCCGCCTGAGCGAAGACCGCATCGGAGCTGACCTCCTGCACCGTGGTCTCGGCGATCCGCCCCATGTACTGGGCGTCGATCTGGCCGGTGTTGATCATCATGCGGATCTCAGCGGCGGGCGGCGTGACCATCCCCGCGGCGCCACCGAGGACGGCCCCGGCTACGCCGAGCGCGACGGGGAGAACCCACCGCCGTGCGAGGATGTGTCCGGCCCTGCGGAAGGAGAAATGGGCAGCAGGCGCTGCCTGAATGCTCTGACTGGGCAAGGTAGTGACTCTTTCTGATTCAGATTGCTACGGGTCGGTAGTGACGGTCTGCTCGCGCGGTTCAGCGCGAGGCGTCGCGTGCCGACGGGGCGTCGGCATGACGGCGCACGATCCGGGCCGGCGCACCGGCCACCACGCAGTCGTCGGGAACGTCCTCGAGGACGACCGAATTGGCGGCGACGATCACCCGGTCGCCCAGGGTGATCGGCCCGAGCACACAGGCTCCGGCACCGATGGTGACATCGTCGCCCAGCACCGGCTGCCCCCCGTAGGGGGTGCGGTCGCCGAGCGTCGAGTTCTGGTGCAGCGTCAGCCGCTCGCCGGCGACGACGCGCTCCCCCACGACCACGCCGGTGGTGTGCTTCAGCACCAGGCCGGGGCCGATGTGGGCGCCGGGCTGCACTTCGGCCCCGCTGATCGAGAGGATGCGGCTGCTCAGCATCAGCGCCAGGGGGCGGGTGAGGGGGTTGCTCATGCCTGCATGCGCGATCCGCCAGTACACCGGCACGCGCCACCGGACATGGACGGCGAGGCGCGCGAACAGTCGCAGGCCCGTGACGGGGAAACCTTCGCACATCTGCTCGAGGTCGGTGCGAATCAGCGCTCGCAGCCCGCTTCGCCCGGTGCGGGCGTCGGAAGTGGGGGCCATGGGTGCAAACTCCTTGTACTCGTCTACGGTCTGTGCTCGTCGGTGGTCTGTGCTCGTCGATGGTCTCAGCGGGCGCGGAAGCGCGAAGAACGAAATCCCTTATGCGCCTGGCTTGCTGAACACGGCGGGGATGGTCATCAGGATGATCTTCACGTCCAGCCAGAGCGACCAGTTCTCGATGTAGAAGTTGTCGAACTGGGCCCGCTCCTCGATCGAGGTGTCGCCCCGCAGGCCATGCACCTGGGCCCAGCCCGTCAGGCCGCACGGCACCCGGTGCCGGGCCTCATAGCCGTCGTACTCGTCGATGAACTGATCGACGTAGTAGGGACGCTCGGGCCGGGGGCCGACGATGCTCATGTCCCCGCGAACGATGTTCCACAGCTGTGGCAGTTCATCGAGCGAACTCTTGCGCAGGAAGCGCCCCACGGGGCCGACCCGGTCGTCCTTGGCGATGTTCCACTGGGTCTGCGACTCGTTCTCGTTCGCGGGGCGCATCGAACGGAATTTGAGCACATCGAATTGGCTGCCGTCCACGCTGACCCGCTTCTGGCGGAAGATGATCCCGGGCCCGCCCTCGATCCGGACGGCCACGGCGATCACGGCGAGCAGCGGCGACAGGACGACCAGTGCGAGCAGAGAAAGCACGAGGTCCATCACCCGCTTGGCCACCCACCCCCAGGTGCGATAGGCGCGCCGACGCAGGCGAATCAGCGGGATGCCCGCCAGATAGTCGGTGTCCTCGCCGAGATTGCTGATCTCGTACAGCCGGGGAAGGATGAGCAGCTCGCACCGGTTGCGGTGGCATTCCCGCACCATCCCCACCAGCTGTTCGTCGTCGAGGTGGCTGTGGGCGATGATGAGCGCGCGGGGCTGGTCATCCTTCAGCACCCGGACGAGATCCTTCGGGCCGCCCAACATCTTCAGGTCTTCCGCCTCGACCCCCTCGTCGTCGAGGAAGCCGATGGTGCGCAGGCCGTACTGGGGATTGCTCGCGATCTTCGAGGCGATCAGCCTGCCGGTCTGATCCGCCCCGACGATCACCGTCGGATGAGCGATCGCTCCGGAGCGCCGGAACTGGCGGATGCACAGCGTGGCGATCGCACGCAGGACGACTATCAGGATCAGCGTGTACGCCGACAGCAGCAGCCCGGTGGGGCCGCGCCCGACCAGGTGCCCGGAGATCACCATCAGAGCGCTCGCGACGAGCCAGGCCAAGGCGATCTTGGGAAGGTCGTCGAGCGTGGACTGGTTGAGACGAGAGCGGTAGAGGCTGGTGGCGGACACGCACGCGATCAGGGTCACGCCGAAGAGGAGCGCCAGGAGCGGCTCCGACGGCGAGAGGAGGCCCGCGAACACCAGAGCGGCGACATCGCTGGCCACGAAGAGCGGACGGGTGCCGTCGCGCAACGCGATGGCCCACCACTGGTTGCCCTCCGCCGACTCTTTGGATGCGCGGGTTCCCGTGAACCCCAAAGAATCAAGACCGGAGAGCCTGGCGTCATCATGAACGGTGCCCGATGCCGACAAGCTGATTGGTCCCTCCACAAGCAGCCTTCCGATTATCCGTTTGGTTACCGAGCACTGAGGCTATCACAGAGCACCCTTCCCACCCTTATCCTGTCCCCCGCACAAAAACCTCACGCAACGGGACATTGACCGCGGTTCGCGCCCCTTCTTATGGTCCGACGCGCGTATAGTCACCAGCGCGCTCCGCGAGATACACGGGGCCGAAATGGATCAGCACAGGGGGAAAACATGGGCGATCATGTCTATCCGCCCGCCACGGTGTTGGTGGTCGACGCGCTGGCGAACAACGGCGCGGTGCATATCACCGTCGACCTGGCACATCGATGGCGCGAGCACGGGGCGACGCTCGTCGTGGTCAATCACCCGGGGGATCATCCCGGCCTCGCCGTCCCCGACGGCACCGACGTGGTCTACCTCGCGTCGGCCCCCGGCCGCCTGCGCCACCATCTTCTCGAGGGCGTCCGCCGACTGGTCCGGACCGTGCGCCGCGGCGAGGCGGTGCTCAACGGCTCGGAGATCGGGATCGGCCTCCTGCTGTCCTATCTCGCCGCCCGGATCGCGGGCAAGCCGCTGATCATCGCCGTCCACGCGGATCTCGACGAGGCGCTCGACGAGTGGATCCCCGGCCCCTTCCAGCAGCGGCTCACCCGCTTCGTACACCGCCACGCGGACGCCGCGATCTGCATCGCCGACGGCGTGGTGGACGCGATCGTCCGCAACGGGCTCCCCCGGGAACGCATCACGGTGATCCGCAACGGCATCGACGTCGAGGCCGTCCGGGAACGGGCCGCGGCGGACGTCAGCATCGTCGAGCCCGGGCTTCCCACGGTGATCGCGACGGGACGGCTCGCCCGGCAGAAGGGCTACGACCTCCTGTTGCCGGCGCACGCCCAGCTCGTGAGCCGGGTGCCCCATCGCCTGCTGATCCTCAACGACGGGCCCGACCGGGAGGACCTCGGCCGGCAGGCGGAGCAGCTCGGGATCACCGGCAGCGTCTCGTTCGCGGGGCTGATGGACAATCCGCTGCCCAGCGTCGCCCAGGCCTCGGTCTTCTGCCTCCCGTCGCGCCACGAGGGCCTCCCCCTGGCGCTGCTGGAGGCCTTGGCGCTGGGGGTTCCCTGCATTGCCTCGGACTCCTCGCCCGGCGTCCGGGAGGCGCTGGACGACGGCCGGGTGGGCGACCTCATTCCCGTGGAGGATGTACCCGCGCTGGTCGCCGCGCTGGAGGACGCGCTCACCCGGCCGGAGCGGCTACGCGCCAAGGCGGCACTGGGCCCCGAGCACGCCCGGGCCTTCGGGGTGGAGACGATGGCTCAGGGCTGGGCGGAGGCCCTGTCGCGGGCCGCGCACCGCCCCGGCGGACGCGCTCGCTGACCGCCCCGGGCTCAGCGAGGCCCTCTCAGCCGCGGTCCACCAGCCCCCTCCCCTGTCAGGCCGCCCGACCGTGCTCCGCGTGGGACAGCGACGCGGCCAGAGCGTCGGCCACCTGCTCCAGGCCGGCGGCCTTCGCCCAGCTCAGCACGGAGCGGGCCTCCCTCAGCCAGTCGCGGTCCCCGGAGATGACCGGCACGTCCATGTGGGTGGCTTCGTTCGGGGTGATGCAGTACAGCAGGTGCTGCTGCCGGCGCCACGCGGCATGGACGTTGAGCGCCACCCGGAACGGGAAAAGGACGAGCGCCCGAGCCACGCCCCGGGGGCCGGGGACGAAGTCGCCCCCCAGGCCGAGCAGCAGATCCCAGCCCCGGTAGGGCACGTACCCCTGGTAGATCACGCAGGTCTCGTGATCCAGGAACCGCTTCCGGAACGGGATCATGCAGTGCCGGAAGACCGCCCGGTCCTGGCGGAACGCGCCGACCCGTCCGCCGAAGGTGCTGGTGATACCCGGCTGGTTGAACCAGACGACGCCGGAGGCCGTCCGGTCGGGGGCGGCCTGCCAGCGGTGGGGCAGGCCGTAGGTGCGCCGCGCGCCGGGATCCTCGTAGTCGGGCCGCGACCCGTACACCGAGAAATAGCTGGCCTCCGGGATCTGCTCGGCGGCCTCCACGATCCGGACGAAGGCGTCTTCGCGGAACAGATAGTCGTCCTCGCAGAGCACCAGCACGTCGTCGTCGCCCCATTCGGGGTGCCGGTGGGGCAGCGTGATCGCGGCCCAGTAGGAGCGGCGCAGGCCGACGGGGCCTCCGGGCAGCGGGCTCACCGTGCCATATCGCTCCATCAGAGCGAGTTGCTCGGGGGCTATCGGCCCGTCGTTGAGGAAGATCACGTCGCTTCCCGGCACCTTCTCGACGGCGCGCAGGAAAGACGCCAGACCGAGGAGTTTGCTGTAGTACGGCGGGCGATTCTTGAGGTTCTCCCCACCGTACGAGCGAAGCACGATATGTAGACGGCTATTCATCATGGAATATGCCCCTTTTCCGCAGACTCGGAAAGTAAAACCCGGTATCACCGGACAGATCCCGCCGAGGCTGGCAGGGAACATCTCGAAAACCCGGAGCGGAGAACGACCGTCGGGATGGCGGCAAACCCGCACACACGGATCCCCGTCTATCGAAGAAAGATGCGCGGCGCATCCGCGCGCACGGGGGGACCGGCTCGCACACGGGGCCGACCCGGAGGACAGACCGGGCGCGGCCCGGCCCGGGGAGCGCTCGCGGCGCGCTCGACCCGCCCGGTCACCCGGGCCAGAGGCAGAAGGTTGCTCAGCGTCAGATTGCTCAGCGTCGCGATCAACCGATCGACGAGGTTTCCCATGGCGGACTCGCGCCTAGACCGCGGCCTTCCGGATCTCCGCGCCGCGATAGCGTGGATGCGCAATTGACTTCGCTGCCGACATGTCTTCCCCCATACATTCCGCACCTCGGACCCGGCGGTGACCGATTGCCCCTGCCCCGAAATACGCTTCCCAGATGAAATCTAGCACTCCGAACCAAAGGCAACAGGCGCGGGGTGCTCTTATCCGCGGAACCTCCTCAAAGGTCCCGCGGATGGCGTCTCACGAAGGAGCGACGGCTCACTCCCCGGAGCCACCCCAGAGACGGAGGTATTCCTCCGACGCCAGCGGCATTTGGACCGGGTCCCAGATGCTGTTGGCCAGGCTGGTCTCCGGCTCGCTGAAGTAGGCCTCCAGAACCAGGATGTCGGAGTGGTCCTCGAAGAACCCCCGCATCTTCTCGATGAAGAACGGGTTGTCCCCCGCGCCGCCCTCCTCCTCGCTGGCGACCCCCCACTCGGGGTAGCTGAGCCCCTTGCCTCGCGCCTTGGCGAAGTCGGCGACATCCGCGATGCCCGGCGAGTTCTTGGGCCGCTGAGTCAGCTTCCAGGACGCCTCGTCGGTGACCGTCGTGTGGTGCCAGTCGTAGGTGTCGCAGCCGATCAGGTCCACGACGTCGTCGCCGGGGTACAGCATGGTCAAGGCGTCCAGCCGCTGAGTCTGCCCCCGCAGCGACACCCCGCAGCCGATGTCGAAGTCAAAGATCAGGTCGGGAGCCTGTTCCTTCATGACGCTCACCACGCGCCGGTAGGCCGCCTTGAAATCCTCGGCGGTGTTCGCGGTGGCGTTCCACGGGAACCAGGCGCCGTTGGCCTCCCAGCCCACGCGCACGATGGTGGTTCCGCGGCCGTGGGCGACGAGCAGGTCGGCGACCTCGCGGAACACCGCATCCTGCTTGCCCTCCGCGACGTCGAGCAGCGTGTCGCCCGAGTTGACCGGCAGCAGCGGCAGCCCGTAGGACAGCACGGCCGGCGAGGCGTCGAAGGTGGTGATGTGCCACTCGGAGGTGCGGATCTTCTCCCAGGTGTCGTTGGACGGGTACATGGTGATGGCGTCGACGGGTGTGCCGCGCCACTCGCCGAACGCCTCGACGCGCTCGCCCGAGGCCATGTCTCCTCCCGCCCAGATGCCGGAGTGCCAGTCCTTGCCGGAGCGGGGCTCGCCGAGCAGCTTGCGGGCGCGCAACAGGCCCGGGTAGTCCTCGGAGATCGTCGGCTCTGGCATCGACGGGAAGACGGCGGTCGGTTCAGGCTCGGGTTGGGGCTCCTCCGGCGAGGGGGCGCACGCGGCCAGGAGGGCGGTCGTCGCGAGGACGGCCACCGGGAGCAGCGCGAGGCGCCTTCGAGCGGAGGGGGTGATTGCGTGGGGAACTGGTTTCGTCATGAAATGGCTGACCTTTCCGAAGCGATGACGCAAGTCTAACGGAACGTCACACTCAAACCTAACGTAACGTGAGGTTTGCGACGATCCGTCGCGTCGGAGCACCGTCTCCCGTCCCCCTCAGCCCTTGTCGGCCTCCCCCGCCTCGTCGGCCAGCATCCGGCGCGGACGCCGGCTCGCCTGCACCAGCGCCAGGATCCAGAACGGCAGGATGATCGCCTCGATCGACACGAAGGCCCACGCCGAGCCGACGACGCCGAACAGGAAGGTGCCGCTCAGGAGCAGGACCAGGATGATCGGCGCCTTGAGCATGTTGATCCGGAAGGTCACCCGGGCCTTGCCCAAGCCGTACAGCACGCCCGCCGGGGGATTGGCCAGGCACGACAGGCAGGCCGCGATGCCCATGGGCAGCAGCACCAGCGCTCCCCCGCGCCAGCTGTCGGCGAACAGGAAGTGGCCCCAGGCGTCGGGCATGACGAGCAGCGCCACCACGTAGACCACATGGACGAACAGCAGGCCGGCCGCCACCGCTCCCGCGAACCCCAGCAGCCGCCGCGCGGGCCACCCGGTGTGTCGCGCGATCTCGGGCACCGTGAACTGGAACGACGCCGTCGAGACGATCTGCAGCGGCCCCAGCAGCACCTGGGCGGCGCGGAGCGAGCCCACCGCCGCCGGTGCCAGGATGAAGCCGATCAGCAGGGTGCCCACCTGCACCGCACCGAGGCCGAGAATGTACTCGGCGAGCAGGTAGCGGCTGAGCGTGGCCTGCTCGCGGAGCCAGGTGAAGGTCTCCGCGATGCGCGGCACGACCCGGAGAAGGAGGAGCCCGGCGACGGCCGAGGCCACGGCGCCGATGCCCCAGGCGGACATCAGCCACCCCAGCGACGGCGTGCCGGCCGCGATCAGCAGAGCCAGGAGGCCGAACTGCACGACGGCCCACACGGTGTCGACGATCGCCGCCCGCCACGGCAGCTGATAGGCGAAGAATGCCATCCGGCAGCTGTCCTGGAGGAGCAGCGCGGGCAGCCACACGGCCAGGACGACGAGCGCCTGCCCCGTGGTTCCGCCCAGGGCCCATCCAACGACGGCCACCACCGCGGCCACGACGATCGAGAGCCCCAGCGTCGCCCCCATCGCGTGCCCCGTCCGGCGGTGCAGTTCCTCGGGTTCCGCCGCGCTGAAGCGGATCTGCAGCGGCTGGCCGACGACCGCCTTCATGGCCGCGAAGGCGATGCCGTAGACCACGTAGGCCATGGCGAAGGACCCGAAGGCGGCCTTGTCCAGCGAGCGCGCGATCAGGACCGACAGCGCGAAGTTGCTCAAGGCCGCAATCGCCTGAGCGACGAGATTGCCCCCTAGCTTGTTCAGGAGCCTCTTCATGACCTCGCTGTGCTCACGACTCTCCGGCGGTACCCAGGACCTGGTCCGTCAGGTACCGGGCGATGGGCATGGCGGAGGTCGCCGCGGGGGATGGTGCGTTGGCCACGTGGAGCATCCTGTCGGTGGTCAGGAAGTGGAAGTCCTCGATCATCGAGCCGTCGGAGCGCACGGCCTGGGCGCGGATCCCCGCGGGCTCCGGGCGGAAGTCCGCGGTCGCCAGTTGGGGGCAGTACTTCTGCACGCGCTTGAGGTAGCTGCGCTTGTGTACCGAATCCCACTGCTCGACGAGCCCTGTGCGCAGCTGCGTGCGCGCGAGCTTCCAGAAGCCCGGGAAGCCCAGCATGTCCCGCACGTCCCTCGCGTTGACCGAGAGCTTGGGGTAGCCCTCGCGGGCGAAGCCCACCACCGCGTTGGGACCCACCGTCACGCCGCCGTCCATCATGAGCGTGAGATGCACGCCGAGGAAGGGCAGCGCCGGATCGGGCACGGGGTAGATCAGGGTGTTCACGATGCCGTTGAGCAGCGGGCGAAGCCGGTAGTACTCGCCGCGGAACGGGACCATCCGGAAGTCGGGCTCCAGCCCGGCCAGCGACGCGAGGCGGTCGCCCTGGATGCCTCCGCACACGATGAGCCGTCCGGCGAGGACCCGGTCGCTCCCGCCGCCAGGCGCCGCGACGTCGATCTCCACTCGGCTGGCGCTCTCCGTGATCCCCACCACGGTGGCTCCGAGGCGGACCTCGCCGCCCTGGGCGACGATCTCCTCGGCCATGGTGCGGCACACCTGGCGGTAGTCGACGATGCCGGTGGACCTCAAGAAGATCGCGCCACGGCCGACGATGTTCGGCTCACGACGACGAAGCTCCGCCTCGTCGATCAGCTCCACGTCCAGCTCGTTGATCAGCGCGCGCTCGTAGAGCGCCTCCATCCGCTCGACCTCGCGGTCGTCGGTGGCGACGATCAGCTTGCCGGTGTTGCGGTAGGCGATGCCGTGGTCGTCGCAGAAACGTCGGGTCCACTGGGCGCCCTCCTTGCAGAACAGCGCCTTCCTGCTGCCGGGGGTGTAGTAGATGCCGGCGTGGATCACCCCGCTGTTGTGCCCGGTCTGATGGGCCGCGACGGCTTTCTCCTTCTCCAGCACCACCACCGACGCGCCGGGGACACGCTGCAGCAGCGTCAGCGCCGTGGCCAGGCCGACGATGCCACCGCCGATCACGCAGAAATCGTGAACCCGCTCGCTCATGCAGCCGGCCCGGAGATCATCGCGTCCTGCTCCGCCCGCAGGCGGTCCGAGAGCCGGCCCTCGGGGAACACGACGTCGTCGATGCCGATCACCTCGTCGACCGCGATGTCGCGCTTCAGCACGCATCCCTCGGCCAGGCCCAGCGGCAACAGGCGCTCGGAGCGCTGGACGGCGCCCTTCTCGCACTCGCCGTAGTAGCAGTAGCCGCCCTTGGCGTCCAGCGTCTCGCCGGCCTTGAGGGGCTTCTTGGCGAGCGTGACGACCTCGACCCGGGGGCCCTTGCCGTCGAGCAGCGGGGTGATGGTGGCGTCGCCCAGCAGTGCGGCGCGCGCGATCGTGCTGGGCACCTCGAAGTGGCACAGGTGGTACGGGGTGTAGAAGCTGTAGAGCGGGCCCTGGCCCAGCTTGTACAGGTTCAGGTAGTGGTGCTGCTTGGGGTCGTCGTGCTCCGCGAGCACGTAGACGCCCGGCCCGGGCTTGGTCTTGACCACGTAGTCGACGGCGCCGCCGAGAGCGCGCAGCTCGTCGATGTCGTACTGCGTGGTGAGATCGTCGACGTGGCCCTCGAAGTCGCGGCCGAGGCAGCCGCGCTTGTGTACCGAAAGGTCGGCGGCGTTGGCGACGAGCGCCTGCTCCACGGAGACCTTCGTGCCGTCGGCGAAGCTGGTGACCATGTGCGGGTCCTGCCCCCACTGCCGGGCGAAGCCCTCCTGGGTGGTGGGGTTGCGGAAGCGATCCTGCAGGCCCTTGATGTTGCCCGCCACCATGGGGCGCAGGCCCAGGCCGCGGACGAACCGGATGAGGTTCATCTGGACACCCGGCTGGTCGCCGTCCATGCCGGTGTAGACCACGCCGGCGGCCTTGGCCTTGCTGGCCAGCACCGTGCCGAGCGTGGCGTCGACCTCTGCGTTCATCAGCACCAGGTGCTTGCCGTTGTCGATGGCCGACAGCGCGAGGTGGGCGCCGAACTCCACGGCGCCGGTGGCGTCGACCACCACATCGACCGAGTCCGCGGCGGTGAGTGCGGCGAAATCGTCGGTGACGGCGACCTTCCCCGAGGCCACGGCAGCGTCGATCGCCGACGCGTTGCCCGCGTCCGCGCGCTCGGCGGCCTCGTATCCGGCGTAGTCGAGGGCCGCGTGGGCCTTCTCGGAGCTCCGCGCGAAGACGGCGGCGATCTCCATGCCCGGCACCGTGTGGTGGATGTGGTTCATCATGCCGCGGGCCATGAAGCCCGGGCCGACCACGCCCACGCGGAGCGGGCGGCCGTCGCGCTGGCGCTGTTCCAGCAGGGTGTCGGTGATGATCACGGCAGGGGCTTCCCGTCCCAATCGGGGGCGTTGGCGTCCTTGTCGGAGATCACCAGCACCTCGCCCGGCCACTCCAGCTTGAAGGCCGGGTCGTTCCAGCGCTGACCGCGCTCGTGCTGGGGCGAATACTTGCCGGAGACCAGGTAGGTGACCTCCGCGCCGTCGGTATGCGTGAGGTAGCCGTGCCCGCAGTAGGGCGGCACCCACAGCGCCGTATGGTTGTCGGCGGTCAGCTCGACCATCACCGAGGCGCCGTAGGTGGGGCTGTCCTCGCGCAGGTCGATGCAGCAGTCGGTGATCACGCCGGCGGTGCAGCGCACCAGCTTGCCCTCCGCGGCCGGGGCGATCTGGCGGTGCATCCCGCGCATCGTGCCGGCCTTGTGGTTGAACGAGGTGTTGGCCTGCGCGATGGTGAAGTCGATGCCCTGCGCGGCGAACTCGTCGACGCAGTACGAGCGGGCGAAGAAGCCCCGGTCGTCCGAGCGGAGCTCGAGGTCGACGATGAAACAGCCCTCTACGGCGGTGGGGGTGAACTTCACGCGGACACCGGCTTCCAGAACAGGTCGGCGTCGATCTGGCCCGTGGTGAGCAGGTACTCGATCTGCTTCAGGCGGGTGTGACCGCGGCCGTAGAAGGTCTCCGCGTCGAGCTTGATGGTCTCGAACACCTGGTGCAGCTGCTTGGCGCCCATCGCCAGGTTCCAGTCGCAGGAGAAGCCGAGGACGTCCTCGATGCGATCGAAGTTCACCTTGTAGGAGCGGTTGTCGGCGCTGGGCGGGCCGAAGGACAGCTCGCAGCCGGGGAACTCCGCGGCCACCGTCTCCGCGATCTCGCGCACGGTGTAGTTGTTGTCGAAGGAGCCCACGTTGAAGTAGGTGTTGTGGATCTTCTCCAGCGGGGCGTCGATCATCGCGCGGACCGCCTTGGCGATGTCCAGGCCATGCACCATGGGGCGCCAGGGGGTGCCGTCGGAGTTCATCGCGATGACGCCCTCGACCCAGGCCAGGCCGGCGAGGTTGTTGAGCACGATGTCGAAGCGCTGGCGCGGCGACGCACCGAAGGCGGTGGCGTTGCGCAGGGCCACCGGGTGGAAGTTGTCGTCGCCCAGCTCCCAGAGGTCGGCCTCGGTGAGCGCCTTGCACTTGGCATAGGCGGTCTGTGGGTTGATCGGGCTGGTCTCGTCGACCACGCCGTCGGCCACCCCGTAGACCGAGCAGCTGCTCATGTAGACGAAGCGCTCGACGCCGGCCTTCTTGGCCAGCTTGGCGACGTGGACCGAGCCGCCGTGGTTGATGTCGTAGGTCACCTCGCCGACGAGATCGCCGGTGGGATCGTTGCTCAGCTCGGCCATGGCGACGACGGCGTCGACGCCCTCGAAATCGGCCTCCGTGAGGTGGCGCATGTCCTTGGAGATGGTCTGCGGAATGACGTCCAGGCCGTTGTACAGCCAGCCGTTGCGATAGAAACCGGTGTCGACACCGATCACCTCATGGCCCTCCGCGATCAGCGTCGGGGCGAGCAGGCAGCCAAGGTAACCGTCAGTGCCGGTCACGAGTATCTTCATCAGTTCCACACCTTCCAGGGCGCGTTGCCTTCGCGCCACAAATTCTCCAACTTGGTCCGGTCATGCAGCGTATCCATGGGCTGCCAGTAGCCCGCATGCTTCCAGGCGTTCAACTGATCATCGAGGGCGAGCCGCTGCAGGGGCTGGTCCTCCCACACCGTGTCGTCCCCGCCGAGGTAGTCGAACACCCCGGGCTCCAGGACGAAATAGCCGCCGTTGACCCAGGCGCCGTCACCGCTGGGCTTCTCCTTGAACCGGTGAATCGCGGTCTCCGTCGCGTCCAGCGACAGCGCGCCGAACCGGCCGGGCGGCTGGACGACGGTCATCGTGGCCAGCCTGTTCTGCTCCCGGTGGAAGGCGATGGACGCGGTGATGTCCACGTCGCTGACGCCGTCGCCGTAGGTGAAGCAGAACGGCTCGTCGTCGTCCAGATAGGCCCGAACGCGGGCGAGCCGGCCGCCGGTCATGCTGGACTCGCCCGTGTCGACGACCGTGACCTTCCAGGGCAGCGTCTGCGTGCGATGGACGGTCTGTTCGCCCGTCGTCAGGTCGAAGGTGATGTCGGAGTACCGGGTGGTGTACCCGGCGAACCACTCCTTGATGACCTCGCCCTTGTACCCCGCGCACACGATGAAATCGTTGATCCCGTGCGCCGAGTAGATGTTCATGATGTGCCAGAGAATCGGGCGGTTGCCCACTTCGACCATGGGCTTGGGACGGGTTCCCGTTTCCTCGCTCAGCCGAGTCCCTAGGCCCCCCGCCAGAATTACAGCCTTCATTACCGTCTCGTACAATCTGATGGATGGCGACGCGCGGATACGCAGCCGCAGGGCTCACACCCTCGTGGCAGGCTAGCCGATGGCCTCGCCCGGCATCAAGTCGATGACGCCACGTGACCCCCGGACGTCCGCGCCGCGAAGGCCTTCGGCCGCCGTCGCCGGCAGGCCCGCCCGGCATCGGGTTCCTCATAGAATGGCCTGCATGAGTGATGCCATCCGCACTGCCTGGGCCTGGGGCCTGGCCACCATCCATCGCACCGGCGCGGTCCTCGACGTCTGGTTCCCCGAGCCGCAACTGGGTTCCGACGTCGCCGACGAGGCCCCCTCCATGCTGATCGAGGCGCAGTGCGGCGACGAGATCCGCGGGGTGGAGGCGAAGGTGGTGCGCGTCGAGATCGACCTCGACGCCGATCCGGCCGGGGTGGAGGACGCCTACCTGCGGCTGCACCTGCTGAGCTCCCGGCTCATCCAGCCGCACGGGGTGAACCTCACCGGCATCTTCGGCATCCTGCCCAACAACGCCTGGACCACCCGCGGCCCCGTGCGCATCGCCGACGTCACCCGCGTCCGGGCCCTGCTGCGCGCCCGCGGCGAGCAGCTGACCGTCTACGGCATCGACCGCTTCCCCCGCATGGTGGACTACATCGTCCCCAGCGGCGTGCGGATCGCCGACGCCGACCGCGTGCGCCTCGGTGCCCACCTCGCCGAGGGCACCACCGTGATGCACGAGGGGTTCGTGAACTTCAACGCCGGCACGCTCGGCACCTCGATGGTGGAAGGCCGGATTTCGGCGGGCGTCGTCGCGGGCGACGGCACCGACGTCGGCGGCGGCGCCTCCATCATGGGCACCCTGTCGGGCGGCGGGCAGGAGGTGATCCGGATCGGCGAGCGCTGCTTGCTCGGCGCGCAGGCCGGCCTGGGCATCTCGCTGGGCGACGACTGCGTCATCGAGGCGGGCCTGTACATCACCGCCGGCACCAAGGTCACCCTGCCGGACGGCACAGTCGTCAAGGCACGCGAGCTCTCCGGCCGCGACGACCTGCTGTTCCTGCGCGACTCGACCACCGGCAAGGTCGTGGTCAAGAACCGGCGCGGCCGGCAGGTCAAGCTGAACGACGCCCTCCACGCGAACTGACGGCGAGCCGATGACGGGAAAGCGCTGGGCGGCGCTGATCATCGTCCTTGCCCTGCTGGGCCTCCTCGTGGCCGGGGGCTTCCTGGCATACCGCTACGTCTACGAGCGGCTCACCCCCGAGCGCTGCACCGTCATCTCGGGGGACCTCGAGGTCGGCCTCACCCGGGAACAGGCCCGCAACGCGTCGATCATCGTCGCGGCCTCCGTCGAGCGCGGCCTGCCCGAGCGAGCCGCCATCGTCGCCATCGCCACGGCCTACCAGGAGTCGGGGCTGCGCAATCTCGACTACGGCGACCGCGACTCGCTCGGCCTCTTCCAGCAGCGGCCCTCCTATGGCTGGGGCACGGAGGAGGAGATCATGGACCCCTGGTACTCGTCGCACCGGTTCTACGAGGAGCTGGTGAAGTTCGACAACTGGGAGACCACCGAAATCAATGACATGGCGCAGAAGGTGCAGCGCAGCGGCCACCCGGAGGCGTACCGCAAGCACGTCGACAACGCCACCGCCGTGGCGCAGTCGCTGCTGGGGGCGCCGGAGTCGATCAGCTGCGTCAGCTTCTCCGTGGGCGACGCCGCACCGGAGGAGTTCACCCCGGTCCTGGATGCGATCGGCGCCGAATACGTCGTCGACGAGGGCTCGGTCCGGATCACCACTGCGGATGACGAGAAGAAGGTGTGGTCGGCGGCCAACATGGTGATCGCCAACTCCTACCGCGGCGGCGTGTCCGGGGCCACGGTGCTCGGCCGCGCGTGGACCCCCGCCCGCCTCGGCTGGACGGATGCCGAGACCCCCGCAGATCAGGCTCCAGCCGTCCTCACCCTCGGCCCCTGACCCCCGGAGCGCAGGGGCTCAGGCGAGGCGGGCGGCGGCCTCGGCGATGGTCTCATCCGTGGCCGTGAGCGCCACGCGGACGTGGTTGATGGCCTTGGCGCCGTAGAAGTCGCCCGGGGCGACCAGGATGCCGCGCTCGGCCAGCCAGGCGACCGTCTCTCGCCCGGGCTCGTCGCGCGTGACCCACAGGTACAGCGAACCCTCGGAATGATCGACGCGGAAGCCGGCGTTCTCCAGCGCGGGGCGCAGCACGGCGCGGCGCGCCAGATAGCGCCGGCGCTGCTCCTCGACGTGCTCCTGGTCCCCCAGCATGGCCACCATCGCGGCCTGGATAGGAGCGGGCAGCATCATGCCCAGGTGCTTGCGCACCGCCAGCAGCTCCTGCACGATCGCCGGGTCGCCGGCGACGAAGCCGGCGCGATAACCGGCCGCGTTGGAGCGCTTCGAGATCGAATGCACCGCGAGCAGGCCGGTGAGGTCGCCGTCGTTGACCCGGGGGTCGAGCACGGAGATCGCCTCGGCGTCCCAGGCGAACTCGCCGTAGCACTCGTCGCTGGCCAGCACCGCGCCGCGCTCACGCGCCGCCGCCACGAAGGCGCGCAGCTCGTCGAGGCCCAGCACCCGGCCGGTGGGGTTGCCCGGCGAGTTGATCCAGACGATCCTCGCGTCGTCGGGGATCCGGGCGGGGTCGTCGAGGGGCACCGCACGGGCGCCGGCCACCAGCGCACCCACCTCGTAAGTGGGATAGGCGCACTCCGGGAACACCACGGACGACCCCGGGCCGAGGCCCAGCAGCAGCGGCAGCCAGGCCACCAGCTCCTTGGTGCCGACCACGGGCAGGACGCTCTCGTGCGCGAGGGGCACCGAGGCCCAGCGTCGTTCGAGATAGTCGACGATGCCCTGGCGCGTCGCCGGGGCCCCCCACACCGTCGGATAGCCGTGCGCCTCCGCCGCCTGGGCGAGGGCGGCCTTGGCCACCTCCGGGGTGGGATCGACGGGCGTGCCGACCGTCAGGTCGACCAGGCCGCGCGGGTGGGCGGACGCCGTCGCCTTGGCAGCGGCGAGCGTGTCCCAGGGAAAGTCGGGCAGCCGGGCGCCGAGCCCGGAGGGGACCGGCACCGCCGTCAGGCCTGCGGAGGAAGGGCCTCGACGGTGGGATGGTCCTGGTCGATGACGCCCAGCTTGGCGGCGCCGCCGGGCGAGCCGATCTCGTCGAAGAACTGCACGTTCACGTCGTAGAACTCGGCCTGGTCGTCGGGGACGTCGTCCTCGTAGTAGATCGCCTCGACGGGGCACACGGGCTCGCAGGCGCCGCAGTCGACGCACTCCTCGGGGTGGATGTACAGCATTCGGTTGCCCTCGTAGATGCAGTCGACGGGACACTCCTCCACGCAGGCGCGGTCCTTCACGTCAACGCAGGGCAGACCGATGATGTAGGTCACGATGACACTCCTTGGTTTGGAATCGAATCAAGTCTAGTGGGGGCGCTGGTGGGGCGCCACAGGTCGCCCTGCGGGGGTCCTACGCCCTGGGAGGAACCGGCTCCGGCCGGCCGACTATTCAGCCGGCTTCTCGGCCGAATCGGTGGCGGGAGGGGCGGGCTTGGGGGCGCACACGATCTTGTTGCCCGCGCTGTACTTCCAGGAGTAGTCCTGCTGCTTGACCACCTTGCCGTCCTTCCAGAACAGTCGGCTATAGGTGGCGGTGAACCCGCTGATGGGGGCCTGCGGCTCGCATTTCTGGCCGTAGGGGATGGTGACCGTGCTGCCGCTGAAGAAGCCGGTCTTCTTGGTGTCGGTGGCGGTCACCTTGTCCCAGGTGGGAATCGACCAGACCTTGAACGTCAGGCTTCCCCTGCTGCTGCCACTGGACTTGTTGATGTAGCCCTGGATGATCGCCGGGTACTCCGTGTCGTTGCGGAAGCGCATGTCGAAAGACCCCGACATGATGGTGGCCTCGCGCCCAGCCGGGTAGCGGTCGAAGTAGAGGGAGTGCGGCTTGTGCTCGATGTCCTCGTAGCCGGCGAAGAAGGCCGCGTTGTACAAGGTGGTGGCCGACTGCGAGATGCCGCCGCCCGCCTGCTTGACCAGCCGGCCGCCGTCGATCACGTAGCCGTCGACGTAGCCGTTGGCGGCGGTGCGCGGCCCCAGCGCGGAGTCGAGGCTGAAGATCTCGCCGGGCATCAGCACGGTGCCGTTGACCCGCTTCGCGGCCTGCCCCAGGTTGGTGTTGCGGTAGCTGGCGTGCGGGTAGTAGGTGGTGAACTCGCCGATCACCTCGCGCGGCAGCACCTTGGTGGCCGCCTCGGTGTTGAACTCCGGCTCCGAAGTGATGGTGGTGACGGCCGCCGTGCGGGCGGCCTCGCCGACGCCGAGCACCAGGGTGTTCACCGTCTCGGCGAAGGCCGTCGAGTCGATCACCTGTCCGGTGACCGACGGCACGACCACCGGCTTGCCGTCCTGGAACTGGTAGGTGGCCTCGCGGGGACCGGTGAGCTTGAGGTCGCGCTGCTCCTCCGCGGTGGCCTTGATGAGCTCCGTCGTGGCGAGCGATCCGACGAGCGCGCCGTCCTTCGCCTCGAACGACGCCACGGCGGCGATCTTCTCCACGGGGATGGTCATCGAGCCGCCCTCGGCGGTGAGCACGATGGGCCCGGACAGCACCGGCTCGGCGAAGCCGGTCACCGCCTCGTCCACCATCGCGGAGGTCACCTCCGGCTCGGTGGTGGTCACCACGGCCTGCGCCTGCGCGTCGCCCTCCCGGAACGCGTCCACGACGGCGGTCGCCGTCGCGGCGGTGTCCAGCGCGACGCCCAGCTCCGACTCGGTGCGCTCGACGGCACCCGATGCGATGCTCAGCGTGGCCGCGACGGGCTCGACCGCGAACTCCGGCGCCTTCGCCTGAAGCGCGGCGTCCAGCTTCGGCTGGTCGACCACGACGACGACCTCCACATCGGGATCTCCCCCGGTGAGGTTGTCGAGGATCGTGGCCGGATCCCAGCTGAATCCGCCGCCGGCCTGCGCGAGGGTGGCCGCGTAGTCGACGCTCAGGCCCGCGTCCGCGGGCAGGATCTGCGACGAGACCCCCTCCGCGCCGGCGATGGTGATGGGCTGATCGCGCACCGGGCCGAGCTCGGCGCGGAGCTTCTCCTCCGCCTGCGCGGGGCTGAGGCCGCCGATGGCGACTTCGTCCACGGCGGCGTCCTTCGGCAGCCTGTTGCCGGCGACGAAATAGCCCGCCACATAGAGCACACCAAGGAGAACGACGAGGCCGATCCCGGAGAACAGGATCACCTTCTTCTTAGACCCCTTGGTTTGTTGCGCGGTCGCCTCGCTCACACACGTCCCCTCACAGATAGCCAGTAGGTCCGAATTGCCATCGTACGAGCACTCCGGCCCGATGCAAAACGGTCGGCGATGCCACCGAGCCCGCTCCAACGCCTCCCCGGATCAACGAATGCGGATCGTGAACGGCAGGCTGACCGGCCCCGGGACCCGCACGCCGGCCCAGGTGGCGACGCGGGTGAGCAGGTCTTCGGACGAGACCGCGCCGCCCCCTCCGGCGCCGGTCCTGGACTCGCTGGACGCCGCGGGGATGAGCCGGTTCAGCAGGCCGGAATCGCCCACCCGCGTGACCGCGACGGCCTCCGGATCGAGCCCGGCCAGCTCCGCCGCGCGCTGCAGGCCCAGGCGATGGCCGCCCAGATGGTCGACGAGACCCCGCTGGTGGGCGTCCGCCCCCGTCCAGACCCGCCCCTTGGCCACGGCCTCCAGCTCGTCGTAGTCCATGCCGCGGTCGCTCGCGGCGAAGGTGGTGAAGTCGAGGTACACCCGGTCCAGCCAGGCGTCGAGGCGCGCCCAGTCCTCCTCCGTGAACTCCTGCGCGCTGGACAGCATCCCGGCGCTGGCGCCGATGGGGATGGCCTCGCGGACCAGGTCGAGCTTCTCGTACAGCCGCTTGGTGACCATCTTGCCGCCCAGGACGCCGATGGACCCGGTGAGCGTCGTGGGCTGAGCGACGATCTCCGTCGCCCCCATCGAGACGTAGTAGCCGCCGGAGGCGGCCAGGGACCCCATGACCGCGACCACGGGCTTGCCCGCCTCGCGCAGCCGCAGCACGGATCGGCGGATGAAATCGGACGCGACGGCCGAGCCGCCCGGGCTCTCCACCTCGAACAGCACCGCCTTGATGTCGTCGTCGCGAAGGGCCGCGCGCAGGTGCTCGTCGACGACGTCGCTGCCGGCGCTGGAGCCGCCGAGACCGCTCTCCCCGCGCCCGGTGACGATGGGGCCCCGGAGGGTGACGACGCCGACCTGCGGGCGGGAGCGCTCCGCGATCCTCTTCGAGAACGAGGGCTTGGCCGAGTACCGGTGTACGTAGCGCAGCTCCTCCGACGTGGCGCCCCACTCCTCCAGGGCGGCAGTGTAGGCCTCGTCGCGGTAGCCGACGCGGTCGATCAGGCCCAGCTCCTTGGCCTGGGCGGGGGTGAGCGGCGACGCGTTGATCGCCTGCCAGGCCGTCTCCAGCGGGATGCCGCGGCGGCGGGCGATGGTGGCCGCCGCGTCGTCGACCACCGACTGCCCGAGCCGGGTGGTCATCTCGCGGTTGGCCTGGCTGATCTCGCTGCCGGCGTAAGTTTCCGCGGCCGACTTGACCTCGTGGCGCTGCCCGAACTGCGGGTCGACGCCGGCCTTGTTCAGCAGCCCCTTGAGCAGCAGGAGCTGCACCTCGACGCCACCGACGCACAGCATCCCGGTGGGCTGCACCCACACCTCGTGGCAGGCCGTGGCCAGCTTGTAGGCGACCAGGGCGTTGCTCAGCTCACCGAAGGACTCCGCCCAGGCCAGGGTGGGCTTGTGCGTCCCGAACTCCTCGACCAGCTGGCCGATCTCATCGTGAGCGGTGGCTGAGATCGTGGTGGGCACCGCATGCACGACCAGCCCCTTGACCCGCTCGTCGGCGGCCGCCTCCCGCAGCGCGTCGCGCAGCCGGTTCAGCGACGTGGCGTTGACCACCTGCAAGGCCTGCAGCGGGTTGCTCGGCCGGGCCTCCAGCACTCCCCTGGCCAGATCCAATTCCAGAACGACACCGTGACCGGTGCCGAATCGAGCGATGACGTCCTTGAGCTTGCCTGCTGCATCCATGCCGCAAATCTACCCGGCCCCTCAGACAGCGCCGGACAGCGACGATGGGCGGGGCATCCGCCCCGCCCATCGTCGATATCGAAGGGAGAATCCTCGATCAGGCGAGCAGCCCCTGGGCGGTGGCCACCACGTTGTCGACGGTGAAGCCGAACTCCTCGAAGCAGGTGCCGCCCGCGGCGGAGGCGCCGAAGTGCTCGATCGAGATGCTGGCGCCGCCGCAGCCGACGTACTTCGCCCAGCCCATCGCGATGCCGGCCTCGATCGAGACGCGGGCGGCGACGGCGGCGGGAAGCACCGACTCGCGGTAGTCCGCGGGCTGCTGGTCGAACCACTCCTGGCAGGGCATCGACACCACCCGGGTGGCCACGCCCTCGGCCTCGAGCGCGGTCTGCGCCCCGACCGCGAGAGCGACCTCGGAACCGGTGGCAATCAGGATCACCTGGGGCTCCGCGGAGGCCTCGCTCAGGATGTATCCGCCGCGCGCCACGCCCTCGGCGGAGGCGTACTGCTCCCCGCGGGTGAGCACCGGAAGGTCCTGGCGCGACAGGATCAGCCCGGCCGGGCCGTCGGTGCGGCGCAGCACCTCGCCCCACGCGACCGAGGTCTCGTTGGCGTCGGCGGGGCGCACCACCGCCAGCCCGGGAATGGCGCGCAGCGACGCGAGGTGCTCGACCGGCTGATGCGTGGGGCCGTCCTCGCCGACGCCGATGGAGTCGTGCGACCACACGAAGGTGGTGGGGATCCCCATCAGGGCGGCGAGCCGCACCGCGGGACGCATGTAGTCGGCGAAGACCAGGAAGGTGCCGCCGTAGGCGCGAGTGAGCCCCGACAGCACGATGCCGTTGAGGATGCCGCCCATCGCGTGCTCGCGGATGCCGAAGTGCAGGGTGCGGCCGTAGGGGCCGCCCTTCCAGTCCTCGGACTGGCGCGCCTCGGGCAGGAAGCTCGGCTGCCCCTTCATCGTCGTGTTGTTCGAGCCGGCCAGGTCGGCGGAGCCGCCCCACAGCTCGGGCAGCTGGTCAGCCAGCGCCGTCAGGACCTCGCCAGAGGCGGCGCGAGTCGACTTCTTGCCCTCCTCGAAGACGGGCAGCCGCAGGTCCTGCGGCAGCTTGCGGGCCTGCGCCCGCTCCAGCAGCTCCGCGCGCTCCGGGTTGGCCGACTTCCAGGCCTCGAACTTGGCGTCCCAGGCCTCCCGGGCGGCCTCGCCGCGCGCCGCCAGCTGCGCCCGCGCGTAGTCCACGGCTGCGGTGTCGACGGCGAACGGCTCCGGCTCGAAGCCCAGCAGTTCCTTGACGGCCGCGATCTCGTCGCCGCCGATCTTGGAACCGTGAATGCCGTGGTGGCCCTGCTTGTTCGGCAGCGGCCAGCCGATGATGGTGGTCAGCTTGATGAACGACGGCTTGTCGGTGACCGCCTTGGCCTCCTCGATGGCGGCGTTCAGCGCCTCGAGGTCCTCGCGGTACTCGGTGCCGCCATGGGTCCAGTCGACGTGCTGAACGTGCCAGCCGTAGGCCTCATAGCGGGCCGCGACGTCCTCGGTGAAGGAGATGTTGGTGTCGCCCTCGATGCTGATCCGGTTGTCGTCGTAGATCAGCACCAGGTTGCCCAGGGCCTGGGTGGCGGCCAGCGACGAGGCCTCGGACGAGACGCCCTCCTGCAGGCAGCCATCGCCCGCGATGGCGTAGACGAAGTGGTCGAACACCGACTCGCCCTGCGGCGCGTCCGGATCGAACAGCCCGCGCTCGCGGCGGGCGGCCATCGCCATGCCGACCGCGTTGGAGACGCCGGCGCCCAGCGGGCCCGTGGTGCATTCGACGAAGGCGGTGTGGCCGTACTCGGGGTGACCGGGGGTCTTCGAGCCCCAGGTGCGCAGTTGCTTCAGGTCGTCGAGTTCCAGCCCCAGGCCGCCCAGGTAGAGCTGCGCGTACTGCGTCAGCGACGCGTGGCCCGCGGACAGGACGAACCGGTCGCGCCCGATCCAGCGCTCGTCCGAGGGATCGGTGTTCATCACCTTCTGGTACAGCAGGTACGCCACCGGAGCCAGCGACACCGGAGTGCCCGGATGGCCGTTGCCTACCTTCTCCACGGCGTCGACGGCCACCAATCGGGCGACGTCAACCGCTCGCGCGTCCTGCTCGGTCCATTCCAAAGCCACGTTCTTGTCTTCCTTACTGTCGGGAACCGTCATCGGCGGTCCGAGAACTTGCATGTCGGGGGGTCATCCGGATTGGTTGTTAGCCCTAACTTAACCCGGCTTCACCACTCGAAGAGAATCGTCTCACCCACCTGGGTGGGGAGGTCGGCCGCGCTGGGGGCCGGGTCCTCGTCCCGCCGGGTGAGAGCCTCGCCGCCGCCTGGGGTCACCGGCCGCACGGTCTCTCCCAGCGCCTCGCGAACCAGCTTCTGCAGCCCCTCCCCCTCACCGGGCTCGAAGGTGCGCACGTCGGCCATGGCCTCAGACCTCCCCGCCGAGCAGCGGCGGCTCCGCCGACCACGGGAACACGATCCACCGGTCGGTGTCCTTCCAGACGAAGTCCGGCCTCATCACGGTGGTGGGCTTCGCATACAGGGCGGCGCTGCGCACCTCCGCGCCGAAGCCGCGCAGCAGCTTGATCACCAGCTGCAGCGTCCGCCCCGAGTCCGCCACGTCGTCGACCACGAGGATGGACTGGTCGGTGATGGCGTGGGTGTCGAGCATCGGCGACAGCAGGATGGGGTCGGGCAGCGTCGCCGCGACGTCGGTGTAGAACTCGACGTTGATCGCGTCGACCAGCTTGACCCCCAGCGCATAGGTGAGGGCGCCGGCGGCGACGAGGCCCCCGCGGGCGATCGCGACCACGACCCCGGGCCGGAACCCCGAATCGACCACCTGGCGCGCCAGGTCGGCGGTGGCGTCGCCCATCTGCCCCCAGGTGAGGACTTCTTTGCCGTCGAGGGTGCTGGCGTCGCCGTGATATGCCATGGGGGTCATGCTATCCGACCGGCGCCGAAGGTATAGGTCATGAACACGGCATCCAGCCAGCGGCCGAACTTGTGGCCGATCTGCGGCAGCCGGCCCGACTCCACGAAGCCGAGTCGCTCGTGAAAACGCAGCGAGGCCTCGTTGTCGGCGTCGATGACCCCCACCATGACATGCATCTCCTGCCCGCGCGCCACGTCCATCAGCGCCCGCATGAGCAGCCGGCCCGAGCCGGAGATCCGGAACCCGTCGGCGATATAGATGGAGTGCTCGACGGTGAACCGGTACCCCTCCAGCGGCCGGAACGGGCCGTAGGAGGCGTAGCCCACGACCTCGCCGTCCTCCTCCAGCACGAGCACCGGAAAATCGCCGGCCCGCTGCGCGGCGAACCAGTCGCGACGATCGGCAAGGGTGACCGGTTCGAGTCGCCACGACGCGGTGGTGTTCACGCCCGCCTCGTTGAAGATCCGCGTGATCACAGGCAGGTCGACGTCGGTGGCAGGCCGGATTCTGGGGCTCATGGGGTCACTGTAGGGGCACGGTATGACCCTGACGTTACGGCCGGGCTGAATGACGGTCCCCTGATGCTCCTCTGGTCACGAGGATCTGACGGATAAGTGCGCCGATCAGCCTTTTGCAGGGCCGGATTTCGCAAAATCCTCTTCTGGCCGCACTTATCCGTCAGGAGGATCGCGGCGGTGGCTTGACCGCGCGGCGACAATGGGCCCATGCGGATCACCTTCACCGGCCATGCCGAGGCTCTCGTCGCCCCCGAGCGGGGCACCGTCCATCTGCTCGTCTCCGCGGAGAACCTCGACCAGCAGGCGGCGTTGCGCGCCGCCGAGGCCGCGGCCGGCTGGCTCGTCGAAGACCTGAAGCCGCTGCGCAGCGGCCCCGTCACCTGGTACGCCATGGACGCCCTGTCGACGTCGAACTGGCAGCCCCGCGACCATCAAGGCCGCCCCCAGGCCCGGCAGTACCGGGCCCAGTGCCGGGCGCAGGTGAAGTTCAAGGACTTCTTCGCGCTCTCGGCCGCCGTGTCGCGCTGGGGCGAGCAGCCGAACCTCGATGTGAGCCACGTCGAGTGGGACCTCACCGACGAGACCCGCGACCGGGTGAAGGCGGACGTCCTGGTCGCGGCGCTGGCCGACGCGCACCAGCGCGCCCGGATCGCGGCGGGCTACCTGGGGATGCCCAACCTCCGGGTGACCGAGGTGGCCGACCCCGGACTGCTCGGCAACGGCCAGGACAACGGCCCCGCTCCGCAGGCGATGTTCGCCCGCGCCGCCGCGTTCGGCGACTCCGGCCAGGCCGTCGAGCTGTCGCCGCAGGAGATCGCCGTCTCGGCGACCGTACACGTGCGGTTCGAGGCCGCCTGACCCGTCCTTGTGGGATTCGGACAAAGTCTGATCCGAGACCTTGGTTTTCGCGGGCCTGGACTGGACGAAGTCTCCGACACACGGCCGCGCCATCTCGCGAAAGAGCCGGATCAATGGAAGATTCTCCTTCGACGCGTTCGGTTGCGACCGCGGCGACTACCGAGGTGCCAGGAGGAAACGTAGTGCTCACGCGCATTGCCATCATCAACCGGGGCGAGGCGGCGACGCGGCTCATCCACGCGGTCCGCGACCTCAACGCCGAGCACCCCGACGCCGAGCCCCTCGTCACGATCGCGCTGTACACCGACGCCGAGCGCTCCGCGATGTTCGCCCGCGAGGCCGACGAGGCCTACCCCCTGGGCCCGGCCGCCGAGCGCCCGTACCTGAACCACGAGCTGCTGGCCCGCGTCCTGCGCGAGGCCCGCGCCGACGCGGTGTGGGTGGGCTGGGGCTTCGTGGCGGAGGACGCCTCGTTCGCCGACCTGATGGCGGACATGGGCATCGTCTTCATCGGCCCCTCCGGCGACGCGATGCGCAAGCTGGGCGACAAGATCGGCTCCAAGCTCATCGCCGAGCAGGTGGGCGTGCCGGTCGCCCCCTGGTCGGGCGGCGGCGTGGACACCCTCGACGACGCCCTCGCCGCGGCGGAGCGGATCGGCTACCCGCTGATGCTCAAGGCGACCGCCGGCGGCGGCGGGCGCGGCATCCGGCGCGTCGACTCCGCCGACGATCTGGCCGACGCCTACCAGCGCACCCGCGACGAGGCCGAGCGCGCCTTCGGCTCCGGGGTGGTGTTCCTGGAGAAGCTGGTCACCGGAGCCCGGCACGTCGAGGTGCAGCTCATCTCCGACGGCGAGACCGCCTGGGCGCTCGGCGTGCGCGACTGCACCGTGCAGCGCCGCAACCAGAAGATCATCGAGGAGTCCTCCTCCCCGCTCCTCTCGGCGGAGCAGGCGGGCGAGCTGAAGGCCTCCGCCGAGCGGCTGGCGCTCGCGGTGGGCTACCGCGGCGCGGGCACCGTCGAGTTCCTCTATCACCCGGGCGACGCGGCCTTCGCCTTCCTCGAGGTCAACACCCGGCTCCAGGTGGAGCACCCGATCACCGAGGTCGCCTGCGACTTCGACCTGGTGAAGGCCCAGCTGCACATCGCGGCCGGCGGAAAGCTCGGCGAGCGGCCCACGGAGTCGGGCCATGCCGTCGAGGCCCGGCTGAACGCCGAGGACCCGGACCGCGACTTCGCCCCCTCCCCCGGCCGGATCGTCCGGCTCGACCTCCCCGCGGGCCCGGGCATCCGCGTCGACACCGGGGTGGCCGAGGGCGACGCGATCCCGGCCGACTTCGACTCGATGATCGCGAAGATCATCGCCCACGGCCGCACCCGCGCCGAGGCGCTGGGCCGGCTGCGGCGCGCCCTCACCGAGACCACCGTCGTGATCGAGGGCGGCGCCACCAACAAGAGCTTCGTCCTGGAGCTGCTCGCCCAGCCCGAGGTGGTGGGCGCAGCGGACGTCGCGTGGGCGGACACCGGCTGGATCGACCGCGAACGCGCGGCGGGCCGCCTGGTGGCCGACGAGCACGCGGGCATCGCGCTGGTCGCCGCGGCGATCGAGGCCTACGAGGAGGAGACCGCGATCGAGACCGAGCGGCTCCTGGAGACGGCCCGGGGCGGGCGTCCGCAGACCCAGCACAAGTCCGGGGTGAAGGTCGACCTGAAGCTGCGCGGCGCGACGTACTCCCTCACCACCTACGCCACCGGCCCCGACCGCTACAGGGTCCTGGTCGGCGACCAGCCCTGCACGGTGGAGATCCAGCGCCTCGACGACGTCCACGGCCGGATCGTCGTCAACGGGCGGCGCTACCGCCTGGTGAGCGCCACCCACGGGCCGGTCCACCTGATCGAGGTCGACGCCGTGATGCACCGCGTCACCCGCGACGAGGGGGGCGTGCTGCGCTCCCCGGCCCCCGCGCTGGTGATCGCGACGCCGGTCGCGGTCGGCGACGAGGTGGCCGCCGGGGCGCCCGTCGTCGTCCTCGAGTCCATGAAGATGGAGACGGTGATCCCGGCGCCGTTCGCGGCCCGGGTGAAGGAGCTGCTGGTGATGACCGGCACCCAGGTGGAGTCCATGGCGCCGCTGGTCCGCCTGGAGCCCGCCGGCAACGGCGGGGGCGCGGCCGAGGCGGCGCCGTCGGCGGTGGAGCTGCCTTCGCTGCCCGGCGCCGAGTCGCCCCGCGAGCGGATCGAGCGGCTGGCCGCCGACCTCTCGGCGATCCTGCTCGGCTACGATGTCGATCCGGAGGCGCGCACGCTGGAGCGCTACCTCGCGGCCCGCGACGAGCTGCAGGCCACCGGCGAGGAGTGCCTGAGCCTCGAGATCGGCCTGATCGGGCTGTTCTCCGACATCGCCGAGCTGAGCCGCAACCGGCCCTTCGGCGAGCAATCGAACACCGAGCTGCGCGTCCATTCGGATCGCGAGCACTTCCATCGCTACCTGACCGCCCTCGACGTGGAGCGCGCCGGCCTGCCGGAGCAGTTCGTCGAGCGGCTGAGCCGGGCGCTGGCGCACTACGGCGTCGCCGATCTGGAACGCACGCCCCAGCTCGGCGAGGCGGTCTTCCGGTTGTTCCTGGCCAGCAAGCGGGTCTCCGCGGACGCCCGCGTCGTGCTGGCCATCCTGAACCGGTGGAGCACGGAGGCCGCGCCCGACCAGGAGCGCGCCGTCTCCGCGCGCGCCCAGCTGGAGCGGCTCGGGCGCGCCACGCAGCTGCGCTTCCCCGTCGTGCGGGACGTGGCCCGCTCGGTGCGGTTCCGCTGGTTCGACCAGCCTCAGGTGGACGCCTACCGCGCCCAGGTGCTCGACGGCGTCGAGGGCGAGGTGGAGGCCCTGGCCGCGGCGCCGGACGCCCCCGACTACGCGGAACGCATCGCCCGGCTCGCCGGCATCCCCGAGTGGACCGCGCACTACCTGGCGCTGCGGCTCCGCGACGGCATCGCCCCCCGCGAGCCGATGCTCGAGGTGCTGCTGCGCAAGTACTACCAGCACCACGACCTCACCGCCGTGAACACCCTCGATGCCGGCGGGCGCCCGGCGATCACCGCCGCGTACCAGCTCAGGGGCGACGACACGCACTACGTCGCGACCGTGGGCACCGCGGACGAGCTGTCCCCCGACGGCGACCTCGCCCGCACCGTCCTCGACCTGCTGCGGCCCCCGACCCCCGGGATCTCCGCCGTGCTGGAGCTGTATCTCGCCATGCCGGACGGCGGCGACCTGGACGCGCTGTCCGAGCGGCTGCGCGCGGCGCTGTCCGCGTGGCCCTTCGACGCCTCGACCCGGCGCGTCGGCGTGGGCGTGTGTACCCCCGAGGGCGCCGTCGAATACTTCACCTTCCGGTTCTCCGGCGACGACCTGGTGGAGGATCCCCGGATCCGTGGGATGCATCCGATGGCCGGCCGCCGCCTCGACCTGTGGCGGCTCGACGCCTTCGACCTCACCCGGCTCGACGCCCCGGAGGACGTGCTGCTGTTCGAGTGCGTCGCCAAGGCGAACCCCGAGGACCGGCGCCTGGTGGCCATGACCCAGGTGCGCCAGCTCGCGGCCGTCTTCGACGAGACCGGCGCCCTGATCGGGCTGCCGCACGCCGAGCGGGCCGTGGAGAACTGCCTCGAGGCGATCCGCCGCACCCGCACCGCGCGCGGAGCAGCCGGCAGCAAGCTGGACATGAACCACGTCTGGGTCCACGTCTGGCCGGTGATCGACCTCGACCTGGAGTCGGTGGGTACGCTCCGGCACAAGATCACCCCGCTGTCGGACTCCGCGGGCATCGAGGAGGTGCTGTGCCAAGGGCGCTTCGCGCTCGGCGGCGACGGGCCCACCCCGCTCGCGATCCGCTTCCACGCGGCCCCCGGCGCCGGCGTCACGGCCTCGGTCGAGGCGCCGCCCACCGAGCCGCTGAAGCCCCTCGACGACTACGCGGGCAAGGTGCTGCGCGCCCGTCGCCGCGGCCTGGTCTACCCCTACGAGCTGACCGGCACGCTGGCCGGCAAGGGCGGCACCCTGGTCGAGCTCGATCTCGACGAGTCGGGACGCCTGGCCCCGGTCGATCGCGGCCCGGGACGCAACAAGGCGGGCATCATCGTCGCCCAGGTGACCACGCCCACCCCGCTGCACCCCGACGGCATCACGCGCATCGTGCTGTGCGGCGACCCCACCAAGGGGCTGGGCGCCGTGGCCGAACCCGAGTGCTCCCGGATCATGGCCGCCATCGACCTCGCCGAGGAGCTGGGCGTCCCTGTCGAGTGGTTCACGCTCAGCTCGGGCGCGCGCATCTCGATGGACTCGGGCGTGGAGAACATGGACTGGGTGGGGGCGGCGCTGCGCCGCATCGTCGAGTTCACGCAGGACGGCGGCGAGATCAACGTCGTGGTGGCGGGGATCAACGTCGGCGCCCAGCCGTACTGGAACGCCGAGGCCACCATGCTGATGCACACCCGGGGCATCCTGGTGATGACCCCCGACTCCGCGATGGTGCTGACCGGCAAGCAGTCGCTGGACTTCTCCGGCGGCGTCTCCGCGGAGGACAACTTCGGCATCGGCGGCTACGACCGCGTCATGGGCCCCAACGGCCAGGCGCAGTACTGGGC
>DAOLFC010000128.1:0-10663 GCA_035326505.1 Arachnia sp.
ATCGCCCGATCTGGTGCGCCGCAGCCGAGGAATGATTGATCAGTGGTTCCCTAGGGCGCGAGCGCGACATCACGCCTCTTCGGGGTCGAGGCCCGTCTCGATGACCCGCTCGGCCAGGTCTCTGAGCTTCAGGTTGCGGTGCTGGCTCGCCCGGCGCAGCCGCTCGAAGGCGTCGGCCGGGGGCGTTCTGTGGCGCTCGACCAGGATGCCGGTGGCCTGGCCGATGAGGCGGTGGCTGGTGACGGCCGTCTGCAGGTTGGTCTCCCGGTCGGAGGCCTGGTGGATGGCGAAGAGGCGTTGCAGCGCGGCGGCGAGTCCCGCGGCCAGGAGGTCTGCCGAGACCATCTCGTCGACGGTGATCCGCCGGGGGCGTGGGAACTGCACCCACGCCCGGCAGTCCATGTCCGGCGTCGGCGGCAGGAGCAGGATGCCCGGCCGGAGGCTGACCGTGTCCGGGCTGGGGGTGCCGTCGAGACCGACTCGCACCGTCACCGGCAGGCCCTCGGGGCTGTCGAGGTTCCACCCGCCGAACCAGCGCTGGTTCTCGCCGTCTCCCAGCCGGATGGTGCAGTCGCCGTCGAAGAGCAGCTCGAAGCCGTATTCGGCGATCCCCAGTAGGTCGCCGAGATCGTCGATGGTGGCGAAACCCTGGGCCACCTCGGCGGCCGCAGCCCGGCGGACCGCCGCTTCGTGGGCGCGGGTGACGTCGCGCAGGATGCGCAGGTGGGTGGTGCCGAGGTCGCCGTGGAGGATGCTGGAGCCGCTCGAGCGCACCCGCACCCGGCTGCGGTCGGGTCGGTAGAACACGAACTCGCCCTCGGTCGGCCGGGTCTGGAGGATCTGGTCGTAGAGCCGCAGGATCTCGGCCAGGGCCTCGGGATCTTCGTCCTGCGTCGGCCACCAGGGGTACGGGGGACTGAAGGGGCCGTCGTCGAGCGTGTAGCCCAGGAGGTCGGTGAAGGCCTGGTTGAGCTCCAGGACGATCCCGCGCGAGTCGAAGATCACCAGGCCGTCCTGGATGCACTCCACCACTGCACGGCGCCACGCCGCGTCGATGACGTGGATGCGCACCTCGTCCCGCTCGGATGCCGTGGCCCCGGTGTGTCGCTCACCGCGTGCGGTGGTCACAGCCGGGTCCTGGGTCGTCGGGAGACAACGGGCGCGCATGAGAGGCAACGCATATCTGGTCCTCCTGAGGTACCGCGGCGGGTGGGAGCCTGTGCTCAGTCCTCGGAGCTGAGTCGGGCCGTGTGCATTGTCTCACGCGCCGACCCGGCCGGGGTCGTCGGTTACGCTGGGGCGACGTTGCAGGTTTGTGTGCGAGGAAACGGATGTCGGTGACCGAGCTCTCTGCGAGCACGCAGAACTATCTCAAGGTGGTGTGGGGGCTGTCGGAATGGTCCGACGCGCCGGTGACCCCCGGTCTCATCGCCGAGAAGACGGGCTTGAGGCTGTCGTCGATCTCCGACGCGGTGCGACGCCTGACCGCCCAGGGCCTCCTGGATCACACGCCCTACGGCGCGGTCACGCTGACCGAGAAGGGACGCGCCCACGCGGTGGCGATGGTGCGCCGGCACCGGCTGATCGAGACCTTCCTCGTCGAGGCGCTCGGCTACGGCTGGGAGCAGGTTCACGACGAGGCGGAGTCGCTGGAACACGCGGTCTCCGACTTCATGGTGGAGCGGATCGACGAGTTCCTGGGCTTCCCCACCCGGGACCCCCACGGCGATCCCATCCCGGCCGCCGACGGATCGCTCCCGCCGCTGGAGGCCGAGCGGTTGTCCTTCGCACATGCCGGGCGCGAGGTCGTGGTGGAGCGGATCTCCGACGACGACCCCGCCCTGCTGCAGTTCTTCGTCGCGCACGGCATCGTCGTGGGTGCGCGCCTGGAGGTGACGCCCGGACCGCCCTTCTCCGAGGCGGTCGGGGTGCGCGCCGATCCCGCGGAGGAGCCGGTGCCGTTGGGCCGCACGCCGATGTCGGCGCTGTACGTCTCGGTTCCCGGCTGAGCGCGCGCCACCGCCCTGCCACCATGGTGCGGCGACGAGGGCTTCTATGCTGGGCGGATGCCCGACTTCGCCGCCCCGCTCGCCGCGTGGTACCGGGAGCACGCCAGGGACCTGCCCTGGCGGTACCCGGACTTCGGCGCCTGGGGCGTGCTGGTCAGCGAGTTCATGCTGCAGCAGACGCCCGTGAACCGGGTGATCCCGATGCTGGAGGCGTGGCTGTCCCGGTGGCCGATGCCCGCGGACCTGGCGTCGGCGACGCCGGCGGAGACCCTGCACCAGTGGGCGAACCTCGGATACCCGCGGCGCGCGCTCTGGCTGCGGCAGGCGGCGGTGGAGATCCGCGACCGGCACGACGGGGTGGTGCCGCGCTCGGTGGGCGACCTGCTCGCGCTGCCCGGGATCGGCGACTACACGGCGCGCGCCGTGGCGGTCTTCGCTTACGGAGACCGGCACCCCGTCGTCGATACCAACACCCGGCGGGTTCTGGCGCGGGCGCTGGCCGGTCGTGCCCAACCCGGGCCACCGTCGCGCCGGGATCTGGCCGCGATGGAATCGATCCTGCCGGCGGAAGCGGCCGAGGCCGCGGTGGTCAACGCCGCGACGATGGAGCTGGGGGCGACGGTGTGCCTGGCACGGGTGCCTCGCTGCGAGGCGTGCCCCGTCGCGGATCGCTGCGCGTGGCGTGCCGCCGGGTACCCCGACACCGGGGATGATCGCCGGAAGCAGGCGGCCTACGAGGGCAGCGACCGCCAGGCCCGCGGGGCCGTGCTGCGCACGCTGCGAGAGGCTGAGGGCCACGCGCTTCCCGTCGAGCAGGTGTGCCGGGACTGGCCGGATCCGGCGCAGCGGCGGCGCGCCCTGGCGTCGCTGGTGGCCGATGGCCTGGCCGAGCTGCGCGACGGCGTGCTCCGGCTTCCCCGGTAGACCTCACCGGGGCGGGATGAGCCCCAACTCCACGAAGCCCTGCGCGATGCCGTTCGACGCCGGTCCGGGGATGACGTGCTGGGCGGCGGCGAGCACTTCGTCGGCGCCGCCCTCCACCGCGACCCCGATGCCGGCGTAGCCGATCATCTCCAGGTCGTTCATGCCGTCGCCGATGGCGATGATGTCGGAGCGGTTCAGGCCGAAATGCGTCTCGACGGTGGCGATCCCGAGCGACTTGTCGATTCCCCGCAGATACAGCTCGCCGGCGTGGCCGCTCCGGCCGGTGACCGAGTTCGGCAGCGCGCCGATCTCCGATCCGAGCAGCTCGGCGAGGTCGGGCACCGGGAGCGGGGAGTCGACCACCGACACCTTGCCGAACGAGCAGCCGCTCAGGTCGTCGAGCGGCTCCAGCGCGGCGAGGATCTCCTCCGCCCCCTCGCGGCCGTCGTCGCTGAGGAGCATGGGGGCGAAAGCGGCAAGAACCCGCGGCATCGCCTGAGGGGAGGTGAAGAGCCGGTCCGGTGCCTCCAGGATGAAGACGGCGTCGTGCTCGACGAGAAGCGCCGCCGTCCTGGTGGCGAGATCGGCCGGATAGCGGAGGTCGGCCAGCACCTGCCCGTCGATCTCCACGTAGCCGCCGGCTGCGCAGACCAGGCCGTCGAAGACGCCCTGCCGGAAATGCGCCGGCACCAGCGCTTTGGGTCTGCCGGTGCAGAGGAAGACCCGATGGCCGGCCTCTCGGGCCTGACCGATGGCGTCGAGATGGGCAGAAGGCACCCGGCCGTGCTCGGCGAGGGTGCCGTCGAAGTCGATGAAGATGCTCTTTGTCATGAGTTCTTGCACGCTACCAGAAGCAGCGATACTCCTCACGTCGGAGCTTGCTCGCCCTCCTCGCGACCCGGGCGCGGAGGCTGGAAAGCGCGGTGGGGCGATGCCTCGTCGCGGGTTCGGCGCGAGGAACGTCCGCGCAGGAGTTCCGGAAGAGGGGTTGTGATTCCCCTCTTCCCGTGGCAACGTAGATGTCATCGAAGCGGTCAAACCACGCGCCGACTTTGATCCCGATGAGGGGAGCTTGACATGGCGCGTGGAATCAATACCACAGCTAGGGTCGAAGAGCGCGAAGAGCGCACCAACGAATTGTTCACCACACTCGATTCGGTCACCGAACCCGGCGCCCGACAGGAAATCATCGACACGCTGACGCAGGTGAATCTTCCTCTGTGCGACGCACTCGCCCGGCGCTATTCCGGGCGCGGGTGTGATCACGACGATCTCGTCCAGGTGGCCCGCTTGGGTCTCCTGCTGGCGATCGATCGCTACCGTCCTCGCGAGGGGGGTTCCTTCGCGGCGTTCGCGGTTCCGACCATCGTCGGGGAGCTGAAGCGGCATTTCCGTGACAGCTGCTGGACGGTGCGTCCGCCGCGCCGGATCCAGGAACTCCGGCTCCTCGTGCGCGAGTCCTCCGATCGTCTCGCCCAGAGCACCGGCCATGAGCCCAGTGCCGCGGAGCTTGCGTCTCACCTGGAGGCGCAGCCGGACGACGTGCGGGCCTGCCTCAGTGCGGCCACCAGCTTCACCCCGGTGTCCTTGGATGCACCCGCGGGCCACGACTCGCTGGGCTGTCTCGGGGACATCGTCGCCTGCGAGGCGACGCCGATCGAGGACCTCCTGCTGCGGCTCGACGTGCGCAGGGCGATCGCGACGCTGCCCCTCCTGGAGCGGCGGGTCGTGCGCTGGCGGTTCGTCGGTGAACTCACCCAGAGCCAGATCGCGCTGCGGCTGGGGGTCTCCCAGATGCAGGTGTCGCGCATCCTGCGCCGCGCCCTGGACCGGCTGAGGAACTCGCTGGAGGGGGACTGGCCGCTCGCGAGCTGATCGCGGGCCGGGCGATAGCGGGGGAGGGAAGACCCCCGCGCATTCCGGCAAGGAGAAGGGGCGACGGGAAACAATCCCGTCGCCCCTCCTCGTTCTTCGGCTCCGCCGATGTCACACTCCCACATACCTGGAGGGATCCAGCAGGAACAGCTCGTGGCAGCTGTCGGAGCAGAAGTAGTAGTCCTCCTCCTGGTGGTGCGCGTTTGGCGCGGTCTGGGGGTCCACCTGCATGTTGCATACGGGGCACTGGGTCGGGTCAGCCATGTCCTTCTCCTTCTCTACTGACGATCTGACTATCTATGCCGTACCCCGGAGGGGCGGTGCCCAAACCTCCGACGGGCCTTGTCGTGCGGCGAACGAAGGACGTCAGGGCGTGGGGCAAGTCCGGGTGGTTCAAGACCGTGGGGGAGGGGGGTCGGCCCGGTCCTGCAACCGGGTTCGGTGCCCGCTGAAGAGGACGCCGACGGTCAGCATGGCGAGGGCAAGGCCCAGGTGGAGCCAGTTGTCCGCGCTATTGAGGGGGACGATATTGGCGGGGCTGTCCTGGGGAACGACGAGGCCGTAGACCCACAACGCAACGTAGACGGTTCCGCCGGCGAGGAAGTAGATCGTGGCCGAGCGCGACGTGCCGGCCGAGAGAATGCCGGCCGCTCCGAAGGCCAGGTGGACGGCGTTGTGCAGGATCGACACCTGGAAGATCCCGAAAAGCAGGGCCTCCGAATGGTGCCCGGCCCAAGCCAGGTGATCGGCGTTCGTCGTCAGCCCCGGGATGAAGCCGAAGAAGCCGATCAGGAGGAAAACAACGCCGAAGGCCAGCGCCGCGATCCGCATGGGCGCGTTCGTCACTCGTCTGGGCGCGGGATACTCGTCCGGAGTCGGGGGATGCTGAGTCATGTGAGGCTCCTTCGGTTCAGTGTGTGAGTTCTCCTTCTTTCACTACCCACGATCTTCCGGGAGAAAACTTGCCCGCTCAGAACCGTGAGCTCTCTTGCGGGGGCGGATCAGCACCCCACGCACCCCGCAGTCCGGCACCGACGGAGCCTGGTGTTCCGGTCGATGCGCGGCGCATGTTTCGAGCGGCGAAGGACGGGGTACGTCGGTGATGACCCGAGAGAGAGGAAAGAGAACATGGGTATCGACGACAAGCTGAAGAACGCCGCCCAGGACGCCGCCGGAAAGGCGAAGGAGGCCGCGGGGCGACTCACGGACAACAAGCGCCTCGAGGCCGAGGGGAAGCTGGACCAGGCCTCGGCCGAGGTCAAGAAGGGCGCGGAAAAGGCCAAGGACGCCGTGGCTGAAAGGCTCGACGACTGAGGTGACGGTCGCCGGGCGAGGCCATCGCCGGGCATGGAAAAGGGGAGCGGTGACGCCTGGCAAGGCGTCACCGCTCCCCTTTTTCGAGGGCGGAAGAATCAGCCCAGGATCTCGGCCAGGCGCCCGGCAACGCCCTCGGCGGCCACAGGGATCGACAGCGGGCTGGCCGCGCTGAAGGCCTGGGTGAGGTCGTCGGTGGCCTCAAGCCACACGACGCGCTCGTTCTTCACCACGTTGAGCGACGACAGCAGCGGGTCGGCGAGCATCTCGTCGAGCGTGTAGCCGATGGGGAAGAACACCGCCACCTCGGCGTCGAGCGCAGAGATCTGCTCCGCGGAGAGGGCGACGTAGAAGCCGGAGGGCTCCAGGTCCAGCACGGGGGGATTCTGGACGAAGCCCAGCGACTCCATCAGGTCCCAGCGGAAGTCTCCGGCGATGTAGGCGCCGTACTGGTCGCCGAACTTGGTGCCGGTGACGGCGGTCACGCCCTGGAACTCGGGGTGAGCCGCGGCTTGCTCGTCGATGACCGCGCTCACGGATTCGATGACCGCCTGGCCTTCGTCCTCCAGGCCGAGGGCCTGAGCGACCTGGTTCACCTGCACGTCCCATGCGGTGCCGAAGTCGGCCGTGCCCTCGGGGGCGTAGACCGTCGGGGCGATCTCGCTCAGCCGGTTGAACACGTCCTCGTCCGCTCCGGAGCGGGTGTTGAGGATGACGTCGGGATCGAGCGAGGCGATCGCCTCGTAGTCGTAGCCCTGGAACGGGGACTCGTAGACGGCGGGGGTGACCTCGCCGAACTTGTCGACGGCCCACGGGCCGACACCCTTGTTGTCGGCGCCGAAGCCGAGCCAGTCGGACACTCCGACGGGCTGCACGCCGAGCGCCAGGGCGACCTCGGCATCGGACCAGCCGAGCGCGACGACGGTGAGTTCCCCATCCTCGGGTGCCGGGATCTCGATGGGCCCGTAGATGGTGTCGGCGACCGTCGTGGAGACGGCGGGGGCGTCGGTGGCGGTGTCGCTGGGGGAGCCGGTCGGCGACGCGGCGCCGGACTCCTCGGGGGTCGGGGAGGCGCCGCCCGAGCAGGCGGTGAGGGCGAGGGCCGCGACGGCGACCCCGGCGAGGGCGATGCGAACGGTGCGCATATCTTCTCCTTGGTTGGTGGCTGGGGGGATCGTCGGGCGATCCGGGGCAGGGCGAGGGTTAGGCGAACACGGGCGCGGCCGGGACGATGAGCGGGGTCCCGGTCTCGGGGTCGGGGATGACGCTCGCGCGCACGCCGAACACCTCGTCGACGAGGGCTGCCGTGACCACCTCCGACGGGTTCCCCTGAGCGACGATCCGGCCGTCCTTCATCGCGACGAGGTTGGTGGCGTAGCGGGTGGCCTGGTTGAGGTCGTGCAGCACCGCGACGAGGGTGCGGCCCTCCCTTTGCAGCGCGCTGCAGAGGTCGAGCACGTCGATCTGGTGCGAGATGTCGAGGTAGGTGGTCGGCTCGTCGAGGAGCAGCAGCGGCGTGTCCTGCGCGAGCGCCATCGCGATCCAGACGCGCTGGCGCTGGCCGCCGGAGAGCTCATCGACGACGCGGGTGGTCAGGTCGGTCAGCCGGGTGCGTTCCAGCGCCGCCTGCACCGCGTCCTCGTCCTTCCGGCTCCACCGTTGCAGCATGCGCTGGTGGGGGTGCCGGCCGCGGGTGACCAGGTCGATCACCGTGATCCCTTCGGGCGCGATCGAGGTCTGGGGCAGGAGGCCGAGCTTCGTGGCCAGGTCGCGGCTCTTCATGCCGGAGACGTCGGCGCCGTCGAGCAGCACCGAGCCCTCGAAGGGCTTGATGAGCCGGGCCAGGGAGCGCAGCAACGTCGACTTGCCGCAGCCGTTCGGCCCGATGATAACGGTGAACGAGCCGGTGGGGATGTCGATGTCGAGATCATGCACGATGGCGCGGTCGTCGTAGCCGGTGGTGAGGCTGCGGGCCTGCAGCCGGGAAGCGTTCTGGGCCGGGGCGGTCATCGATTCTTCTTTCCTTGCGAGGCGAGCAGCCACACGAGATACGCGCCGCCGACGCAGAGCGTCACGACGCCGACGGGCAGCTGCGTGGGGGCGAGGATGGTGCGCGCCACCATGTCGCTGGTGAGCAGGAGCAGGCCGCCGAGCGCGGCGGAGGGCACGATGCGCACGCCCGGGGTGCCGCACAGCCGCATGGCCAACTGGGGCGCGGCGAGCGCGACGAAGGCGATGGGGCCGGCCGAGGCCGTCACGACGGCGACCAGGGCGACGGCGATGAGCAGCATCCGCACGCGGACCGCGTCGGTGTTGACGCCGAGACCGCGCCCGATGTCGTCGCCCATCTCCATCATCCGCATGTTGGTCTCGCCCAGCATGAGGGCGGGCACCGCGACGACGACGGCGATGATGACCGGGATGGTGTGGCTCCAGGCGATGTCGAGCAGCGAGCCGGATCCCCAGCTGGCCGCCGAGATCGCCCGCTCGACGCGCATGGTCGTGAGCAGCCAGGTGTTGAAGGCGCCGAGGAACAGGCTGACGCCGATGCCGACGACGATGATCCGCATACCGGTGACGCCGCGCTGGTAGGCGAAGAGGTACACCACGACCCCGGTGAGCACGCCGCCGCCGAGGGCTCCCAGCGAGGTGGCGAGCGATCCGCTGGCGCCGAACATCATCGCCAGCAGCGCTCCGGTGTAGGCGCCGGTGGAGAATCCGATGATGTCCGGGCTGCCGAGCGGATTGCGGGTGATCGACTGGAACACGGCGCCGCCGACGGCCAGCGCCGCGCCGCCCAGGAGCGCGAAGACGGTGCGGGGCATCCGCCATTCGAGCAGGGTGCGGGTGGTGTTCGCGCTGGCCGTGCCACGAAGCGCCTCGATGAGGTCGGGGACGCCGAGCCCTGCGCTGCCGATGGTCAGCGACCATACCGCGCAGGCGAGTGCGGCGATGACCACCAGCGTGGTGACGACCACCGCGCGCACCTCGACGCGGGCACTGAACCGGCCCAGCCGGACGGGGAGGATCGCTCCCGGCCAGGAAAGCTCCGGATGATTGCGGCTTTGGGTGCTCACAGGCCCCTCGCCCCCTTCCTGCGGGTGAGCGCGATGAGCACGGGGGCTCCGATGAAGGCGGTGACGACGCCCGCGGGCAGCTCGCTGGAGACGACGACGCGCCCCACGATGTCGGCGGTCAGCAGCAGGATCGGCGCGGCGAGCAGGCTGAGCGGCACGATCCAGCGCTGATCGGGTCCGACGACCGAGCGCAGCGCGTGCGGCACCATGAGGCCGACGAAGGCGATGGGACCTGCGGCCGCCGTCGCGGCCCCGCACAGCAGCGTGACCGACACCACTCCGGCGAACTTCGTGATGCCGGGCCGGGAGCCGAGGGCGACGGCCGCGTCGTCGCCCAGCGCCAGGGCGTTGAGCGCGCGGGGGAGCGCCAAGGCGATGAGCACGCCGGCGACGATGAACGGCAGCGTCGCCCACAACGTGTCGAACTGGCGGTTCTGCAGGGAGCCGGCGCTCCAGAACCGGATCTTGTCGAAGACCTCGGGCCGGGTGAGGGTGATCGCGTAGCTGACGCCCGAGAGCACCGCGCCCAGGGCCGTTCCGGTGAGCACCAGCTTGGTGGGCGTGCCGCCCGCCTGCCCGGTGGTGCCGATGCCGTAGACCATGAGCGACGCGACAAGCGCCCCGGCGAGGGCGAACAGCACATGCCCGGCCGACAGCGAGGAGCCCAGGAAGGCCGCCGCGATGACCACCGCGGTATAGGCGCCGGCGTTCACGCCGAGGATGCCGGGGTCGGCGAGCGGGTTGCGCGTGATCGCCTGGATGATCGCGCCGGACAGCCCGAGCGCGATGCCGACGGTGATCGCGATCAGGGTGCGCGGCACGCGGAACTGGCGCACCAGCAGCGCCGTCGTCGATCCGTCGTCCGCCTGCAGCGCCCGCCACACCTCGACGGGAGCGATGCTTCCCGATCCGATGAACAGGCTGGCGAGGGCCAGGAGCGTGAGCACGGCGACGCCGATGGCCGCCACCGCGATGCGGCGACGCAGCATGGCGGTCACCGGCGGCGCGGCCGTGGCGACGGCCGGCGGGGCTGATGTCATGAGGCTCCGGGCGGTTCGAGGAGACGTGAGCGACGCCTCCGACGGTTAGGCAAGCGCAGCCTAACCTAAACACCTGTGAGCGCGGAAGAGCGAGGTGTTGGAGCTGAGACCGCGCGCCGGCGCCGCGCGACACCGGTGGTCGTGTGCGTCGGCTCGTTGGCGGTGGGCTCGGAAGAGCGTCGCCCCATGACGCTCTTTGAGGAGCCCTTCGCGACGGGCGCAGGCGCCCTCCTCAGGGACCACGAGGTACGAGCGTCTCGACAATCGAGAGGGGCGCGGAGCACCATAGTGCGCTCTTTGAGGAGCGAGGTACGAGCGTCTCGAAAAGAGCCCCCCGCAGCCGAACAACAGCCCCGACCCAAGGTCGCGGACGGATAAGTGCGGCTGGATCGCGATTCTGGGGAAATCGGCCCTCTGAAACGAC
>DAOLFC010000129.1:0-10648 GCA_035326505.1 Arachnia sp.
CCCACGGCGCGCCCTGGGAGAAGGTGGCGGTGAGCCCGGCGAACTCGGGGTGCGCCGCCGCGGCGGCCGCGTACGCGTCGTCGACGCCCGTGATGAGCTCCTCGCCCAGGGCTGAGCGCCCGACGGCGGCGGCGACGAGGCGGGTCTGCTCGCGCCAGTCGGAGAAGTAGGCCTCCGCGTCGGGCATGCTGCTGATGGTCGGGGCGATCGCCGTGAACTTGTCGTAGTCCTCCTGCGTCATGCCCGCGTTGGGGCCGACGATCAGGTCGGGCTTCAGCGAGGCGATCTTCTCGAACTCGAAGCCGTCGGACTGCGAGAGCACCGTCGGCTCGGCCTCGCCGAGGAGTTCGGTGGCCCAGGGCCAGGTCGCGAACGGCTGCTCGCCGTACCACTCGGTGGTGGCGACGGGGGTGACGCCGAGTTCGAGGAGGATGTCCTGCTCGGTCACGCCGACGACCACGACGCGCTGCGGCTCGGCCGGCACGACGGTCTCGCCGTAGCGGTGCTCGACGGTGACCGGGAACTCGTCGGTCGGCTCGGTCGTGTAGTAGGGGTTCTCTTCGACGGTGTCCTGCGTGGCGGCGCATCCGCTGAGGGGCGCGGCGAGGAGGACGAGGGCGGCGAAGGCACGCGCCACGCGCGTCGCGCCGCGGCGGGCGGAGTCGGTATGGGCCATGGTGTGTCCTGTTCTCGGGGTTGGGAAACCGCGCATGAGAGGGTACTGGGCGGATTTAGGTTAGCCTTGCCTCTACTTATTCGCGATCACGTTGAGAGGACATCAACCCATGACAACAGACGTGAGGCTGTCCGATGAGCGCGACATCTACGGCTCGTACTGGGCTGACGGCTCGGAGAACGTCGCCGACCTGACATGCCGGAATTTTGAGATCGACAGCATGGTCGTCGATCCGGAGACCCGGTTCGACCTGCACTATCACAGCAAGGATCAGCTGGCCTGGATGCCGGGTGGCGCGATGGAACTGACCGTCGGGGGCACCCGCTGGCACCTGCGTCGCGACCGGTTCGCCTGGATACCGGCGGGCACGCTGCACGAGATGGCATTCACCGAACCCGGGGAGGTCATCAACCTCTACACCGACGTGCGGCTGCGGCCCCGCGGTGAGCGGTGGGCCCGCTCGTGCGTCGTCGAGGTGGAGGACCTCGCGGGGAGCGTGCTGTGGCATCTCGTCAACGAACCCCGCGACGCGGCCCGCGCGCGGCTGTGCCTGAGCCTGTTGTGCGACCTGCTGCAGTCGGCCACCGTCAGCCACGACACTCTCGCCCTGCCCGTGGACCCCAGGGCCCAGCGCATCGCCGCCCGTCTGCTGGCCGATCCCGCCGACGAGCGAGAGCTGTCGGACTGGGCCCGCGAGCTCGGCGTCAGCGAGCGCACGCTCACGCGCGCCTTCGTCGCGAGCGCGGGCTGCACCTTCCGGCAATGGCGGCAATCGGCCCGGATGCATGCGGCGGCGGGTCTGCTCGCCCAGGGCGAGCGGGTCGCGGTGGTGGCGGAGCGCGTGGGCTACGCCACCTCGAGCGGATTCATCGCGGCTTTCGCGGAGCGCTTCGGCACGACACCCCTCGCCTACGCCCGCCAGCATGCAGCGTGATCCCGCCGCGCTCCGCACTTCAACGAGAGTCATCCCGCCGGCGCGGGATCCGTCCTCCGGCGTCAGATGTTCCACCATGGACGGTGGAACATCTGACGCCGGGGCCGGACGGGGGTGACGCTCCCGTGATGACGCTCCTCCTCCCGTCTGTCGCTAGGCCACGCCCGCTCCGGTGGGCACGGGGACCGGCACCTCCTCCGCGACGATGCCCATCTGCTCGCGGTCGAGCTGGGCGCGGACCCGGATCTCCTCGTCGACCTCCGCGGAGGCGCGGGGGCTAGCCCAGCTGATCAGGAGGAAGGTGGTGTACCCGATGGCGAAGGAGACGAGGGTCGCCCAGCCGTCGAAGGCCGAGGTGATGAAGCGGTTCGGGATGTACAGGATGTTGTTCTCGACGCCGTACAGGGTGGGCGTCATGGCGAGGAACGTCCCGCGCACCACGAGTCCCACGCCGGCCGAGACCAGCAGGGCGAGGCGGCCGGGGCGCCTCCAGAACACGCTCGTGATGAACGGACCCGCGAGGCACGCGAGCATGACGTCGAAGGCGAGCGTCAGCAGGATGCCGGTCTGGCTGACCCGGATCGCGAGCAGGGAGCCGGCGATGACGATCGGGAACATCGCCCGGCGGGTCCAGCGCAGCAGCGGGTCCGCCGTGCCGACGGTGGTGCGGCGCACGCGGAACAGGTTGCGCACCGCGATCGCCGAGGTCGCGAGGATCGCGCCCGAGGCGGTCGAGAAGGACGCGGCGACGATGCCCGAGAGCACGATCACCGACAGCAGCGGCGGGGCCCAGTTGTCGAGGAGCTGGTAGAGCACCGGCCCGTCGACGGCGGTCAGGCCCAGGGTGGCGCTCGCCGTGAGCGCGACGAGCGCGAAGATCGTGCCGACGACCGCCGTGATGCCCGCGGCCGTGAAGCAGGCGCGACGGGCGACGTCCGGGGACTTGGCGCCGAACACGCGCTGCATGAAGTCGATCGCGACGACGTCGCCGATGCCGAGCGAGATGAGCGTCGCCCAGTTGATCGGGGCGCCCTGCGCGGGATCGGTCAGCTGTCCGAGATCCAGCGGCCCCATGCCCTCGGGGATGACGATGCCGAAGTTCAGGGCGGTCCAGGCCAGCAGTGCGACGGCGGCCACGATGGTGATCACCGTCTGGATCGCCGCGGTGTAGGCGTCGGAGAACAGGCCGCCCGCGATCGTGTAGGCGAGCACGAGGGTCACGGCGAGGATGACGCCCCAGGCGTAGGGGATGTGCGCGAACCGCTCCATCAGGAACCCGCAGGCGACGAGGTTGCCGGCGAGCAGGATCGTAAAGGACAGGATCATGATGACGCTCGCGAGCGCCTCGGAGGCGCGCCCGAATCTCATCCGGAAGAAGTCGGCCAGCGTGAACAGCTTCATGGCGTTGAGCGGCCGGGCCAGGAACAGGCCGGTCAGGAGGAGGCAGATGGCCAGCCCGAGCGCGAGCGAGGCGCCGGACCAGAAGCCGAAGTCGGCGGTGAGGTCGGTGTTGCCGACGGTGGCGTTCGCGTCGACCGCGGCGCCCACGAGCGAGACAGAGACGAGGGGGACGCCGAGGCGGCGCCCGGCGACCAGGAAATTGGCGCTGTCGCCGTCGACGCGGCGGGCGACGGCGATGCCGACGACCAGCACGGCGAGGACGGTCAGTCCTACTCCGAAAACAATCATGATGGGCTCTCCGGGATCGAATGCTCTCCAGGTCGGGAGCGAGGCGGATGGAGTACGGCCGGCATTTCTGTCGATCGATAGGAAGAGCATCGGGTTGGGAGCGCTCAACGGGTTTTCGGGCGTGTGAAAATCATGTGAAATCGCCTCAAGATACGCGAATGTTCGCGCGGTGAAACGTCGGCGAAACCTCCCGCTGGCTTGATAACTGTCAAGCGATAGAAAAGGAGTTCCGCATGACCGGGGACAGCGTGACCGAGGACAGCATGGGACGGCGAGAGACGCTGGGCAGCGTCGGCAGGGCGCGCTCCGATGCGCGCGGACGGGAGGCCCGCTCGGCGTGGATGCCCGACGTGCCGGCCTCGGGCACGCCTCAGCCTCCCGCGGGCGTGGCCGCGGCGGACCTGCGGTGGGCGGAGACCGTCGCGCCGGGCGGGTACACCCACCTGCGGGTCGCTCGCGGCACCCGCATCCGTCTCGAGGACCCGGCCGGCGACACCTGCGCGGCCGTCGTGCTGTGCAACGCCCTCAACCCCGGGGAGCGGCTCAACGTCGCCGACACGCAGAAGATCCCGTGGCAGGCCTACATCACCGCGGGACACCCGCTGCTGTCGGGCGACGGGCGGGTGCTGGCCACCGTCGTCGAGGACACCTCGGCCCATCACGACGCGTTCTGCGGGGCGACCTCGGAGGCCTGGAACAAGGCCAAGTACGGTGCTTCCGCCCCGGAGAGCGCCTCGCCCGCCGGGCAGTCGCTGCTCGCCATGGCCGGCACCAAGCACGGTCTCACCCGGCGCGACCTGCCGCCCGCGGTGACCTTCTTCCAGGGCGTGCGCGTCGCCGGCGACGGGACGTTCACCTGGCTCGGCTCGGCCGGCGCGGGGCGCCACGTCGACCTCGTGGCGGAGCTGCCGCTCATCGTCCTGATCGCCGTGGCGCCGCATCCGCGGGACCCGCGGGCCGACTACACCGTCGGCCCGCTGCGGGTTGCCGCCTGGCCGGGCCGCCCGACGGCCCCCGGCGACCCGGCCTACGTCGCCTCGCCGGAGCGCGAGCGGGCCTACCGCAACACCCTCGCCTACGCCGCGCTCGCGGGCCTCTGAGCGTTCGACACCTCACCCCGACGTCAAGATTGAGAGCACCGGATGTCCCTCACCAGCACTGTCTCCACCAGCACCGTTCCCTCGCGCCCTGTCTACGCCCCCGACTCGGCGCTCGACTGGTCTGCGCCGCTCGTCGACGGGGACGTCGTGCGCGACGACGCCATCGCGCCCCGGGCCTCGTGGTCGGGCGTCGTGAGCGCGGGCGACGTGCTCACCCTCGTCGACGTGGGCGGCAACCAGTCGGGCGACTGCCTGATCTTCGACGCGCACGACACCTCCGAGCGCTACAGCGCCCCCGACACGCTCGCCTGGCAAGGCAGCGCCTACGTGGTCGAGGGGACCGTCCTGCGGTCGAACGCCGGAAACCCGCTGATGACGGTCGTCGGCAACGAGATCGACCGCCAGGACACCATCGGCGGCGCCTGCAGCAAGGAGTCGAACACCCTGCGCTACGGCCATCACACGCACTACCAGCACGCGTGCCGCGAGAACTTCCTGTTCGAGGGGGCCAAGCACGGCCTCGGGGCGCGCGACCTCGTGTCGAACCTGAACTGGTTCATGAACGTCCCCGTCGAGGCCGACGGCTCGCTCGGCATCGTCGACGGGATCTCCGCGCCGGGCCGGCGCGTCGCGGTGCGCGCTGAGCGGGACGTGCTCGTCGTGATCTCCAACTGCCCGCAGATGAACAACCCGTGCAACGACTTCAACTGCACCCCGCTGCGCGTCGTGGTCACGCGTCCCGAGAGGAGCCTCGCATGAACGCCCCCCGATTCGACACCGTCCTGATCGCCAACCGCGGCGAGATCGCGCGCCGGATCATCCGCTCCGCGAAGGGGCTCGGCCTGCGCACGGTCGCGGTGTACTCCGACGCGGACCGCGCCGCGCCGCATGTGCGCGAGGCTGACGTCGCGGTGCGGCTGGGGCCTGCGCCGTCGGCGGAGTCGTACCTGCGCGTCGACGCGGTGATCGACGCGGCCCTGGCCCACGGCGCGGGAGCGGTGCATCCCGGCTACGGCTTCCTGTCGGAGAACATCGACGCCGCGCGCGCCGTCGAGGCCGCGGGGTTGGTGTGGATCGGTCCGACGCCCGAGCAGATCGAGACCTTCGGCCTGAAGCACACCGCCCGCGACCATGCCCGCGACGCCGGCGTGCCGCTGCTGCCCGGCACGGACCTGCTCGCCTCGGCGGACGAGGCCGTCGCGGCGGCCGAACGGATCGGCCTGCCGGTGATGGTGAAGGCCACCGGCGGCGGCGGGGGCATCGGCATCCGGATGTGCCACACCCTCGACGAGGTGCGCGACGGCTTCGCGTCGGTCGCCGCGCAGGCCGCCCGCAGCTTCGGGTCCGCCGGGGTGTTCGTCGAACGGCTGGTGACCCGCGCCCGGCACGTCGAGGTGCAGGTCTTCGGCGACGGCCGGGGCAGGGTCGCGGTGTTCGGCGACCGGGACTGCTCGGTGCAGCGCCGCAACCAGAAGGTGATCGAGGAGGCGCCCGCGCCGGGCCTTGAGCCCGAGGTGCGCCGGGCGATGCACGACGCGGCCCGCCGCCTCGCCGAGTCGGTGTCGTACCGGTCGGCGGGAACCGTCGAGTTCGTCTACGACCCCGACCGCGGCGAGCCGTACTTCCTCGAGGTCAACAGCCGGCTGCAGGTCGAGCATCCCGTCACCGAGGCCGTCTACGGCGTCGACCTGGTCGAGCTGATGCTGCGGCTGGGGCGCGACGGCGCCGAGGCCCTCCCGGAGGATCTGTTCTCCGCCGCGTGCGAACCGAACGGTCACGCCGTCGAGGCGCGCGTCTACGCCGAGGACCCGGCGCGCGGCTTCGCGCCCTCGCCCGGCCTGGTGACCAACGCGGAGTTCCCCGCCGGCGACGGCATCCGCATCGACGCCTGGATCGAGTCGGGGCTCGAGGTGACGCCGGACTACGACCCGATGATCGCCAAGGTGATCGTCCACGCCGAGGACCGCGACGCGGCGCTCGACCGGATGCGCGAGGCGCTCGAAGCCACCCGAATCGACGGCATCGTGACCAGCGTCGGGATGCTGCGAGCGCTCTGCGACGAGCCGGAGATCCGGGCGGTCGGGCATCACACGCGCTGGCTGCAGCCCTTGCTCGACGCGCAGGGCGGGGACCCCGATCCGCGCATCGAGGTGATCATGCCCGGCCTGATGACCGCCGTGCAGGACCTGCCCGGCCGCGCGGGCTTGTGGCACATCGGCGTGCCGCCGTCGGGCCCCATGGACGCCGTGTCGTTCCGCGAGGCCAACCGCGCCGTCGGCAACGAGGAGACCGTGCCTGCGCTCGAGATCACGATGTCCGGGCCGCGGCTGCGGTTCACCGCGGAGACGGTGGTCTGCGTCGCCGGCGCCGACATGCCGGTGACCGTCGACGGGGCGCCGGTGCCGCTGTGGGAGCCGGTCGTCGTACCCGCCGGCGGCGTGCTCGCGATCGGATCGGCTGACAACGGCATGCGCTCCTACCTGGCCGTGCGCGGCGGCGTCGACGTGCCCGCCTACCTCGGCAGCGCGTCGACGTTCACCCTGGGGGGCTTCGGCGGTCACGGCGGGCGCGCCCTGCTGGCCGGCGACGTCCTGCGGCCCGGTGCCGACGCGACCACCCTGCCGGCGGGGGCGGTGCCGGAGGAGCGGCGGATCGCGCTGACCCGGGACTGGGTGATCGGGGTGACCGAGGGGCCGCACGCGGCGCCGGAGTTCTTCACGCGCGCCGACATCGACGCCCTCTACGCCGCGACCTACGAGGTCGGCGTCCAGTCCGCCCGCACCGGCGTGCGCCTGATCGGCCCGAAGCCGCAGTGGGCGCGCGAGGACGGCGGCGAGGCGGGCCTGCACCCGTCGAACATCCACGACACCGCCTATGCGGTGGGCGCGCTGGACTTCACGGGCGACACCCCGATCATCCTGGGCCTCGACGGGCCCAGCCTCGGCGGGTTCGTCTGTCCCGCCGTGGTCGCCAGCGGCGAGTTCTGGAAGGTCGGCCAGCTGCGGCCCGGCGACACCGTGCGCTTCGTGCCGATCCGTGAGCGCGACGCCGGACGGTTCCGCGCCGAGCTGATCCCCGGGTCGGGCGGCGGCGACGGCGACGACGGCATCCTCGCCCGCTGCGACGCGGTCACCGACGGCGACGAGGTGCTCGCCCCGCCCGTGACCTACCGTCGCGACGGCGACGCGAACATCCTGGTCGAGTACGGCGACAACGTGCTCGACCTGGGTCTTCGGATGCGCGTCCACGCGCTCGAGGAGCGCCTGCGTGAGCGCGCGCACCCGGGCGTGCGCGACATCACCGCCGGCATCCGCTCCCTGCAGATCCAGACCGATCCGTCGACGGTGCGCGCCTCGGAGCTGCTGGACACGCTGCGCGAGATCGAGCGGGACCTGCCCGCCACCCGGGAGCTCGTCGTTCCCTCGCGCACCGTCTACCTGCCGCTGTCCTGGGACGATCCCGCGACGCGCCTGGCCATCCAGCGCTACATGTCGAGCGTGCGCGACGACGCGCCGTGGACGCCGTGGAACATCGAGTTCATCCGCCGCGTCAACGGGCTCGAGTCCGTCGACGACGTGTACCGGATCGTGTTCGACGCCGAGTACCTCGTCCTCGGTCTGGGCGACGTCTATCTCGGCGCGCCCGTGGCGACGCCCATCGATCCGCGGCACCGTCTCGTCACCACGAAGTACAACCCCGCCCGCACCTGGACGGCGGAGAACTCGGTCGGCATCGGCGGCGCGTACATGTGCATCTACGGCATGGAGGGGCCTGGCGGCTACCAGTTCGTCGGGCGCACCGTGCAGATCTGGAACCGGTTCCGTCGCGGCGGGCTGTTCGAGGAGAACCCGTGGGCGCTGCGCCCGTTCGACCGCATCCGCTGGTACCCGGTCTCGGCGGAGGAGCTGCTCGAACTGCGCGCGGAGGTCGACGCGGGGCGCGGCCGGTTCCGCACCGAGGAGGGCACCTTCGCGCTCGCCGAGTACGAGGCGATGCTCGACCGGGAGGCGGCGTCGATCGCCGCCTTCCGCGAGGTCCAGCAGGCGGCGTTCGAGGCCGAGAAGGAGCGCTGGCGCGCGGCCGGCGAGTTCGACCGGGTACACGAGGATGCGGCGCCCGAGGCCGCGTCGATCACCGTCCCGGAGGGATGCGTGCCGATCACCGCGCCGTTCGCCGCCAGCGTGTGGCGGGTCGACGTCGAGCGCGGCGCGGCCGTCGAGGCCGACGAGCGGCTCATCGTCCTGGAGGCCATGAAGATGGAGAACCCGGTGCATGCACCGATGGGCGGACGCATCGCCGAGATCTACGTGAGGCCCGGCGAGCAGGTCGCCGCCGGTCAGGTGCTGGCAGCGGTGGGGGAGTAGGGATGAACGCGGTGAGCAGTGCCCTGGTGATGAGTGCCCCGGCGACGAGTGCGGTGTTGACGAGCGCGGGGGTGACGAGTGCGGCGGATCCGGTCGCCCGGGTGCGCGAGGCCTATGCGCGGATCGCGTCGGCGGGCCGCCCCGAGGTCTGGATCGCGCTGCGCGACGAGAGCGACGTGCGCGCGGAGGCCGAAGCCCTCGCGGCGCGGGCGGCGACGGGGGAGGTGCTGCCGCTGGCCGGGGTGCTCGTCGCGGTGAAGGACAACATCGACGTCGCGGGCCTCGAGACCACCGCGGCCAGCCGCGCCTACGCCTACGCCCCGGCGAGCGACGCCCCGTCGGTCGCGCGGCTCCGGGCGGCGGGGGCGATCGTGCTCGGGAAGACCAACCTCGACCAGTTCGCCACCGGCCTGGTGGGCACGCGCAGCCCGTTCGGCGCCGTGCGCAACGCCTGGGATGCCGGGCGCATCTCGGGCGGCTCCAGTTCCGGCTCCGCGGTGGCCACGGCGCTCGGCCTCGTCGATATCGCGCTGGGCACCGACACGGCGGGGTCGGGCCGGGTGCCCGCGGCGCTCAATGGCGTCTACGGCATCAAGCCGACCGTCGGCCTCATCCCCGCCACCGGCGTCGTGCCCGCCTGCCGCACGCTCGACTGCGTCACGGTCTTCGCCCGCGACCTGACCCTGGGCCGACGCGCGGTGGAGATCATGTCCGGCCCCGACGGCGTCGATCCGCGGTGCCGCGCCGACCGGCCCGCGCCGCCCCTGGACGCCGCCCCGCGCGTCGCGATCCCGACCCGCGCGCACCTGGAGGGACTCGCGGACGGCTGGGCCCAGGCCTTCGACGGGGTCGTCGCACGGCTGCGCGCCGACGGCGTCGAGATCGTCGAGGTCGACATCGCCCCCCTCCTGGAGGCCGCCGCGCTGCTGTACGGAGGGGCCTTCGTCGCCGAACGCACGGCGGCCGTCGGCGACTTCATCCGCGCGCGTCCCGGCCTCGTCGGCACCGACCTCGACCCCACCGTCGCGGCGATCGTGCTCGGCGGGGAGTCGGCCACGGCCGCCGACTACTTCCGGGACCGCGAGCGGCTGGAGCGGCTCGGGCTGGAGGGCGAGCGGCGCCTCGCGGGCACCGTCGCGCTCCTCACCCCGACCACGACCTGGCATCCCACGTTCGCCGACGTCGCCGCCGACCCGATCGGTGCGAACGCGCGGATGGGCCGCTTCACGAACTTCGCCAATCTCCTCGACCGCAGCGCGCTCGCGGTGCCCGCGGGGTTCGTCGACGGCCTCCCGTTCGGGGTGATGCTGACCGGCGCGCCGTTCGCCGATCGCACGCTCGCGGAACTCGCCCGCCGGATCTCCGCGCCGGCGATCGACATGCTCGTCGTCGGCGCGCATCTGCGCGGCCAGCCGCTGAACGCGCAGCTCGTCGCCGCGGGAGGCTCGTTCGTCGCGGAGGTCCGCACCGCGCCGGAGTACCGGATGCACGCTCTCCGCACCCAACCGGCCAAGCCGGGGGTGCGGAGGGTGCCGGAGGGCGGCGTGGCGCTGGCCGGCGAGGTCTGGCGGCTGCCCGCCGCGGGCTTCGGGTCGTTCGTCGCGGCGCTGCCCCGGCCCATGACGATCGGCCAGGTGACGCTCGACGACGGCTCGGCCGTCGCCGGCTTCCTGTGCGAGCCGATCGCCCTGGAGGACGCGCCCGACATCAGCGCGCACGGCGGCTGGCGTGCGTACCTCGCGGACAGGCGGGCAGATTAGGGAAGCACTGATCAATGGGGCACCGGTTGCGGCGCACCAGATCGGGCGATCTACACCACCCATATCTTGGGCGAGTATGCCCCAATACGCACCCAAGATCTGGGCGTCGTATCTCATCCCGCCTG
>DAOLFC010000012.1:0-52212 GCA_035326505.1 Arachnia sp.
CCGCCCAGCACGCGCGAAGCGCCGTGAGGCGGCCGGGCAGGAGCGGACCCCACCCGTAACACCACGAACCCAACCACCGGTACCTGACCACCACGGAGGCGAGCCCCACGGACTCCAGCCCTACGAGCCCACCGTCAATGGAGCCCACCGTCAATGAACGAACGCGCACGACCACTATGGAGGCTTGGCCGACAGCCGGTAGTCTGGCTCGGGCAAGCAGAAGGATGACTATGACTGAGACTCCCACCTTCTCCGTGACTGACTCAGGCCAGCTCGCCGCAGCTTATGACGGGCTGCTGGTCCCCAACTTCCCCTCGCGCGAGTTGATGAGCAAGCACGAGTTTCTCGAGGGCGTGGCCGCCGGTGTGGCGTCCGTTCGGGTGAGCGGAGATCCCGACAATCCCACCGCGCTCGCCATGTTGCAGCAACTGCCCGGCACGCCCGCCGTCCTGCTCACCTATTTCGCGACGCGCGCCGACCTCCGGGGCAAGGGGGTCGGGTCGAGGCTGCTCGCCCGGATCCTCGACGATGTGGCCGCCGACGAGAGCGTCTCCGTCGTGCTGGCCGAGGTGGAGCATCCGGGCCACCACGAGGCCAGCGAGGCCCATGGCGACCCGACTGCGCGGCTGCGGTTCTACGGCCGGCTCGGCGGCCTGATCCTGGACGTCCCCTACTTCCAGCCGCCCGTCTCCGACGACGAGGAACCGGTCTACGCCATGCTGCTGCTGGCCTTGAACCCGCCCGCCCGGCTGGTGCGCGACGGGCGGCTGCTGCCCGAGGCGGGGGTGGCTGTCGGGGTGGAGCGGATCCTGGGGGAGGCCGACGAGACCGTGCTGCCCGTCGCCCCCATGCGGCAGGCTGCGAGCGACCTCCGGGGCATCCGGCTGGTGGAGGTCTCGGAGCTGGACTCGGTGGCCGTCTCCGGACCCCTCCTGTCCTGACCCGGCGCGGAGGGCGCGGGTAAGGTGTCCGTCATGCAGATCACGCCGAGCATCCTCAACGCCGACTTTGCCGATCTGAAGGGCGAGATCGCCCGGATTCCCAGCGCGGACATGATCCACGTCGACGTGATGGACAACCACTTCGTGCCCAACCTCACCCTGGGGCTGCCGGTGGTGGAGGCGATCCGCAAGGCCACGGCGCAGCCGCTGGACATCCACCTGATGATCGCCGATCCCGACCGCTGGGCGCCCGCCTACGCGGAGGCCGGGGCGGAGTCGGTGACCTTCCACGTCGAGGCCGCGGGCGCACCGATTCGGCTGGCGCGCGAGCTGCGGGCGCGGGGCGCCAAGGCGTCGATGGCGCTGAAGCCGGCCACCCCCATCGAGCCGTACGCGGACATGCTGGATGAGCTGGACATGGTGCTGCTGATGACGGTGGAGCCCGGCTTCGGCGGCCAGAAGTTCCTCGACCTGGTGCTGCCGAAGATCCGCCGCACCCGTTCGCTGATCGCGGGCACCGGCAAGAAGATCCTGGTGCAGGTGGATGGCGGCGTCTCCGTCGAGACGATCGGCCGGTGCGCCGAGGCGGGGGCGGATGTCTTCGTCGCCGGGTCGGCGGTCTACAGCGCCCCCGACCCCGACGCGATGGTCAACGAACTGCGCGAACTGGCGGTCACCGCCTGCTCCCACGGCTCCTGCTGACGGAAGGCCCCGCCGGTCTGCGAAGACCCGGGGACAAAGCCGATGCTCGGCACAAAACCGCGGCTACTGCACGACCTGCTGACGTAATGTTGCGCACCTCAGGCCCCACCGGGACCGGGGCCGGGAGGGTCGCCGATGTCCAGTTATTCGGTGCTTAGCGATGTCAGCGAGGCGCTGCAGGAACAGATCGTCGCTGCGATCGAGACCATGTCCGATGACCGCTTCGAGCAACCCGTGCAGATCGATCACGTCGTCGTCGAGAGCCCGGCTGCGGACCTGCCGTCGGGTTCCGTCGCGAGCCTCTACCTGTACCACGTTGCGATCGACGGGAACCTGCGCAGCCAGCCCCTCCTCCCGGACCCCGGGGATCCGGGCCTGCAGTGGCGGCCTCCGCTCCCGCTGCTGCTCCGCTTCCTCTTCGTGCCGCTCCTCAAGGAGGAGGACGCCAACCTGCTGGTGCTCGGACGGGTGGTGCAGCACTTCGTCGACAATCCGACCTTCGCCAGCCCGTTCGTCTACCGGCATAGCGAGGCGCCCTCCCGCCTGCGCGTCCAGGTGGAGACCCCCGATCCCGCGGAGTTGACCCAGTTGTGGTCGGCGCTGTCGATCCCCTTCCGGTTGTCGGTGGTGTTCTCGATTCACGGCACCGCGATCGAGAGCGCGCGCAGCGCCCTTCGCCAGCCGCGCGTCGTGGAAGTCGCCGGCGGCTACGGGACGAAGACGGAGTAAGGAATGCCCGGGCTCGCCGCGGACGGCCACATCAGGCAGGCGCTCCTCGTGGGGCGTGCCGCAGAAGCCGTCACGGGCCGGCCGTTGCCGATCGCGGACGCGGTCCTGGAGGTGCTCCTCGGCGGTGTCGCCCGGAGGATCGACGCACACTTCGGGCAGAGCGCGGGCGGCTGGTTCGCGGTCACCCCGCGCCGCGTCGCGGACCTGCCCACCCCGCAGAGCCTCGACGAACTCGACCCAGCGACGCCGCCCCCACTGGCTGCCTGGCGGGTGCGCACGGTGCTGCGCGACGGCCGGGAGGTGAGCGGGTCCGTCGCCGTTCCCCCCGGCGGCCTGGATCGGATTCGCCGCGAGATCACGGTGGGAGGCGTTCCGGTGAGCGGGGAGGTGCTCGCCCAGGCGCCGTTCTCCCTCCATCTGTCGGCCGAGCCGCTACCCGTTCGGATAGCGGGCGTGGTCATCGCTGACCACGACCTCTCGCAGCCCGTGCCGGATGCTCGCGTCGCCGTCGGCCCCGCCTCGACGCTCACCGATCCCCGGGGGTGGTTCGCGCTCGAGGTGACGCCCACCGCCCTTGAGATCGAGATCTCCGTCACCCGGAACCCCGGCGTCCCTGGTGCCGCGACCACGACCTTCCTTCGCCGCCTCGACTTCCTCACCTCCGTCAACTCGATCGACCTCTCGATTCCAGTCTGAAAGGCTCTGTCATGCCCGAGTATCTCGCTCCCGGCGTCTACGTCGAGGAGATTCCCTCAGGGAACATGCCGATCCAAGCCGCCTCGACGTCCACCGCGGGCATGGTCGGCTGCACCCAGCGCGGCCCCGTCGGGGTGCCCACGCTCGTCACCAGTTACGGCGGCTACTCCCGGATCTTCGGGGGCCGCCTCGCGCCGGACGCCTTCCCCGGTGGGCTCGACGCGCTGCCCTACGCCGTCGAAGGCTTCTTCGCCAACGGCGGAAGCCGGTTGTTCGTGGTGCGGGTGACCGGCCCCGACGCCGCCGCGAGCCGAGGCATCATCCCGGGACGGTGGCCCGTCGTCGTCTCCTCCGCCGTCGCCGCGGGGGAGACGCAGGTCGAACTCGTCAACGTGGACGGCCTCGCGGCCGGCGACATCCTCACCGTCGGGGAAGAGGACCTTGAGATCGTCGCGGTCGCCGCCGGCGCCGGCACCGTGACCCTCGCGCAGGCGACGACGGTCGCGATCGCCGCCGGTGCGACTGGCATCGCGAGCGGTGCGGCCTTCGCGGTACACGCGCGCTGGCCCGGCGCATGGGGGGACGACCTGAGGGCGACGGTCGCCGCCGCGAAGACGCCAACCCTGGACACCAGGATCATCGGTGCGGCCGAGGCCGGAGACTCCGAGGTACGGCTGGCGACCGTTGCGGGGCTGTCGCCCGGGAGCGTCATCGCGTTAGAGGTCCCGGCGGTCGGCCCACCCGTCGTCGTCACCGCGACCGCGCAGAGCGCGGATCCGGTGAACGGGACCGTGACCCTCACGGAATCACTGGTGGTGGGGGTGGCGGCCGGAGCGACCGTGACCGGCACCCGTCCCCCCCTGCAGACCACGGTGGCGGCCGACGCGGCCGCCGGAGACTCGGCGGTGCAGCTCCTGGTCGTCGACGGGCTCTCCCCAGGGGCCGTGGTCGTGCTCGACGGGCATGAGGCGACCGTCGTGGCTGCGGATGCCGCCACCGGGATCGTGACCCTCGCCGACCCACTCGCGGACCCGGTGGCGGCGGGCGCCGTCGCGACCAGCGCTCTTCCGCCCTTGGAGACCACGGTGGCGGTCGACGCGACCGCCGGCGACTCGCAGGTGCGGCTCGTGTCGGTCGCCGGGCTCGCCCCAGACTCCGAACTCGTCCTCACCGCACAGGCATCGGCGAGGCAGCGGCAGTTCGTGACGGTGGAACGAACCGACGCGGCGACAGGCACGGTGAGCCTCGCCCGCCCGCTGGCCGGTGACGTCGAAGAAGGGGATCGCGCGATCAGCCAGGAGTTCTCGCTCCTCGTCGAGCGCATCGAGCGGGACCGGGCCGTCGAGAGCGAGTTCTTCGACCATCTCTCGCTCGCCCGCGCGCACCCGAGGTTCGTGGGAGGGATCGTGGGTGCATGGTCGAACGGGAGACCGGCTGAGGTCGGCGGATCGAACCTCGTGCGGGTCTCCAGCCCCGCCGGCGGTCCGCCGAACGGAACCACCGCGCTGCAGGGCCTGCCCCTCAGCGCACAGCTCTCGGGCGGCCGCGACGACGCCGACGGTGTCGACGGCGACGCCTTCAAGGGGACAGCCTCGGAGGACCCGGAGGATCGCACGGGCATCGAGGCGTTGGCGAACGAGCCGACGATCTCGCTCGTCGCTGTGCCGGGCTGCACCGACGTGGACGTGCAGCAGGCGCTGCTGATCCATTGCGAGCAGATGCGCTATCGCTTCGCCGTGCTCGATATTCCGCTCGGCGCCAAGCTGGCCGACGCCCGGCGGCATCGGCAGAACTTCGACAGCACCCGCGCCGCGCTGTACTACCCGGGTCTGCTCATTCCGGACGGCTTCGGTCGCCCGGGCGAGAAGCGGGCGATCTTCCCGTCCGGCCACATGCTCGGCGTCTACGCCCGCACGGACACAACCCGAGGGGTACACAAGGCCCCCGCCAACGAGGTGGTGCGGGGAATCCTCGGCTTCGAGACGAAGCTGACCCAAGGCGAACAGAGCATCCTCAACCCCCTCAACCTGAACTGCTCCCGCGACTTCCGGGAGGAGAACCGCGGGCTCCGGGTCTACGGCGCCCGGGTGGCGACCTCCGATCCGGAGCTGCGCTACATCAACGTGCGCCGCCTCCTCCTGTTCATCGAGCAGTCCCTCGACACCGGACTGCAATGGGCGGTTCACGAGCCCAACAGCGAGCCGTTGTGGGCCGCGGTGAAGCAGTCGATCACCGGCTTCCTGACGACGGTATGGCGCTCCGGCGCCCTGGTAGGGACCACCGCCGAGGAGGCCTTCTTCGTCAAGATCGGATACGGGATCACCATGTGGCAGGAGGAGATCGACAACGGCCAGCTGATCGCGGAGGTCGGCGTCGCCCCGGTGAAGCCTGCCGAGTTCGTCATCGTCCGCATCAGCCAGAAGACCCGCGAAGCGACAGCGTGAGGAGAACGCCATGTTCGACAACCCCTATGCCCAGTTCAACTTCCAGCTGACGCTCGACAGCAAGCAGGTCGCCGGATTCAGCGAGGTGGCCGGGCTCAGCAACGAAAGCGACGTCATCGAGTACCGAGAGGGTTGCGACCCGGTGTACGTCCGGAAGCTGCCCGGCGTCACCAAGTACGGCAACATCACACTCAAGCACGGCTACACCAGCAACATGGAGCTGTGGAATTGGCGCAAGTCCACTCTCGACGGCAAGACCGAACGCAAGGAAGGCGCGGTCATCCTGCTGAACGAGGAAGGCAAGGAGGCGCTGCGCTGGGAGTTCTTCGGCGCATGGATCAACAAGTACGAGGGGCCCGCCCTGAACGCCACCGCGAACGAGGTGGCGATCGAGTCGGTGGAGCTCGTCGTCGAGTACTGGCGTCTCGTCAAGCCATGACCCTGCTCGCTACCCCTGGCATCTACCGCCGGACGCTGGAGCCCTCCTACCGGATGGGTTCCCTCGCCCGGGGCGATGTTGCGGTCCTTCTCGGTTACGCTGAGCGCGGCCCGACGGGCGTGCCCATCCGGCTGCAGTCGCTGTCGCAGTTCGAGGAGGTGTTCGGGCAGGCGCTGCGCGGGGGCTATCTCTGGCACGGCGTCAAGGGGTTCTTCGAATGCGGCGGAGCCGCGGCCTACGCCATCCGGATCGTGGATCGGTCCGCCTCCGAAGCCGTGGCGTCGGGGTGGCTCGGGGCGCCGCCCGACGATGCGAGGTACGGCTGGCGCGCCGAGGCGAGCTTCCCCTGGGCGATGGTGGATCCTCGCCGGGTCAACCGCGAGACGCGCGCCGACCTCGCGGTGTGGCAGGCCTTGGTCGACGCGGAGATCCGGGAGCGCGGCTCCCGGGTTCCGGACCCGGGTTCCTGGGGCAACGCGCTCCGGGTCGACGTCGCCTCCTCGTCGCTCGCGCTGACCCACACCACCGAGGTGCTCGATCGGGGCACCGGTCTGCGGCTGGCGTCGATCGCGGGGCTCGAAGCGGCGTCCATCGTCCGGCTCTCCCAGGTGGGCGGCGACCGGCGGTCGCTCTCGGCGGTGGTGGGTCTGGACAGCGTCGATCCGGCCCGCCGCCTGGTCCGGTTGCCCGTCTCGCTGGGCGATCTCGCCGCATTCGACGAGACGCGCAGGATCGAGGTCGCCTCCGTGGAGTTCGACGTCACGGTCTCGATGGCGGGGCGGATCCTGCAGACGTTTCCCCGGCTCGCCCCCCATCCGCGGCATTCCCGCGCGCTGCGCGACGTCATGGACGCCGAGTCCCGCCACGTGGGACTCCGCTGGACCACACGCGCGGACCAGGGAGCCGATCCTGCGGATGCGACCGATCCTGCGGATGTGGACTGGGCGCTCGCCGCGCACTGGCCGCAGGAGGGCGCCTTCACCCTGTCGGGCGGCCAGGACGCGCTCTCGGGCATGGGGCCGGAGCACTGGCGGGACGCCTTCGCGCTGCTGCCGCCGCTCAGCGACGCCGCGATGATCGCCGCCCCCGACCTGGTTCGGGACGACGTCGAGCCTGCCCCGGTGCGGGAGGGGGCCGAGACCGCGCCGTCGTGCGGCGACATCTCCCCGCGCGCCCCCGGCTTCCTCTCCGGCCTCGTCGTCACACCAGGAACCATCCCGGGAGAAGAGGAGCCCGTCGCGGAGGCCCTGATCGAGGTGGCGGGCCCGGGCGGATCCGCGCGCAGCGATCTGGACGGCCGCTTCAGCCTCTCCGGAGTCACCCTCGGTCTCGTCGACCTCCGGGTGACGAAGCCCGGGTTCCAGACGCTGGAGCTGCTCGCGCAGACCCAACGGTGGCCCGGCGCCGCGGAGGTCACGGCGGGGCTGGTCCGGCTGGTGACGCCGCCGGTGCTCGATGACGACGCCGTCCTCCTGCTGCAACAGGACCTGGGGAATCCGGCCGTTGTCGGCCCATGGAAGGTCGCTCTCATCGATCCGCCGCGCACGATCGTCGAGGTGGATGGCTTCCGCTCGCGCGCCGCCGAGCTCGGACCGGAGCCTCGGCTCGGCCTTCTCGCGCCGTGGCTCGAGGTGCCGGACCCGTCCGTCGACGGCGGACGCCTCGCGGTGCCGCCGTCGGGGCACGTCGCTGGGGCCTTCGCTCGCGCGGAGCTCGACGAGGGGATCTTCCGCTCGGGTGCCAACCTCCCGCTGCGGTACGCCTGCGGCACCACCCTCGCCATCGACGACGACCTCCAGGCAGGGCTGAACCCGGTCGGCGTCAACGCCATCCGCGCGTTCGAGGGCCGCGGCATCCGGCTCTACGGAACCAGGTCGCTGGCCATCGGCACGCCGTGGCAGTTCCTCACCGTGCGCCGCATCGTCGACGCGGTGGAGAAGACCCTGCAGGCATCGCTGGCGACCTTCGTCTTCGAACCGAACTCGACCTTCCTCCGCGACGCCGCGCGAGCCTCCGTCGAGGCCTTCCTCGGCGGGCTGTGGCGGGAGGGTCACCTCGCGGGCGACAGCCCGGAGGCCGCGTTCCGGGTGACCTGCGACGACGAGAACAACCCGCAGGAGACCACCGATGCGGGGCAGCTGTTGATCGAGGTGGCGATCGCGCCGACGGTGCCGTTCGAGTTCATCATGTTCCGGATCGGGCACGCCTTCGATGCGGTCCAGATCACGGAGGTCGCATGATGGATACCACGCCGCTTCCCGCCTTCAACTTCTTCGTGATGATGTTCCCGACCGCCCGAGCGGGCGCCGCCGCGCCCGTGGCCGCGGTCGCCGCCGTGGTCGGCGGCTTCACCGAGTGCTCCGGACTTGAGAGCGAGATCGCCGTCGAGGACAGGCTGGTCGGCGGGGTCAACGATCGCGTGTATCGCTTCCCCGGCCGCGCGAGCTTCCCCTCGATCGTCCTGAAGCGGGGCGTGGCCTTCTCCGACGACCTCTACCTGTGGCACGAGAGCTTCCTCAAGGGCGAGGGCGCGGCCCGCGACGGGCTGATCGTCCTCGCCAACGAGAGCCGGATGCCGATCAAGTCCTGGAGGTTCGAGGCGGGCCTGCCGAAGAAGTGGTCCGGCCCGGTGCTGAACGCGCAGAGTTCCGCGCTGGCCGTCGAGACCCTCGAGATCGCGCACCGCAGGCTGACGTTGGCCGCCGCCCCCGGCCAGCTGGTCGCGGCGGCCGGTGCGGCGCTGGGGATCTGAGGAGGAACGATCATGGCCGTGGATGTGAACATCGGTTCCGTGGAGACCGTGATCGAGGCCACCGACGGATCGTCCTCGCGGCAGGCCCTGATCGCCGAGGTCGTGCAGGCCGTCAAGGCGGAGCTCGACCGCGAACGGCTCGCCGAGGAGCGGCGCGCCCGTGACACCGTCGGGCCTCGCGCGGGAAGGAGGCCCTGATGCCCGCCAAGATGCAGCTCATCCCGCTGAAGAACACCGGCGAGCGCGCCGGGGAGGCGTTCACCGTCGAGTACGCCCCGGACGAGCTGGCCTTCGCCAAGGCCGCCCAGTATGCCGAAATCGCGATCCCCGGACTGAACCAGCCGATCGCCCAGTTCATCCGCGGCGACGCCGAGACCGTCACGCTGAACGTGTTCCTCGATTCGACGGCCACCGGCATGAACGACAATGCGGCCTCGGTCACGGCGGATGCGGAGAAACTGGCAAAGCTGGTGGCCGTCAAGGCCGACCTGCACCGCCCGCCGCTCGTGCAGTTGGTGTGGGGCGACGACTTCCCGGCCCCCACCTGGGGCGCGGGCACGCAGGCGGAGAGCTCGATGGTGGCCATCGTCACGTCGGTGAACCGCACGTTCACGCTGTTCAGCCCCAACGGCAAGCCCCTGCGCGCCAAGGTCACGCTTGCGCTCAAGCGGTACGCCACCGTCGACGAACAGCTGACGGCGATGAACCCGCAGTCCGCGGACCACACGCGCGTGCATACCGTGACCCAAGGGGAGACGCTTCCGCTGATCGCCTTCGACGCGTACCAGGACCCGGCCCAATGGCGGCTGATCGCCGCGCACAACAGCCTCGGTGAGGTGCGCGAACTGCGGGTGGGCATGTTGATCGAGCTGCCGCCGCTCCCGACCGGGGCGGGGGTGCGGTCGTGAGCGCGCCGGCCGGCGGGCGCGACGGCGCCGCGTTCTACACGGGGCGCAGCTTCCTCACCCCGGCCTTCAAGATCGACCTCGGGGGCCGGCCCATGGCGGCGGTCGCGGCGGGGGAGGTGATCGACATCTCGTTCACCGACGACCTGGGCAGCATCCCGTCCTTCGAGTTCACCATCGACGACTGGGACCCGGTGCGCCTCTGCCCGAAGTACTCCAGCCCGGATCCCGGCGGCTCGGATCGCCCGTCGATCAGGCCGGGCACGCGGGCCGATCTCTACTTCGGCTATCGCGACGAGGGAGAACTTGCGCTGGTCATGGAGGGCGAGGTGATCTCGATCTCGACCTCCTTCCCCGCCGCGTCGCGCCCGGTCGCCACCGTCCGCGTCGTGGATCGCTTCCAGCGCGGCCTGCAGAAGGTCCTGGTGGAGACCAACATGGACGGAACCGATAAGCAGATCGCCGACTCGCTGTGCCGCCAGCATTCCAACCCGAGTCTCGTCCCGGTGTGGGCGCCGATCGAGGAGGAGGGGACGCCGCAGAAGAAGGTCCAGATCGACGGCGTGCTCTACGACGAGATCGCGCAGCGCGCCGATCGCTACGGCCTGAAGATGGCGACGAGGTACGTGGTCGGGAGGGACGCGGAGCTGCACCTGTTCCGCCCGGGCGCCGACAGCGACCCGCCCGTGGCGCACTTCGTCTGGGGGAAGACCTTGGTGTCGTTCACTCCGTCGATGTCGGCGGCCGCCGCGGTCGAGCGGGTGATCTGCCGGGGCGCCGACCCGACGGCGAAAGGCGCGGCGCGCGCGATCAGCGTCAGCCGCACCTGGTCGGACATCGGGCTGGACGAGGCGGCGCTCGGCGGGCCGGGAGAGGGCATCGACGAGGCCCTGAGCGGCATGAGCGAGGTGATCAAGCCCGACGACGTGCGCACCGAGGCGGACGCGATCCGGGCGGCAGACGAACACCTCCGCACGCTGGCCGACGAACTCATCACCGGCGAGGGCGTCTCCATCGGCCTGCCCGAGCTGCGCGCGGGACGGCTCGTCACGATCGAGGGCCTCGGCGCCAGGTTCACCGGCGACTACCGGCTGACGAAGACGGTCCACTCGTTCGGCGCCTCCGGCTACATCACTCGGTTCTCGGTCCGCAAGAAGGTGTTGAAATGACCGATGGCCTGGCTCCGTCCCTCGTGCTCGGGGAGGTGATCGAGGTGCAGTCCACCGTCGAGGGGCACCTGGTGAGGCTGCAGCGCTACGACATGCCGCCTGGGGTCGAGACCGACTGGATCTCGGTGGCCACCCCGATGGCGGGCGACAACGCGGGCTTCCTTTGGACGCCGTCGGCCGACGCCGGGGACATCGCGGTGGTGGCCTTCGCCGGCGCGCGCCCCATCGTGCTGGGGTTCGTCTACGGGGGTGGCCAGCAGATGCCGGCGTCCAAGCCGGAGGAGCACGTCCTCAAGTCGCGCGACGACACCAGCATCACGCTGATCGACGGCGCGGACGGAGGCATCGTGCTCAAGGACAAGTCCGGCAACGAGATCCGGATGGACAAGGACGGCATCACCCTGACCTCGTCCGGCGCCATCACGATCGAGGCGAAGAAGACGGCCACGGTCAAGGGCTCGACGGTGGAGCTGAACCCATGATCACGCGGATCCCCGAACCGGGACCCTTCGGCGCGATGGTCGTCTTGGGGCGCACGGGAGCGAACACGGTACGCGCTGCCGTGATCCTGAAGGCCGCCTACGACTCGGTGGACGTTGGCGGCGACGCGTTGGGTCTCGTGCCCTGCCCCGACGAGGCGGCGAGCGCGATCCGCACGGCCGACGATCCGGACCCGGCGCGCGGCCAGGCGGACATCGCCGTGGAGAAGGCCGGCGCCGACATCGTGGTGGAGGGGCGCGTCAACCCGGGGGTGGCCGCGGAGGCCGCGAGGGTCGAGGTCGGCGGCGTGACCTGGCTGGCGCGGGCGGTGACCGACGCCGATCTGGAGAAAGGCGACGTGAAGCAGAACCTGTTCGGCTGGCTGGGCACGGCGGAGGAGCCGCGCACCCTAGCAGCCTCCACCGGCCAGCCCGGCGACAAGGTGCCCCCACTCGGCTACGGTCCCCAGTTCAACAACGTCCATCGCCGGGGGAACGGCTTCGTCGACTCGGGCATGGGGGAGAGCCTGCCGCCAGGGCAGGTCGTTGGCATCTACCGGGGAGGCGGCGCGACGCCGCTCGTGCGGTTCCGCCTGCCGGCCGAGCGTTACGCCGCGCGGGTGCGCTGGTGGTCCGGCCGGTGCCCGGATCGTGCCCCTCGCTGGGCCACGCACCGGCTCTCACTGGAGGCAGACACCCTGATCGTCGGCCCCGAGCTGCCCGGAGAGGCGCCGCGCGTCACCATCGTCTGGCGCGCGGGCTGGAACTGGGAGGACCATCCGGCCGACAGCTATCGCGCCGTCGAGATCGTTCGCGAGGAGGACTAGCCATGCCCCAACCCATCGCCATCGCCCAGGGCACCTGCTTCGCCTTCCCCGACGTGCTGAGCACCCCGACCCCGGGCGGGCCGGTCCCGATGCCGTATCCGAACGTCGCACAGCTGGCCGATGCGCAGGACACGGCCTCGACGGTGAACGCCGGCGGAACCCCGGTGATCCTCAAGGGATCGTCGATCTTGCGATCGAGCGGGGGAGAGGCGGGCACCGCCGGCCCGCCACCCAACGGCAAGTGCAGCTTCACCTCCGCCTCCAAGACGGTGTTCGCCAACGGCCAAGAGGTCGTGCGGCAGTTCGACGCGACCAGTCAGAACGGCGGCAACGCGGTGGGCACTGTGATGAGCGGCCTCGCCACGGTGCTGGTGGGGGGATAGCGATGACCTCTTTCCTGGGCAAGGGCTGGCGCTTCCCCATCCGGGTCGACGCGACGGGCGCGCTTGGCTGGTCGTCGGGCGAGGACGCGATCCGCGAGTCGATCTGGACCATCCTGTCGACACCGAAGCGCTCGCGCGTGATGCTGCCCGAGTTCGGCTGCGGCATCCAGGACTTCGTCCTCTCCCCGAACAACGCGGCGACCCGGGCGCTGATCGCCTCCGAGGTGCGGCTCTCGCTCACCCGGTTCGAACCCCGGATCGACCTGTTGGCGGTGAGCGTCGAGCCGCAGCTCGACGCCCCGAACACCCTGATGATCTCGATCGACTACCGGACCCGGGCCAACAACGCGGCGCACAACGTCGTCTATCCCTTCTTCATCAACGAGGGCCAAGGAGGTGCGGCATGACCATCCCGTCGCCGAACCTGGACAATCGCGACTTCGCCGACCTGATGCGCGAGGCCAGGCAGCGCATTCCGCGATTCACCCCGGAGTGGACCAACTTCAACGACTCCGATCCCGGCATGGCGCTGGTGCAACTGCACGCGTGGCTCGCCGAGACCCTCCTGTACGAGCTCAACCGGGTGCCGGAACTCAACTACACCAAGTTCCTCAATCTCATCGGCACCCGGCCCCGCCCCGCGCGGCCGGCGCGCACGAACCTGGAGTTCACGCTCGACAAGCTCGCCGACACCACCGATCCTCTCACCGTCGCGGTGCCCATCGGGACCCGCGTCGGCGTGGACGATCCCGATATCCAGGACGACATCAGCTTCGAGACCGACCGGGCGCTGATCGCGATCAACGCTGCGATCGGGGCGGTGATCGCGTGGCGGGCCGACGGGAGCCGCGCGCTGGTGACCGGGTACGGCAAGGAGGGCACGCAATGGCTGTTCCCGTTCCAGCCGCACACCCAGAAGCGCGGCTGCCTGTATCTCGGCCTCCTTCTCCGGCCCCACCTTGCGCAGCCGCTTTCCGCCTACCTGACCGACGCACTCCCCGCGATCCCGCTCGACCTGCACATTGACGTGGTGGAGGCAAGCGACGAGCCGCAGGCCCAGGCAACCCCACCGTCGACCCACACCTGCGCCAGCGCGGGCGTCCTTCGGCCCCAGGTCGAGTGGCAGCTCTACACCGGCGCCCCGGGTCCCGCGGTGGCTCCCTGGGGAGACGACGCCGAGGCCGGCTGGACCTCGCTGGAGGTGACGACAGACGGCACCGACGGGCTGCGGCGAGCGGGCTATCTCACGCTGGAACTTCCACGCGGCGCGACGGCGATCGATCCCCGCGAGCTCCCGGCCGAGTTCTGGGACGACTTCGGCGCCATGAAGCCTCCCGCCACCGATCAGGAGCTGCGGGACGTGCTGGAGCGCCTGGATGACGTCACGGAACTGGAGAAGCTCTGGGAGCCGATGGGGATCAGGGATCCCGGCCTGCTCCTGGAGATCTCCGAGTGCGGCACGGACGCGGCACGCGTGCGCGCTCTGCTCGACGCGCAGGATCCTCCGGTGGTTCTCTCGCCGGCGAAGGTGACGGTGGAGGAGTGGGTCGGAGCGGACCCGGAGTTCGGCAGCGTCGGCCTGCCGATGCTCGACGGGGAGTACCGGGGGCTCTACTGGGTGCGCGCGAAGTTCCCCAACGTCGGGGACGAGGACGCCAGCGACCTTCGCTCCATCCGCCGGATTCGGCTCAACACCGTGCCGGCCACGCAGGGGCAGACCCGGTTCGAGGACCGGCTGGGCCTGTCCGACGGGCGTCCGGGCCAGGTCTTCGTCCTGCCCCGAACCCCGGTGCTGATCGACCCCGCCTCCGGGGAGCCGGAGCTGAGCATCACCGTGGGCGGCGAGTCCGGGTGGCGGCGCGCCGACGACTTCTATCGGGCCGGGCCGGACGACCGGATCTATCTGCTGGATCCCGGCACGGGCCGGATCACCTTCGGCGACGGACTGCGGGGCCGGATTCCGGTGGCGGGCACCGCGATCGTCGCCGACCGGACCCGGGTGGGCGGCGGACGATCCGGCAACGTCGGTCCGGGATCGATCACCAAGATCCGGGGCCGGGTGAGCGGGATCAAGTCGGCCACGAACTTCCGCGCGGCGCACGACGGCAGCGACGCCGAGACCCTGGAGGAGGTGCAGCTGCGGGCGCCGCACGATCTCAGGCACCGCGACCGGGCGGTCTGCGCCGACGACTTCGTGGACCTCGCGATGAGCACGCCGGGCGTCGCCCTGCATCGCGTGGTCACCCTGCCGCGCACCGCCGTCCGCCACGGCGTCCTGGAGGGAAACCAGGACGGCGCGGTCACGCTGGTCCTGCTGATGAGCGACGGCAGCGACCCCACCGCGGCGCAGTTCGACGCGGTGTGCCGGTGGCTGGAGCCTCGGCGGCTCGTGACCACCGAGCTCCACCTGACGGGACCTCGGAGGGTGGAGATCGCGGAGGTCTCGCTCGCGCTGCGGGTGGCCGACGGTCATGGCCTCGACGTGGTGGCCGACGCCGCGAAGGACGCCGTCCTTCGTTTCCTCAGTCCCCTCACCGGAGGCACCGACGGCGCGGGCTGGCCGCCCGGCGAGGCGATCTCGCACGCCGACCTGTACCAGCGCCTGCTCGACGTGCCGGGGGTGCGCCGGGCGTGGAACCTGAAGGTCTTCGTCGCCGGAGACTCCGACGACGAAGAACCCGACGGCGGAGCGGGGATCGATCTCACGCCGCTCGCTCCCGGCGAGCTGCCGCTGCTGACCCGAGACCGGATCTCCATGGCGGTGAGCTATGGCTGAGGTGCGGGCCGCCACGACGCCGTTCTACCGGTTCTCGGGCGCCACGGGGTGGCCCGAGGTGGCTGAGGCGCGGGGCCTCAGCGACGATCCGTCGACGATCAGGCTGGGGACGCCGGGGCGACGGCCCGTCGCCTGGGACGAGCCCTTCGGCAGCTTCGGCGGACTGCGGCTGCCTCGGGGCGTCGCGATCGGGGGCGAGGGACGGCTCTTCCTCGCGGACCCGAGGAGCGGAGTGGTCCGCTCGGCGCTCGCGGGGGAGCTCGTCGCGGGCTCGGCGCTCCCCGATCCGCTGTGGCCCAGGCGCGAGGCCCCCGACCCCTGGCACCTCGAGGCGCCGTCCGACGTCGCGCTGACCGCCGACGGCGATCTCGCGATCGCCGATCCCGCCGCGGGCCGCGTGCTGGTGCTCGCGTGGCCCACCGCGGTGCGGCGCCGGGACCTCCGCGTCCCCGGGTGGCGGCCGACCGCGCTGGCGGCCACCGCCGATGGCGACCTGATCGTCGCCGACCCCGGCCTCGGCCGGCTTCATCGCTTCGACCGCAACGGCGCGCGCCGTCCCGGCTGGCCCCACGCCTCGGTGCCGCTGCTCGCGCCGGATTTTCTTGCCGTCGGGCCCCCCACCAGGGCGGGCCAGATCGTCTTCGTCCTCGACCGGGGCAGGAAGTCCGGCCGTCCCTCCGCCCCGGCGGGTGCCCACGCGGTGGTCGCCATCGGCGCGGACGGCTACGAGCGGTCCGGCCTGCTTCCGGAGCGCCTCATGCCACCGGCGCTGCGCCGCGAGGGCGAGCGGCTGCTGTGGGACGACCCCGCCTTCCCGGCTCGTCGCCCCCTCGTCCTGCCCGCCCTGCCGCTCAGCCGGGACGGGCGCTGGAACGGCATCCCGATGGTGGCCGTTCCCGGCCGCGCCACCGTGCCCCGATCGGGCGAGGTGGTCTTCCAAGGCATGGATTCCCGCGAGCGCGGGTTCGCCTGGGACCGGATCGTCCTCGACCTCGAACAACCCGAGACCGCGTCGCTGGTGATCACAACCCTCACCTCCGACACGCCGATAGCGCCGGACAGGATCGGGCACCAGAGCGACGCCGCGTGGTCGCGGCCACTGGTGCTGAACCCGAACGACCTGCCCGAGGTGCTTGTTCAGTCCTCCCCGGGGCGATGGCTCTGGGTGCGCCTCGAGCTCCTCTCCGACGGTGCGTCGAGCCCGGTGATCCGGCGGCTCGACGTGCATGGCCCGCGCCGCTCGGGCCTGCGCCATCTGCCCGCGACCTTCTCGCAGGATCCGCAGAGCCGGGACTTCCTCGACCGCTTCCTCGCCTATTTTGACACCGTCTTCGCGGAGATCTCCCGGGCGCACCACGAGGTCGGGCGCCTCTTCGATCCCGCCGCCGTGCCCGCGGACGCCTGGCTGGACTGGCTGGGCTCCTGGTTCGACCTCCGCTTCCCCGCCGAATGGGACATCGCCAGCCGACGCGAACTGGTCGCCGCGGCAACCGACATCGCCCGGGCCCGGGGAACCCGCGCCGGGCTGCAGCGGATGCTGCGCTGGCATCTCGGCTTGACCGAACCGTGGCCGATCGTCATCGAGCACTTCCACCTGGGCCCTGACGCCCCGCCGGTCGGGGGCGTGCCGCTGCCGACAGAGCCCGAGGCGCACCGGATGACGATCGTGGTGCCCCGCTCCCGGGTGCCCGATGACGACGACGCGAGGCGGCGCTTGCACCGGTTGGTCGACGGCTGGATCCCCGCGCACACGACGGCGTGCCTCAGGCTCGTCGACTCCGGCGTGGTGCTCGGCCATCAGTCCCTGCTCGGCGTCGACACGCTGCTGTCCGGATCGGGCCCCGAGCCGCTGGACCGCGGCCGCGCCGGAATCGACCTCGCCACCGTGCCGCCCACCCGCGGCCCACGCCCCTCCGACTATCTGCTCGCCGACCCTTCTGGAGGACATCATGTCTGAACCCCACGCACCCTGTGGCTGCTCCGGCTCTCCCGCCTCCGAGGAGGTGGACACCTGCGTGGCCTGCGGGCTGGCGACCCCCCGGCGCAACCGCTACTTCGACGGAAGGCTGCTCGTCGCGCAGGACTTCACGGACGAACAGGACTACCACCTCGGTCACCGGTACCTGCATAATGCGCACCTGCACGGCGCGGGCGCGGTGTGCGGGCTCAGGCTGACGCAGCACCCGTCGGAGGGGTGCCGGCGCGACCATCTCGTCCTGGAGAGCGGCCTCGCGCTCGACTGCTGCGGGAGAGAGATCGTCGTGCCCGAACGGGTGCTGCTTCCGCTCCGGCAGCTGATCGACGCCGACCCGGCCCTGGTCGCGAGGCTCGACGGCACCCGCCACCTGACGATCGGGCTGCGGCGCTGCGACCGCGGCGACAGCCCCGCGCCGAGCCTGCTGCCCGCCTGCGGACCCGGCGGTCAGCAGGAGTTCAGCCGGATCGCCGAGGGCTACGAGTTCGTCGTCGGCGCGGAGGAGCCGAACGCGATGGTGCCCGTGCTGCCGGAGGCCCGGCCGAAGCTCTCCTGGAAGGGCAGCTTCCCCTATTCCGCGGAGCTTCCGGTCACCGTTCATGTCAACCAGGGGGAGAGCCTGATCCAGGTCGCCGTGCAGAATCCCGGCGGAACGGCCCGGCTGCACCTCTACGACGCGACGACCCACGACCTGCGCGCCGTGCTGGAGGGGATCGGCACCGTCACCGACACCGGCTCGGCCACCGTGGGGCGCCTGATCTTCGCGGCGGGCACCGGCGTCGACGGGGTTGCCTCGGGGGTGGCCGTCTGGCGCGCCGACGACGTGGGCCGGCACCCGCTGCCGCAGCGCGTGCTCGCCGTGACCGGCACCCTGATCAGGCTCGCGACGTCCCCGTCGAGCGGTGAGCTCTTCGCGCTCTCCTGGTCGCCTGGCGAGAAGGCGGTGCTGACCGCCTGGTCATCCGATGCGATCAGGCGCTGGGTGGCTGATCCCGCCGAACCCGAGCCCCAGCCGGTCGCCACGCTCGCCTTCGACCACGACTTCGGGCCGCTGGAGGGTCCCGCGGCCCTCGGCGCCGGGGTGATCACGGTCAGCCCGGACGGGCGCTTCCTGGCGATCGCCTCGCCCTCGGTGGAGCCCTCGGACGGCTTCTACCTGGTGGACATCGCGGCGCTCAACGGCGGCCAGATCGCCGCCGCCTCCGACGCGCGGCCGACGGGCTACGCGCCACCGGACGACGCCGGCGAGCGTCTCGTGGCGGTGGAGTTCAGCCTCGACAGCGAGATGATCTACGTCCTCACCGGCCTCTGGCAGCAGACCCGGGTCGCGCGGTTCGCGGTGATCGACACCACGGACAGGCTCGTTCGCGCCGGCCGGAGCCGCACCATGCCCGGATTCGCCCACGACTTCGCGATGGGCCCCACCGAGGCGTACGGGTACGCGCTGATCAGCGACGAGGACCGCCAGACGTGGGTCGCCGTGTTCGAGACGGAGGCGCTCAAGAGCTCCGACGACGACGCCGAGTTCCAGCGACCCGGCGACTCGGTGTGGCTGCCCGGATCGCCGCGTTCGCTCGTGCTCGAGCCGAGCGGCCGCCGCGCCCATGTCAGCCTCGCCGACGCGGACGAGAACGAGCCGCCCGATCGCGGGGTGGTGGCGATCATCGATATCACTCAGGCGGATTGCGCGGCGCGACTGCTCGGCTCGCAGGACGGCTGCGACACCTGCGGTCCCGAGGCGGAGGGGCACGACGCCGTGCTGCTGGGGCATCTGCCCAACTACTCCTACGAGGAGTACCCCCAGCTGGTGGATCGGGAAGGCGCGGAGACGCCGGGCAGCGCGCACCGGGTGATCGACAACACCACCTACCGGGTGGTCGTCCCATCGGCGGCCGCCCTGCGGGACGCGGTGCTGTGCATCCTCGCCCAGGGTGTGGCCGAGGGGCCGCCCGGCCCCCGTGGCGAGATCGGCGCCCCCGGCAGGGACGGTGCGGACGGTCGGGACGGCGTCGACGGCCAGGATGGCAGGGACGGCGTCGACGGTCGCGATGGGGTTGACGGTCGCGATGGCGTGGACGGCCGGGATGGTACGGACGGAGCGCAGGGCGAGCCGGGGCGTGATGGCGTCACCTTCGACTTGAACAAGATCATCGGCTTGAGCTGGCGCGATCACGAGCGCTTCCTCGATCCGGGGGAGTTCCGGGAGCGCTTGGAGAAGACGGGAATCGCGGTGGCCTTCGAGCACCCCGTCGACCTGACCCGCTTCATCCTGAAGGAGCGCCAGCCCTTGGTCGCGGAGCTCCAGGTGATGCGGCGTTCCGAAGGCCTCGGCGAACCGTGGCGCGTCGTGCCGGGTTTGACCCTGTGCGGCATCGAGGTCATAGATCTGACCCCCGACGGGGTGATCAACGACTTCCGCAGCGCCGACCTGAACGAGGAACCCGATCTCGTGGCGAAGTCGCTAGGGCTGGCGCTGCGCGGCCGCGACATGCACCTCCCGGAGTTCGGCGGGCTGGTCGCACTGCGCGTGGTGGTGTACGCCGACCTGATCGTCGACCACGAGGATCGCCCGCTCGACGGGCACTTCATCGGCGGCAGGCTGCCGACCGGGCGCAGCGCCCCGGGCGGCATCTTCACCTCCTGGTTCACCCTCGACTAGCGAAACGAGGCGAATGATGACCGAGCGAGACGGCACGACGAGGATCGTCCCCCTGACGAGGACTCCCTCGGGGATCAGCGCGCCGCGCTACGCCGACGGGCAGGTGGTCCACGCGGCCGACCTGCGGCTGGACCGCTCCTCCCACGACGAGGAGCTGCAGCGGATGCGTCGCCTGTTGCATGGCTGGGGCGTGGTCGCGGGACTCACCGTCACGACGTCGGAGGCGACCATCGTCGTCCACCCGGGTTACGGCGTCTGCCCCTCGGGAGCGGAGGTGCTGCTGCCCCGGGCCATCCCGATCGAGGATCTGCCGGCGAAGATGACCGCAGCCTGCCTTCCCGGATCCGGCCAGGATTGCGGGCTGGACCCGCCGCCGGAGGGGGACGAGGGTCCGTTGAGGGCGTGGCTGGTCATCCGGTCCGTCGCGACGGAGGCGGCGCCGCGCGCGACCCTGAGCGACCCGTGCCTGCACCCGGGCAATCAGTTGGCCCCGACGCGGGTGTGCGTCGACGATGTGCTCGGGCTGACCTGCCGCCTTCCCGACGGCCACGAGAGGGAGCCGTGGGACTGCGACGCGGCTCGCGCGCACCTGGACGGCATCACCCACCAGGGATGGCCCATTCCGATTCCGGACGACGACTTCCTGGTGCTCGCCGCCCTCACCTGGAGCGAGGGGATTCTTGAGGTGAGCCTGGAGCCGCGCCGACCTCTGCTCCCGGTGTCCGTGCTGCAGGACATCGTGCAGGCATGCGCCGACGCGAGGGCTTCCGGCGGCGGGGACGGCCCGGAGCCCCCCGTCGATGGCGGCGACCACCCGCCGGTTGACCGGGAGCCCAAGCCCGGTCCGAACCGCCGGGACTGGGTCGGCATCCTGCGTCTGGCCCGCGATCGGACCCTGCTGATCCCGAAGCCCGGCAAGCCCGACCTCCTCGGTCCCGTTGCGCAAGACGAGGTCATCAGGATCATGGTCGATGCCGGACTGTCCACGAGCAGGGTCCTGGCTGCGGATGCCGCCGAGATCGTCGAGCTCACCGGTCTCGCGCCCGACGTCGTCGACACACTGAAGGGACAGCTGGCCTCCGTCGCGCAGCACGTGGGCGGAATGAGGTTCTGACGTGCCCACGCGGCACCGCCTCACCATCGGCGCGCTGGACACCCGGGTGCGCGCCGCGCCCGGGACCGCGCAGGAGTGGGCGCAGCACCTGGACGAGGCCATGCGCGGCCCGCTTCCGCGCGCCCTCGGCGTCGCGCTGGAGCGTCGCTTCGAGGGGCGCGACGACGTGATCCGGATCCGTCGGCTCCGGGTGAACTGGCGGCTCGGAGCCGAACGGTTCGATCCGGACGGACTCGCGGACGAGCTGTCCCGGCGCATCGCGGAGCGGCTCGCCGAGGCGGTCGGGATCGGCGGGCCGGGAGCGGCGGCGCTGCGCGAGGAGGTGCGGATCTGGCCGGACCACCGCTCCTATGTCGCGGCGTGGCTGCGCCATCGGCTGGGGGTCGAGCGGGATGCCGAGTGGGCCTTCCCCGACTTCGCGTCCCTGAACGTCCTGACCGGACCCGAGGCGGCCGCCGAGGTGATGGTCGTCGCGGGGCCGTCGCCGTTGATCGGGCTCGCCCGCTCGGACTCGGAGGCGCTCACCATCGCCCGCCTGCTCGGGGAAGCCGCCGCGCTGCGGATCGTGGCCGCGCTCGCGGAACAGGCCGGGCCGCGAGCGATCGAGGCCGGCAGTTCCGTCCTCAGGGGAGAACCCCGCTCGGCGGTCGACGTGCTGGCCCTCGTGCTCAGGCCCGACGATGCGGTGACGATCGACGAGCCGCGGCTGCGGGGGGCGGCGCGCGTACTTCTGGCCAGGCTCGCGGTCGCCGGCTTGGTGCGGGACGGGTGGTCTCGGTCCAGGATTCTGGGGTTCGCCGCCGCGGCCGCGCCGTCGGCCCTGCTTCCGGGCAGCATCCCCGAGCCCGCTCGGGCTGCGCTCGCGGCCTGCGCCGCGGACCCGGGCGTGCTCGCCCGGCTGCTGCCGCGCGGCGATGCCGAGCCGGCCGTTCCAGGGGAGGGCGCCGACGCGGGTCCGCCCGAGCCGGCCCTCGTCGCCGCCCGGGTGGATGGCATCGTCTCCTCGCCCTTCGCGGGACTCGCCCTGGCGCTGAGCTTTTGTCCGGTGCCGCTGGCGACGCCCGAGACGATCCGCCGGATCGCGCTCGACCTGGTCCCGGAGGAGAACCGCCCGGCCGCGGCCCTCGACGCGGGGTTTGCGACCCTGTTCCCCGCCGATCCCCGCCTCGATCCGACGGAACCGCCGCCCCCGCCGGAGGAGGCCTGGTCCGGCGCCGGCACGCTCGCCGGGGCGCCCCGTCGCGAGGGCTTCGCCCGGCATGCCGACCTCTGGCTCGCGCGGTTCGCGGCGGCGCTGGCAGGGCTGCGCGACTCCTCTCGCGGCTACCTGGCCCGAGAGTTCCTGCTGCGCAGCGGCACGATCGAGCTCGGCGAGGACCTGCTGCACGTCAGGCTGGCCCCCATGCCGCTCGGCATCGTGCCGCGGATGTCCGGCCTCACCGGCCTGGGGCCGTTCGTCGTCCACCTCCGACGCCGGGTGCTGATCGACCTGGAGGCGGGATGAGCTTCGACCACGAGGCCTACCTCGAACAGGCCCTCATCGTCCTCGCGCTCCGATTGCGGCACGAGGTGGCGCTGCACCGCGCCCTGCGCGGCGACGGCGCGCGCGAGGGGTTCGGGGGCCTGCTCCTCGACGGCGAGGAGGCCGAGCGGATGCTCGCCGAGATGGCCGGCCGCCTGGCCGTCTCCGGCACGGCCGAGAGCATGACCGTGCTCGCGGGCCTCGAGGACTCCCTCGCGGAGGCCCGCGCACAGCGGGGGAGCGTCTGGGCGCGCCTCGCCGCCGTGTTCCCCCTTCCACCCCTGGCGCTCGAGCTGATCACCCTCGCGGCCGCGCCGGCCATCGACCCGCGCTACGGCCGGGTCTATGGGTTCCTCTCGGACGACCTCGGCCGTCGTCATCTCACGCCGGCGCTCGCGCACAGGCTGCTGCAGCACCACGGGCTCGGCCTGTCGCAGCTCCGGGCGATGCTCGCGCCCGAGGCCCCGCTCGTCGCCTGGGGCCTGATCGCTCTCGGCCCCGAACGGCCGCTGATCGAGGCGCCGATCCGGCTCGACGAGGCCATGGTCGACCTTCTGCTGGGCGACCGCCCATGGCCTGACGAGGTACCGCCCACGCTCGAGGCCGGTCCCTGGATCGGCCTGCCCGACGACGCGAGCCGGGCGCGCCTGGCCGAGATCACCGGCCGTCGGCCGCGCGAGACGGCCCTCACGAGCCTCGGCCTCCATGTGGATCCGGCGACGCACTGGCGCACGCGCGCGAGGCAGAGCGCGCTGGAGGGCGAGCTCCCCGTCCTGCTGGACCGCGGCGCGCCCTCCACCTCCGCGGCGCGGCAGTCGATGGCCCAGGCGCTCGGCCCGGGCCAGGCGCTGCTCACCGACGATCCGCAGGGGTGGCTCGCCACCGGGCTCGCGGCGACGTTCGTCACCGGCGATGGCGTGAGCGCGCCGGAGGCGCTGGAGCGCGACCGAGCCCTGAGCGGCCTGGCGCAGCGCGTCCGCCCCCGGCTCGCGTTCGACGACCTCGTGCTCACCGCGCGGGCTCGCGTCGCGCTGGAGGACCTCGCCGTCGCGTTCAGCGAGATGCAGCCCGTGCTCGACGGCTGGTCCTTCGGGCGCGTGTGGGGAAGGGGCAGGGGCCTGACCGCCCTGTTCAAGGGGCCGTCTGGCACCGGCAAGACCTCCGCCGCGGGGGCCGTGGCGCTGAGGCTCGGGCTGCCGCTGTATCGGGTCAACCTCGCCGGCCTCACGTCGAAGTACATCGGGGAGACCGAGAAGCACCTCGATCGACTGTTCACCGTTGCGGAGGGGCGAGACCTGGTCCTGTTCTTCGACGAGGCCGACGCCGCGTTCGGCAAGCGCACGCAGGTCACCGACGCCCACGATCGCTACGCCAACCTCGGCACCGCGTTCCTGCTGCAGCGCCTGGAGACCCACAGCGGGCTCACCGTGCTCGCCACCAACCTGCAGGAGAACATCGACGAGGCGTTCCTGCGCCGGATCGACGCGGTGATCGAGTTCCCTGCGACCGGCCGCGACGAGCGGGAGGCGCTCTGGCGGCGGCTGCTCGCGACGGACGCCCCGCTCGGCGACCTCGACTTCGCCGCGCTCGCCGAGCATCAGTTGACCGGCGGCGAGATCCGCAACGCGTGCCTCAGCGCCGCCTGGCGCTCGTCCGCCGCGGGGACTCCGATCACCATGGAGGGCCTGGCGCGGGCGATCGCGCTCGAGCTCGCGAAGAAGGGCCGCCCCGTGCGCCGCAGCGCCTTCGGCGACCTCTACTCGGCTGGACGGGAGGGACGATGACGGGCTACGCCGAGCCCGCCCGGGCAACGGACTCGTCGCAGGAGCGCGTTCCCGCGCCCTCGATCCCGGCGACGGATACCGGTACTCCCGCCGGCGCAGCCCTCGGGCTCATGGACAACGGCGACTTCGTCGCCACCCTCGGCGGCACCACCTGGAGGCTCACGGCGCAGGAGATCGCCGCCGGGCAACTCGACCTCACCACCAGGCCGCAGCCGCTCCCGGGCATCCAGCTCCGCTCGGCCTCGCTGAACACCGCCAAACGTGCGTTGACCGTCAAGGCCGGGATCGCCGTCAAGGGGGTTGCCGACGGTGACCTGACGCTCACCATCGACGCCAAAGGAACCCTCCGCATCAGCGGACAGCTGGTCCGCTCCTTCTCGCTGCCGGCTCTGGGGACCGCGCAGTTCACCCTCCGGCTCGACGAGGGCGGCACCGTCGGCGGAACGGCGGAGATCCCCGCCGCGAAGCTCGTCCCCGCCGGATCCGGGATCGAAGCCACGGGCTCGGGGAGGGTCGACCTCGCAGCCGGCAGGCTGTCCGGGGGCGGAAAGATCACGGTGTCCTACCGGGACCTGGGTGCCGGCCAGGTGGAGTTCAGCTTCGACGGCGCCGGGGCCTTCGCGGCCAAGGGCGACCTCACGATCACCCCGCCGTTCCTGGAGCCGGTCACGGCATCGGTGAGCGTCGATCCGGCGGGCAACCTCGCCGCGCACACGGAGACCACCCTCGGGGGCGGTCCCACCCGGATCCCGAATCTCGCCGTCACGGGCGGCTCGCTCGTGGTCGACTACCTCAACGGCATGCCGGCTCTCACCGTCGGCGGCTTCGGGGCGACCTACGCCGGGTTCGGCAGCCTCTCCCTGGCGTCGCTCACCCTGGACAAGTCGTTGACGCCGACCGGCTCCGGAAGCCTCAGCGCCGACATTCCGGGGTTGGATACCGCGAACGGGGAGCTCGCCGTGAAGCGCGGCAAGGTGTCGGGACAGGTGACGCTGGGCAAGGACCAGTTCCCGTCCGGCCTGCCCATCACCTCGGGAACCATCACCGCCAGGCTCGCCGAGGATGGCAGCCTCAGCTTCTCCGGCGGCGTCGTCGCGAGCCTGGGGCCGGCGGGGACCGCGACAATCGAGGCCGCCTACGGCACCGAGGGGTTCGCCCTCTCGGGCACCGTCGAGCTCACCATCCCCGGCCTCGGCCCCGTGCGGGTCGCCATGAGGTATGCCGACGGCGACCTGTCCGGCTCGGCGACCGCCCCGGTCAACCCGGACCTGCTGCCGGGGCTCTCCGGCGACGTGTCGGTCCGCTTCGAGCACGGCCTCTGGGGCGGCGAGACGACGCTGAGCTACTCCGCCGACGACGGCAAGCTCTCCGGCACGGTGAAGGTCACGATCCAGCAGGGCGACGCCGGGGACATCCGGCTGGGGGGCGAGGGGCAGGTCACCGCGCAGCTCATGCCGGGCATCCAGGGCACGCTCACGGCGAAGATCCTTCCGGAGGGCGGCGTCGACGTCTCCGGCGAGATCCTGGTGACCGAGCCGTACGAGCTGTTCGCGGAGCAGCGCCTGGACAAGGAGCTCTTCCGGTACTCGCAGAACATTCCGCTCTGGGGAATCCTGGTGGCGGTGATCCGGGTGGCCGCCGGCGTGCGCGCCGGGATCGGCCCGGGCGTGTTCCGCAACATCAAGGTCACCGGCTCGTACACCGTCGGTTCCGCGAAGACCGACCCGTCATTCTCCGTCGAGGGCGAGCTGTACATCCCGGCGTTCGTGGAGGGCTACGTGTCCTTCGGAGCGGGCATCGGCGTCGACGTCCTGCTCGGCTCCCTCACCGGCGGCATCGAGGGCGTCGCCACGGCGGGGCTCTACGGCGCCGTGTCGGTGGTGCCCGAGCTGAGCTACGAGAACGGCGACTGGTCCGTCGACGGCACCGCCACCCTCGCCGCCGGCGCGCGACTCACGCTGGGACTCAACGCCTGGGCGGAGGTGAAGGCGCTGTGGATGACGGTGTGGGAGCGCACCTGGAAGCTCGCGGAGTTCGTGATGCCGATCGGGCAGGACCTGGCGCTGCAGGCCAAGATGCACTACACCTTCGGCAAGCCGGAGGCGCCCACCCTCGACTTCACCACCACCGACATCGACTCCGCGGCGCTCATCCAGTCGGCGATGCCGAAGGACGCGCCCCCCGGCTCGGGGGCGCGCGACGCCCTGAAGAACGAGGCCCAGTGGAAGGGTGCGCTGAAGGCGCAGCGCGAGGCCCCGGTTCCGCCGAAACCCGCGGGAGCGGGAGGGCAGGCGCCGCCGCCGGCGCCCCCCAAGCCCGCCGGCAGTGCTGCGCCGGGTGGAGGTCCCGCCGCCGCCCCGCCCGAGGCGAAGGAGCTGGGGGAGGGGGCGAAGCCGCCGGGCACGTCCGAGAACGCCGACGCCGTCAAGGACGCGGCGACCCCCGATTCGGCCGCGGCGGAGAAGGTGCCGGACGGGGCGCTGCCCGAGGCCACCACCGAGAGGTACCCCACGGGAATCTCCCTGGCCATGCTCGACGAGCCCCCGGTCCCCGCGGCCCGCACGGCCGAGCAGGAGAATCAGGACGTCCAGGCCGCCGCGAAGGTCGTCGGCCTGGCCACCGCGCAGGCGCAGGACAGCGACGCCCTCGACGACTACTTCCCTCGGATAAAGGAGCGCTTCCGGCTGACCTCGATCGGCTACGAGGGGGACATCGACAAGGGGTTCGGCGTCGTCATCAAGATCAACCCCGTGACCGAGCTCAGCCTCGAGGAGCCGCTCGCCGGAACCGGTTGGCCGGCCAACGCGAAGCTCGCGACGAGAGTCCTGCCGCCCAAGACCAGCACCATCGCCGGCCATACGGTCGGCGTCGGGTACACCGTGGCGCCGCTCGGGCCGGACCATGGAGCAGGCACCCCACCCAAGGATCAACAGGCGCTGCTCGACCTGCTTCCCACAGCGGGCACGGGTGAGGGGGCAGGGCAGGTGAGCTACGTGCGCGGGCATCTGCTGAACGACAACCTCGGCGGGCCCGGTGTGGCCAGCAACCTGTTCCCGATCACCCAGGCTGCCAACAGCCAGCACCTGGCGTCGATCGAGAGCGACGTCAAGAAGTGGGTCAACGAGCGCAAGCTGTGGGTGCGCTACGACGTGGAGATCGTCAACCCCAAGGACAAGGTGAAGCAGGGCCGAGCGCCGTCCAAGAATTCCGTCGACGCGACCATCGTGGCGACGGCGTGGGTGCTCAACACCGACCTGTCCAAGAACGCCGCCTATGCGAGGCAGGTGAAGGTCACTTCGCACTTCGACGCGCCCTCCACGACGGACCCGGATGTGCCACCCGAGCAGGGCAGCCTGGCCGCGGTTGCCGCGATGGAGGCTCGACCTGAGGACGACGCGCTGCAGATCAACCTCTCGACGGGCGCCGCCGAGGCGCCGAAGCTGACGGAGGAGATGGTTGGAGACCTCAAGAAGGCCATCACCGCGATGGGCCGGGAAGAGGTGTCGAAGAAGCTGCGCGGCGCGAAGGACGTCGGAGAGGAAGGCGGCGTGAAGGGAATCGGCGAGGAGAGGCTGAAAGCGCTGTGGGAGGCCTTCGACGCACAGCGCGGCGGCCAGCAGGTCGACTTCTCGGGGAAGGACAAGACGTGGCGCAGCAACCTCAGCGTCGTCATCGGCAAATGGGAGAAGATCCGAGAAGTCCTGTAGCCGCCGCCTGGCGTGACGGGAACCGACTACTCGCGGATTCGGGCCAGAAGGTCACGACTCCAGGGACACCACGCTGCCCCGGTTCACAAGCCGGGGCTGCACCAGCCGCGACTCCGCAGTGCTGTCCGGGCTCCCCATCCTCCGTACCAGGAGATCCACTGCGGCGATCGCCACGGCTACCGGTTCGGATGCGACGGAGGTCACGTCGAGAGCGAAGACCTGCGCGAGCTCTGCGGAGTGCAGGGAGACCACGCTGCGATCCTGAGGGACTCTGAGCCCGGCCTCGTTCAGTACGAAAGGAAGCATCGCGGCCGCCGTATCATGGTGAACGAGTAAGGCCTTCGGCGAATCATCGCGAGCGACGACCGAGGCCAGCTGCTGCCGTGCCTCGACGGGTTCGGTGGATACCGCGTGCTCGACCAAACGCACCCCCCGCTCAGCGGCGCGTGCGCGGGCCGCGTCTGCGAAACGGATAGCGAAGGTCGCGCCGCTGAGGAAGAGACTGTCGGGCCACCGCACGAACGCGACCTCTCGATGTCCGGCCTCGGAGAGCTGGTCGACCAATATCCGCGCACCCGCCGCGAAGTCGAGGTCCACCGCATCGACCCCGCGGCTGTCCGTGGGCATGCCGATGAGCACCGTCGGGAAGCCCGCCGCGACGATCGGTTCGAGCCGCGGATCGTCATTGACGACGTTCAGCAGCACCAACCCGTCGACCTGCCGTCCCGCGATGACCCGGCGGCAGGCCCCGACGCCATCCGAGTCCGTGAGGAGAAGGATCGAGTATCCGCGCGGCCGGGCCGCATCGGCCAGGCCGATCAGATAGGCAGCCATCGCCGGAGCGAACTCCGCCTCGTGAAGGCGAACGACCACCCCGATCGTCATGGTCCGAGAGGTCGCCAATGCCCTGGCGCCCGCGTTGACGGAGAACTGCAACTTGTCCAATGCGATCTCCACACGCGCACGGGTCTCGGGGGAGACGAACTTCCGCCCCGTGAGAACCGCCGACACCGTACTGCGCGATACGCCGGCCTCACTCGCAACATCGCCGATCGTGGCCATATCGATCCCTTCTCTTGGCTTCCTCAGGGTAGCCGTCTTCTCGTCTTGACAGACCCAAGCCGCGTGACAAGAATAGTAGCGAACCGGTTCGCTAGCCGGTGGAAAGCCTCCGACAACCGTCGGCTCAATGGAGAGGTCCTCATGAAGAAGAAGACAGCACAACGCGTGGTCGCCGGTCTTGGGATCGCCGCCTGCCTCGCCGTCACCGCCTGTGGCGGCGGCTCCGATCCCGGCCCCGTCTCAAGCGGCAACGCCTCCCAGGGGACCACGACTGCGGACATCGCGTTCTGGGATCCGTACCCGCAGCACACCGACGGATCGGCCTGGGACGACCTGGTGAAGTCCTGCGCGCCCGAAGGATCGACGATCACGCGCTCCAGTGCGGCCCAGACCGATCTGTTCAACCAGCTCACCACCGCCGTGCGCGAAGGCACCGCGCCCGACATCGTCGTGCTGGACAACCCCATGGTTCCCGAAGCCGTCGCGGCAGGGCTGCTCGCGACGGCCGACCAGGCAGGCATCGATACCGCTGGAGTCGACGAGAACCTGCTCGGCCCCGGCGTCGTCGACGGCACCGCCTACGGCGTGCCCTTCGGATCCAACGCGCTCGGCCTCTACTACAACGCCGACCTGCTCAGCCAGGCCGGGATCGATCCTGCCTCCATCACCAGCTGGGACGCGCTCAATGCCGCGCTGGAGAAGGCGACGGCCTCCGGCTCTGGCGGCATCACCTTCTCCGGGGTCACGGGCGAAGAAGGCGTCTTCCAGTTCCTGCCCTGGTTCTGGGGTTCCGGTGCCGACCTGGGTGACATCGCCTCCGACGACGCCATCGCCGCCGGGCAGCTGATCTCCGGCTGGGTCGGCAAGGGCTGGGCCCCGAAGTCGGTCATCACCGACAACCAGTCGGCGGCCTGGGATCTCTTCCTCACCGGCCAGTACGCCTTCGCGGAGAACGGCTCATGGTTCGCCGCCGCCGCGCAGGAAGCGGACTTCGCCGTCGGTGTCCTGCCGATCCCGTCGCGCGCCGGCGGCGTGGCCCCGGTGCCCACTGGCGGAGAGTTCGCCGTGGCGCCGGTCCAGACCGAGAACGCCTCGGACCACTACGCCAACGCCGCGGCCGTGATCTCCTGCCTCACGGAAGGTGATGCGGGCATGACCACCAACGAGACTCTCGGCTACCTGTCCGCGAAGCCCGAGGTCCGGGCGGAGCAGGTGCGCAACAATCCGGTGTGGGAGCCATGGGTCGCCTCGGTCGAGGGCGCACAGGGCCGTACCACCGATCTCGGCGCCGACTACGTCGTCGTCTCCGGCCAGCTGTCCGAGGCCATCCAGGGCGCGCTCAACGCCGCCGGCAACGCCGACGCCGTCAGCGCGGCGTTCAACGAAGCCGCCGGCCGCTAGCACCGTTCCCTCGGTGCGGGAGCGGCGCGTCGTGCCGCTCACGCACCGAGGCGTCCCCGATGGGAAGGAGACACCCGAGATGGAGACAACAATGCTTCGAAACCGCCGCGTGATCCGCTGGTCGGCGATCGGCTTCGTCACTCCTCTGGTGCTGTATCTGGTGCTGTTCTACGTGCTGCCGCTCACGGAGAACGTCGTCATGAGCCTGCATCGCTACGACCGCGCGAGCTTCGTGCGTGGTGGCGCCCCCTTCGTCGGACTGGATATCTACGCCGAAGTCCTCAAGGACCCGCGCTTCGTGCGCGTGCTCAGGCAGACCGCCATCTTCACGGTGGCGTCCATCGCCTTCCAGTACGTCATCGGTCTCGCGCTGGCGGTGTTCTTCCATCGAGGAAACTTCCGTCTCTCCGCAGCGCTGAGGGGCCTGTTCCTTGTCCCCTGGCTCCTGCCGGTGATCGTATCCGGCACCGTGTGGCAGTGGATGATGAACCCCGAGAACGGCATCCTCAACTCCTTCCTCGGCCTCTTCGGCGTCGATCCCGTCTGGTGGCTCGGTGCCGACAACGCGCTGATGTCGGTGACCATCGCGAACATCTGGCTGGGCGTGCCCTTCAACCTCGTGATCCTGTATTCGGGATTGCAGAACATCTCCGCCGACCTCTACGAGGCCGCCGCCATCGACGGCGCCGGGGCGTGGCAGCAGTTCTGGAGAATCACCATGCCGCTGCTGAAGCCGGTCTCTCTGATCACGCTCCTTCTCGGGGTCGTGTACACGCTGAAAGTCGTGGACATCATCTGGATCATGACGACCGGCTCCGGCACGTCACAGACACTGGCGACCTGGGCCTACGGGATGGCCTTCGGCAAGGGCTCGTCCACCGTGATCCAGTACTCGCAGGCATCCGCCGTGAGCACCCTGCTGCTGCTGATCGCGCTGGGTTTCGGCGTGCTCTATCTCTTCGCGCAACGCGGACAGGAGGACTGATCATGAACAGACGTTCCGCGTGGAAGAACCCCGTCGCGGTGCTCCTGACGGCCATCATGCTGTTTCCCGTCTACTGGATGGTCAACGTCTCGTTCACTCGCCGGGACAGCATCAGAAACGGTGATCTGCTGCCGCTCGACTTCACCCTGGACCACTACGCGACGGTGCTGCGGACCCAGCTTCCGCACCTGGCGACGAGCGTGCTGGTCGGCCTGGGAACCGTTATCCTCACACTCGTCATCGCCGCCCCCGCGTCCTACGGCCTCGCCAAGCTGCGGTTCCCCGGCGGGCGGCCCATGGAGTTCTTCCTCATCGTCGCCCAGATGGTTCCGGCCGTCGTGATGGCGCTCGGCTTCTACTCCGTCTACAACAGGCTCGGGATCCTGAACACCGTACCCGGGCTCATCCTCGCCGACTCCACCATCGCGGTACCCTTCGCCGTCATGCTCCTGACGGCATTCATGCGCGGCATCCCGCGAGAGCTGATCGAGGCGGCCAAGGTGGACGGGGCGACCACCTGGCAGGCGTTCACCCGCGTGGTGCTTCCGATCTCCCGCAACTCGCTGATCACCGCCGCGCTGTTCGGATTCCTCTGGGCCTGGTCGGACTTCCTGTTCGCCTCCACCCTGAACCGGGACGGCGGGAATCTCCGCCCGATCACGCTCGGCATCTACGACTACATCGGAGCCCAGAACCAGGAATGGGGCCCCATGATGGCCACGGCGGTCGTGGCGTCCCTGCCCGCTACCGTCTTGCTCGTGCTGGCCCAGAGGTTCGTCGCGGCCGGTGTCACCGCGGGCGCGGTCAAGGACTGAACAAACTGGCCCGCGCAGGCCCCTGAACGATACGGAAGAGACAAACAATGAACTACTTCGAGGTGCTGCCCGACGCCGTCGTGTGGCGTGGCGACGGCGAAACCCTCATGGTGCAGGCTTGGGGTCCCCACGGGCTCCGGGTGCGAGCACGACGCGGCGGAGAGGTCCTCGACGCCGATTTCGCGCTGCTGCCCTCCACCGTGACCTCAGCCGAGATCACCGTCGACGACACGACGGCCCGGATCACCAATGGCCGCACCACCGCGGTGCTGCGCGCCTCGGCAGGATACAGCGAGCAACTCGAATACCACACCGTCGGCTGCACCGTGGAGTTCCAGGACCGCGCCGGACGGACGCTGCTGCGGGAACTAGACCGCGGTGGTTCGCTCAACCTGGTCGCCCGCGCCTTCCGTCCCCATCTGGGCGGTGACTTCGAGATCACCGCTTCCTTCGAGAGCGATCGGAATGAGCGCCTCAGTGGGATGGGCCAATACCAGCAGGACCTGCTCGACGTGAAGGGCACCACCCTGGAACTCGCCCACCGCAACTCCCAGGCCTCCGTGCCGTTCGTCGTCTCCACCGCCGGGTATGGAATGCTCTGGCACAACCCGGCTATCGGGCGCGCCACCTTCGCCGCCAACCGCACCGAATGGTTCGCCACCTCCAGCAAGCAGCTCGACTACTGGGTGACCGCCGGCGACAGCCCGGCCGAGATCTCCCAGGCCTATGCGGACGCGACCGGCCACGCGCCCGTCATGCCCGAGTACGGCTTGGGCTACTGGCAATGCAAGCTGCGCTACTGGAACCAGGAACAGCTCCTGGAGGTCGCCCGGGAGCATCACCGCCGTGGTCTCCCGCTCGACGTGATCGTCGCAGACTTCTTCCACTGGCCGCACATGGGCGACTACCGCTTCGAGGAGGAATTCTGGCCGGACCCCGCCGCGATGGTCGCCGAACTCACGGAGATGGGCACCGAACTCATGGTGTCGGTGTGGCCGCAGGTGGCCACGGACTCCGAGAACTACGCGGAGTTCAAGCAGCGCAACATGCTGGTCACCACTGAGCGCGGCATGGACGTTCACATGGCGTTCGGTGGCCCCAGCGCGTTCCTGGACGTCACGAATCCCCGGGCACGCGAGCGGCTGTGGGAGCTGTGCCGCCGCAACTACCACGATTTCGGAGTGAAGCTCTTCTGGCTGGACGAGGCCGAGCCCGAATACGGCATCTACGACTTCGACAACTACCGCTACCACGCCGGCCCCAACGCGCAGATCGGCAACCTCTACCCGCAGCACTACGCTCGCGCCTTCTACGAGGGCCAGGTGGCCGCGGGCCAGGACGATGTGGTCAATCTCCTCCGCTGTGCGTGGGCGGGGAGCCAACGCTATGGCGCCCTCGTCTGGTCGGGCGACATCCATTCGACCTACACCGACCTCCGGCGGCAGATCGTCGCCGGGATCCACATGGGCATGGCCGGGATCCCCTGGTTCACCACCGACATCGGCGGATTCCATCACGGGCTCGTCGGGGATCCCGACTTCCACGACCTCCTGGTGCGCTGGTTCCAGTTCGGCGCTTTCTGTCCCGTCATGCGCCTGCACGGCGACCGTTTCCCTTACGAGGACGTCGTCTCGTCGTCGGGTGAGCCCCGGCTGCGCAGCGGCGGCCCCAACGAGCTCTGGAGCTTCGGCGAGGAGGTCTACGAGATCCTGAGCCGCTACGTGCATCTGCGGGAACGTCTGCGTCCCTACACCCGCGCGGCGATGAACGAGGCGCAGGAAGCAGGGCTGCCGGTGATGCGCGGGCTGTTCTTCGAGTTCCCGGACGACCCCGAATGCTGGGTGGCGGCCGACCAGTTCCTGTTCGGTCGCGACCTGCTCGTCGCCCCGGTCGTGGAGCCGCACGCCACGTCGCGGAAGGTCTATCTTCCGCAGGGCGCCTCGTGGACCCGTATGGACTCCGGGGGCACCCACGAGGGCGGTCAGTGGATCGACGCGGAGGCCCCCCTGGACACCATCCCCGTCTTCGTGCGCTCGGATGCGTCCTCCGGCGTCGGAGACCTGCTGAGGTAGCCGCCCGAGCGAGAACATCGGCGTTCGGACACCAACCGCCCGTGTTTCTGCGATCGCAGAAACACGGGCGGTTGCGGTTCTGCCCCGGGGGCGGCCCGCACCATGAGCACTCACCCGCCCACTGTGCTCGGCACTCTCAGGCAGCTCCGCGAGCCGCGACGAGAGGGCATGCACAGGTGCGCCCCGGGACTCCGAAGAGCCCCGGGGCGCACCGTCGATCCGAGCGGATCAGCCGCAGGTATGGGCGTCGTAGTCGAACGTCCTTTCTCGCTGCGCGGAGCCGTCCGCGGCCGTCACAGTGACCGTGCCGGCGGGCATGGCCTGAAGGCGCGTGCTGAAGGCGAAAGACTTCGACGTGCCCGACGCCAGCGACGCGACCGACTGCGTTCCGTACGGGGACGAGATCGTGGCGTCGATCGCACTGCCGTGCTCGTTGGTGATCGTGGCTACCAACGTCGACTTGCCGGCGACACACCGGCTGGTGAGCACCGCGGAGAAGGCCGGCTGCTCCGGGGCGGTGGTGGACTCCGCCATCGGGGTCACCGCGATCCAGTCGAGGTTCGGTGCGAACTTCGACCGCAGCAGCACATCGGGCCACACATCGGAGGCGTAGGTCTCGCCGTCGAAGTTCGGCAGTTCCTCGGACGCGAACGAGATCGTGTTGCTGCCGGCCTTCAGCGTGACCGGCACGCTCAGCTCCCAGAAGTTGTTCTTGTGGAAGCTGTGCGGGAACCAGACGCGCATCGACTCGCCGTTGACGGTGACCTCCGCGTGGCGGGCCAGCGGGTCGGGGTTGTAGTGCGTCGCCGGCGACTGCTCCTCGTTCGAGTAGCGGATCGTCAGCGCGTACACACCCGCGCGCTCGGCCTGGACGTCCTCGAAGGTCAGGGTGTTCCCGTTGCCGGGTGTACCACCGACCCCCACGACGGCCTTCCCCCCGTCGGCCAATGACAGCGACGCGACCGACGCCGAGCCCGCGAGCGTGGCGTCTTCGGCCTGGTAACGCGTGCTGAGCAGCACGCCGGCGCTCGTGCCGACGACCAGGCGGTCGATCACGGCCGCCTGGCTGCCGCCGACGACCTCGACCTTGTTCACCCCACCGGAGAGGAAGAGCGACGTGCTCGAGGTCAGCGACTCGAGAGTGCCGGCGTCGCGCCCGTTGATGCGCACGGTCGCGTTTCCGGGCTGAGGCGCGTCGAAGCGCAGCACCGACTCGCCCTCCTCCGCGGAGTAGACCCAGAACGCGACGGTGTCGCCCGCTGCGGCCTCCACGACACCCGATCCGCTCACCCCGGCGCGGTCGTAGCGCGCGGAGGCTCCGTCGAGGGTGGCGTACTCGGCCTCGTAGACCGACTCCGCCGCGGCGGGCTCGGGCAGCGTCAGGGTGATGCGGTCGATGATCGCGTCGCCCTTCGTCGCACGGGTGCCGTCGAGGCTGCGCGCCGCCACCGTGATGGTGTGCGCTCCGGCCGTGAGGTCGACCTTCGTGTCGGCGTGGTCCCAGACCACCCACTTGTAGCCGAGCGGCAGGAACAGCTCCTGCTCGGCTCCGCCGTCGACGCGCACGAACACGTTCGTCGGCCCCTGCTCCGCCACGGCGGCGAAGGTGTTCAGCGTGCTGGTGAAGAGCTGAAGGTCGTACTCACCATCCTCGGGGACCGTCACCGGGAAGTTCAGCGCCAGCGTCGAATCGGTGCGCAGACCGCCGATGTTGCGACCGCCCGAGGTATAGAAGCCGGCCACGTTCGACGGCGATCCCTCAGGGCCGTTGAGGTACCGCGGGCTGCCCGTATAGGGCGCGGCCTCAGCCTCGTACGACTGGAACCAGCGCTGCGTGGCGACCGCATCGGCGGTGCCCTCCGCGCCCGGCGTCAGGATGATCTGGTATGCCGATGACTCCTTCAGTGCCGGGAGAGACCCGCCGAAGTCGAACTCCACACTGCCGTTCTGCACCGGCACGACGGCATCGGCCACGACGAGAGGCTGCGCCGAGTCGCCGATCTGGCCGGTCCACGGGATCTCGGTGATCATCGCATGCACGCTGCTGCCGAACACATCAGCCGGTAGGCGGTCGAACCCTACCGGCAGCGACCCGGTCGAGCCGCCGAAGATCAGACGGGCCTGCTTCTTCGACTCATCGAGCGAAGCCACGCCCTGCACGGTGTAGCTGACGTTCGGCGAGGGCGGTGTCACGGCCACCGTGTGCCCGGACATCTGCGAGTACGCGTTCAACAGCCACCACTGGCCGTTTCCGCGGTTGACCTGCACGGCCGAGTCGCTGAGGTTGCCGTCGATGTTCCAATACGCGATGTCGGCGTCGATTTTCTTCTCCTCGATAGCCGAGATCCACTGGATCATCTGGCCGGGGACCGAGGTGTGGTAGTTGAAGGCGTACTCCGTCACGTTGATCGGCAGGTGCGTGCCCTCGTACTCCGTCCCGGCGAACAGCTCGTTCTCCCAGCCGCGGTAGCGATCGACCGCGGTGCGCACGCGCGCGGGGTCGCCGAGCTCGTGCCAGCCGAACACGTCGGGCACCGTGTCGGCGGCGATGGTATGAGCGAGGAAGCCGCGGTTCTGCGTGTACAGCAGGCTGGTGTTCGGCCCGCTGATGCGGATGTGCGGCGCCTTGCCCTTGATGAGGCGGTAGGCGCGGTCCCAGGAGTCGAAGAAGGCCGTCGGGCTATTCAGCCAGCTCACGCCGTTGTAGCTCCACGTACCGGTGCCGAACATGTTGCCCTCGGGCTCGTTGAACGGCATGAACACGATGTGGTCCTGGTACTTGGCCGGAAGCTCCAGCACCTGGTCGACCTGCTTGCCGAGCTTCTCCAGGTAGATGTCCATCTTCTGGGCCGGCGTGCTGCCCTCCCACTGGTAGGGGAAGCCGCGGTGGATGTCGGTCATGTAGATGTAGACATCGCCGCCGCTCGAATCGGCGACCTGCTGGACCACCTCGAGCGCGTCCGCGCCCGGGTGCTGCGGGCCGTCCTGCGCCTTGGTGGCAACGGTGCGCAGGTTGATGCCGTCGATGAGGTTGTCGGACGGAAGGTCCTCGCCGTAAATGCCGTACAGCGTCCCCGACGCGCCGCCGTGGAAATCTCCGGTGTCCGAGGAGAGGTCGACCGCGATCTCGCCGGCCCGGCCGACGGTGACGTGGGCGGTGACGGTGCCGTCGAAACCGTCGACGACGCCGACGACGTCGAACGAGCCGCGCACCGCATAGGACGCCGGGTCGACCGGCTCCCAGGTGACCGTGGCACCACGCGTCACGCCGTCGCTGTAGACGGCGGCGACGGTGGCGGGCAGGGCGGGTGCGACGCCGACGGTGGCGCGCACGGCGACCTTGTCAGCGACAAGCGACGCGACGGTGGCTTCCTGGTTGGAGGCGAGAGCCGCGATCTGCGCGCCGTCGAGCGCCACGTCGTAGACGCGGAAATCGTCGATCGCTCCGTCGAAGAAGGGGTGCCCCGTCCAGAACGCCTTGCCGAGGTAGCCGGAGACGGTGTTCGACGGCGAGTGCATGACGGCGTCGAGGTCGAGGACCGCGGGCTGCGATCCTACCTTCACCCCGTTGAGGTAGTAGGTGATGGTGGACTGGTCGATCGTGGTGGTGACGTTCTGCCACGATCCGGCCGGCAGCTTGTCGGTGCCGGAGACGCCGACCTCGGCACTGCCGTTGACGGGCTTGATCGACGAGCGCGCCCGTCCGTCGCCCTGGAAGGACGGGGTGTAGAAGGTCGCGGCGGTGTTGTTCTTGCCGAGGTTGTACAGCCACTGGAAGTCAGCTCCGCCGTCCCACTTCACCCAGGCCGAGATCGTCATGGCCGATGCGTCGGCGAAGAGGCCATTCGGGATGGACACGTAGGCGGCGGTGGTCGACGACGATGCTCCGCCGGGCAGCGCGAGCGCCTTCGTGCCTGCGCGGCGGCCGTCGACGATCGACGAGGTCGACGGATTGACGATCGTGCCGTTGAGCCCGCGCGTAGACAGATCGGTGATCTGTGCGCCGGATACCTGTCCGTCCTCGAAGTCGTAGTGCAGGATGAGCGAGTCGTCCGGGTTCTGCGTGTCGGCAGCTGCGGGGGTCGCACCTCCCGCCAGCAGTCCTGCCCCGGCGACGCTGACGGCCGCCAGGGCGGACAGAGCGCGACGAGACCGTTCGCGAATTCGCATGTGGTCACCTTCCTCTGGGTTGAAGATCGATCGCGATCCTTCGGCACGACGGGGTGTCGTCCAGAACGAGTCGGCAGATGGGACGGAGACGCGAGTGGCCTCGTTGCCAGCGAACCGGTTCGCTAGAACCGCTGCGGCAAGCTTAGCGCTAACATCCGGCGTCGATCAAGAGCGATCGCGGAGCAATGAGAGGGCTCTTCGGGGAGCGTCATGGGTGTTGACGCTCGTTGAGGAGGGGAGCCTCGAGGGACTATCCACAGGGATCCGCCCTGAGACCGCCGCCCGAGGACGCCCCCTGACCTACGCGCTGGGCGGCCGGCGGTCGTCGCGACGGCGGCGCAGGTAGCGCTCGAACTCGGCGGCGATCTTGTCGCCGGTGGCCTCCTCCACCTCTTCCTGCTCGCGGGCCTGGACCAGCCGCTCGATATATTCGGCGACATCCGGGTCCTGCGAGGCGAGTTCGTCGACGGCCGCCACCCAGCGTTCGGCCTCGGTGTCGAGTTCGTCCCGGTCGAGGGCGACGCCGAGCACCTCCTCCAGGCCGGCGATGAGCGCGAGCTGGGCCTTGGGGTTGGGGGGCGACGACACGTAGTGCGGCACCGAGACCCACACCTGAGCGGTGGGGATCGGCACCTGGTCGAGCAGGTGAGACACCACGCCGAGCACGCCGGTGGGACCGGTGTAGTCGATCTGTTCGATGCCGACGGTGGTCTCGCGCAGACCGGGACTGTTGGAATAGGTGCCCACCGGAAGCGCGCGGGAGTGCGGGGTGTCGGAGAGCATGGCGCCCAGGATCACCACGAGGGCGGGGTGCAGTTCGCGGATTCGTTCGGTCATCTCCCGGGCGAAGCTGCGCCACAGCAGGCTGGGCTCCGGTCCGACCACGACGACGAGGTCGCGCTCGGGGTGGCGCAGCAGGTGTACGCGAATGCTCGGCCATTCGACCCAGGGGCCGTCGGCCTCCTCGCGGATGTGGGGGCGGGTCTGCTGGTAGTCCCAGTACTTCTCGTCGTCGATCGTGGCGATCTCCGTGCCCTCGTAGGTGGCGATCAGCTGGCGGAGCGCGTCGCACGAGGCGTTCGCCGCGTCGGCCCATCCACCGAGCGCGATCAGGACGGCCGGCTCACGCAGGTCTTCGGGATCGAACAACATGGCTCCACACTACTGGCTCCCCGGACCCCGGCCCGGGGACTGGACCTCATCCGGGCGTCCCGCGAGACCTGCCCGGAGTGCTCAGCCGCTGGTGAACGACGAGGGCCTCAGTCGCCGGGACGCACTATGGTGATTCGATGCCTAAGACTTTCGCTGAGCTGCTCGGTACCCGCGTCCTCGTCGCCGACGGGGCGATGGGCACCATGTTGCAGTCCTTCGGAGACCTCAGCCTGGAGGACGACTTCCAGGACCTCGAGGGCTGCAACGAGGTGCTCAACGCCACGAGGCCGGACGTCGTGGGCGCCGTCCACCGGGCCTACCTGGAGGCCGGCGCCGACTGCGTCGAGACCAACAGCTTCGGCACCAACCTGGCGGCCCTGAACGAGTACGGCATCGTCGATCGCCTGGAGGAGCTGGCCGAGGCGTCCGCGCGGATCGCCCGCGAGGCCGCCGACGAGTTCTCCACCGACGACAAGCCGCGCTTCGTGCTGGGCTCCGTCGGCCCGGGCACCAAGCTGCCGACGCTGGGCCACGTCACCTTCGCGGAGGTGCGCGACGCCTACCAGCTCCAGGTGAGCGCCATGATCCGGGGCGGCATCGACGCCGTCCTGATCGAGACCTGCCAGGACCTGCTGCAGGCCAAGGCGGCGGTGATCGCCGCCAAGCGCGCCCGCGCGGAGGCGGGCGTCGAGCTGCCGATCCTGGTCAACGTGACGGTGGAGACCACCGGCACGATGCTGCTGGGATCCGAGATCGGCGCGGCGCTGGTCACCCTCGAGGCGCTCGGCATCGACGCCATCGGGCTGAACTGCGCCACCGGTCCCGCCGAGATGAGCGAGCATCTGCGCCACTTGTCGCGCCGGGCCGGGATCGCGGTGGGGGCCATGCCCAACGCCGGCCTGCCGGAGCTGACCGCCGACGGCGCGCGGTATCCACTCGGCCCGGAGGGCCTCTCCGAGGCGCTGGGCATCTACCTGGACGAGTTCGGCCTGGCGCTGATCGGCGGCTGTTGCGGCACCACCCCGGAGCACATCCGGCTGCTGGCGGAGAACTACTCCGGCCGTCCCGTCGTCGCGCGCGCGCCGCAGCTCGAGGAGGCCTCGTCCTCGCTGTACATCGAGGTGCCGTTCGCGCAGGACGCCTCCTACCTGAACATCGGTGAGCGCACCAACGCCAACGGCTCCAAGGTGTTCCGCGAGGCCATGCTGGCCGGCAACTGGGAGGAGTGCGTCGAGATCGCCAAGTCGCAGGCTCGCGACGGCGCCCACATCCTCGACCTCTGCGTCGATTACGTGGGCCGCGACGGCGCCGCCGACATGTCCGAACTGGCCTTCCGGCTCTCCACCGCCGTGACGCTGCCCGTCGTGCTCGACTCCACGGAGCCCCCCGTCCTGGAGGCGGGCCTGGAGCGCCTGGCGGGCCGCAGCATCATCAACTCGGTCAACTACGAGGACGGCGACGGGCCCGACAGCCGGTTCGGGCGGATCATGCCGATGGTGCGCGAGCACGGGGCGGCGGTCGTCGCGCTGACCATCGACGAGGAGGGCCAGGCCCGCACCGCCGAGTGGAAGGTGCGCGTCGCGTCGCGGCTCATCGACGACCTGGTGGGCAACTGGGGCATGAGGGTGGGCGACATCCTCGTCGACACGCTGACCTTCCCCATCGCCACCGGCCAGGAGGAGACCCGCAAGGACGGGCTGGAGACGATCAACGCGATCCGCGAGCTGAAGCGCCGCTACCCGGGAGTGCGCACCACGCTGGGGCTGTCGAACATCTCGTTCGGCCTCAATCCCGCCGCCCGCATCGTGCTGAACTCGGTGTTCCTGCACGAGTGCGTGGCGGCCGGGCTCGACTCCGCGATCGTGCATTCGGCCAAGATCCTGCCGATGGACCGCATCCCGGAGGAGCAGCGCCAGGTGGCGCTGGACATGGTCTACGACCGGCGCACCGAGGGCTACGACCCGCTCAGCCGGTTCCTCGAGATGTTCGAGGGCGTCACGGCCGCGTCCGCGCGCCAGAGCCGCGCCGCCGAGCTGGCCGCGCTGCCGCTGGCCGAGCGGCTGCAGCGCCGGATCGTCGACGGCGAGGCCAAGGGGCTCACCGACGATCTCGACGAGGCCCTGGCCGGCAAGCCCGCGCTGGAGATCATCAACGAGGATCTGCTGGCCGGCATGAAGACCGTCGGCGAGCTGTTCGGCTCCGGCAAGATGCAGTTGCCCTTCGTGCTGCAGTCCGCCGAGGTGATGAAGACGGCCGTGGCCTATCTCGAACCGCACATGGAGAAGTCGGACGGCTCCGGCAAAGGCACTCTGGTGCTGGCGACCGTCCGCGGCGACGTCCACGACATCGGCAAGAACCTCGTCGACATCATCGTCAGCAACAACGGCTACACGGTGATCAACATCGGCATCAAGCAGCCGGTGCAGGCCATCATCGAGGCGGCGGAAAAGCACAACGCCGACGTGATCGGCATGTCCGGGCTGCTGGTGAAGTCCACCCTGGTGATGAAGGACAACCTGCTGGAGCTGAACCGGCTGGGGCTGGCCGAGAAGTACCCGGTGCTGCTGGGCGGCGCCGCGCTGACCCGGGCCTTCGTCGAGCACGACCTCAACGACGTCTTCGAGGGGGAGGTGCGCTACGCCAAGGACGCCTTCGAGGGCCTCGCCCTGATGGACACGGTGATGGCCGTCAAGAACGGGGTCGAGGGCGCCAAGCTGCCCGAGCCCAGGCGCCGCCGCTTCGCGAAGGTGGAGGTGGAGGAACTCGACGAGGAGGAGGCGCAGCGCCGCTCCGAGGTCGCGCGCGGGATCGACGTGCCCGTCCCGCCGTTCTGGGGCACCCGGGTCGTCAAGGGCATCCCTTTCGCCGACGTGCTGCAATGGCTGGATCACCGCGCGACCTTCATGGGCCAGTGGGGGCTGAAGTCGTTGCGCGGGGGGCCGAGCTACGAGGAACTCGTCGAGACCGAGGGCCTGCCGCGTTTGAGGATGTGGGCCGACCGGATCAAGACCGACAAGCTAGCCAACTTCGCCGTCGTCTACGGCTACTTCCCGGTGCATTCCGCCGGCAACAGCCTGATCGTCTTCGACCCCGCCGACCAGGAGCGCGAGGTGACCCGGTTCACCTTCCCGCGCCAGCGTCGCGACCGCCGGCTCTGCCTGGCCGACTTCTTCCGCGACGAGGACGAGGCCCGCGAGCTCGGCCCCGACGTGCTGCCGATGCAGCTCGTCACCATGGGCTCCGAGGTGGCGAAGGGCACGGCCAAGCTGTTCGAGGCCAACGCCTACCGCGACTACATGGAGCTCCACGGCCTCTCCGTCCAGCTCACCGAGGCGCTCGCCGAGTTCTGGCACTCGCGGGTGCGCGACGAGCTGGGCCTCCAGGGCGACGGCACGATCGAGGCCGCGATCCGCGACCAGGCCTACCGCGGCTCTCGCTACTCCTTCGGCTATCCGGCGTGCCCCGAGATGGAGGACCGGATCAAGCTGGTGACGCTGCTGGAGCCGGGACGCATCGGTGTCGAGCTGAGCGAAGAACTCCAGCTGCACCCCGAGCAGTCCACGGACGCGATCGTCCTCCATCACCCTGAGGCCAAGTACTTCAACGCCAAGTGAGGCACGAACCGCGAAGGAGATCGCCGCGATGACGAACGCGCCGAAGGCCGTCCTGTGGGACTTCGACGGCACCCTCATCGACAGCGAACCGATCTGGGCGCAGGGGGAGCGGGAGGTGATGCGCCGCCGCGGGCATGCGTGGGACAACACGCACGACGTCTCCTTCGTCGGGCAGTCCATGGAGGCCACGGCCCGCCACATGGCGGCGGCCGTCGGCGACGAGGCGCTGTGGCCGGCGCTGGTCGACGAGGTGGAGGGCTACGTCGCGGAACGACTGGGGGAGTCCCTGCCCTGGGTCGACGGTGTGCGCGAGCTGCTCGAGGAGGTGGCCGCCCAGGGGGTGCGGATGGCGGTGGTGACGGCCAGCAGCAACCGAATCCTGGAGGCCGCCCGCCCCCATCTGGAGGACTACGTCCATACCATCGTCACCGCCGATGATGTGGTCAACCACAAGCCGCACCCGGAGGCCTACCGGACGGCGATGGCGCGCCTCGGCGTCGCGGCGGACGACTGCCTGGTGGTGGAGGACTCCGTCCCCGGTGTGGCCTCCGGCCGCGCCGCGGGGGCCGTCGTCTACGCGGTGCCCGCCCCCATCGTCGCGTTGGAATCCCAGCCGGGCGTCCACGTTCGCCGAGGCCGTTTGACCGGAGTCACCTGGGCCGATCTCGCCGACGCCTGGCGCAGTCTCCGCAAGGCTCTGTGAGTCGCTCTGCGCAGCATGATGTTCCTCGACGACCGTCTTCCGGCATACTGGGGCGCTGACTCTACGACGGGACGGGCGGCATGAATCTCTCCGGTGTGACTGGCGGCAATCTTCGAGCGGGCGAGCGGGTGACGCTCACCGACGGCAAGGGCCGGCGCAAGTCGATCGTGCTGCGCGAGGGAGCGCAGTGGCACACGTCTCGCGGCGCGATCAACCACGACGAGATCATCGGCGGGCCCGAGGCGGTGACGGTGAAGGCCGCAGGCGGGGCCGAGTACCTGGTGCTGCGGCCGATCCTCAACGAGTACATGGTCTCGATGCCGCGCGATGCGGCGGTGATCTACCCGAAGGACGCGGCCCAGATCCTGATGTGGACCGACATCTTTCCCGGCGCCCGCGTGCTGGAGGCCGGCGTCGGCTCCGGGGCGCTGAGCCTGGCCATGCTGCGGGCCATCGGCCCCGACGGCCGGCTGCACTCCTACGAGCGCCGCCAGCAGTTCGCCGACGTGGCCAAGAAGAACGTCGAGACGTTCCTCGGCGGGGAGCATCCGGCCTGGGAGGTCACGGTCGGCGATCTCGTCGAGGTGATCTCAGACGAGCCCATCGACCGGGCGATCCTCGACATGCTGGCCCCCTGGGAATGCGTCGACGCGGTGGGTGAGCGCCTGGTTCCCGGGGGGATCCTGTGCTGCTATGTCGCCACCGCCACCCAGCTCGGGCGCACCATGGACACGTTGCGGGTGCATGGCGGCTTCACCGAGCCGTCGGGCATCGAGATCAGCATCCGCGAGTGGCATGCCGAGGGCCTGGCCATCCGCCCGGGTCACGGCACCAGCGGACACACCGGCTTCCTGATCCACACCCGGCGCATGGCCCCGGGCCACACCCCGCCGCTGCGCAAGCGCCGCCCGGCTCCCGGGGCCTACGGCCCCGACTACACCGGGCCGCGCCCCGCCCACATCGCGACCTGAGCCCGCCCCGCTCGGGCGCTCTGACGGAAAACGGCGCTCAGACGAAGATTATGCGGAAATCGGCCGTGCGAAACGCGTCGCGCCGCACTTTTCCGTCACGTCCGTCGCCGCCGGAGCAGCCAGGCCACCAGCCGCCAGCCGCCGAAGAAGAGCGCGAGGAACGCCCCGGCGACGACGACGAACGAGCCCTGGACGGAATCGTCGGCCAGGGTGCGCAGCGCCATGCCCCCAGCCAGCGTGACCAGCCAGATGATCGCCGTCTCGCGGGGCTTGGTGCCTTCCCAGCCGAGCAGGGTCACCACGAGCCAGCCGACCAGCAGCGCGATGGCAAACGGCCAGAAGGTGTCGGCGATGCCCGTGAGACTCAGCCCGCGACCGTGGCTCGCCCGGCCGACGACGGCGAAGACCAGGACGGCGAGAAGATCGATGGCGACGGGAGCGATGCGGTTCATGCCGTCCAGCCTATCGAGCGACGCGCGGAGGCACGGGGGAGGGCGGTGGGCTATCGTCGGGGTGTTGCCGACGAGAAAGCGAGGCCATGGCCGAGAACCTGAGAGGCTTGATGGGGCCCTCCCTCGATGCGAACACGTCCTCCTTCGCCGAGTTCCTCGGCAGGGCGATGCCGGAACACCGGCTCTCCGCCCCCGCGAGCGAGCTGGCACCGCACGGCACCACGATCATCGCGGCGCGCTATCGCGACGGCGTGGTGATGGCGGGCGACCGGCGAGCCACGATGGGCTCGGTAATCGCGTTGCGGGATATCGAGAAGGTCTTCGGGGCCGACGACTCGTCGATCATCGGGGTTGCGGGCACCGCCGGCCTGGCCGTCGAACTGGTGCGGCTGTTCCAGGTGGAGCTGGAGCACTTCGAGAAGATCGAGGGCGTGAGCTTGAGCTTCGAGGGCAAGGCCAACCGGCTGGGCGCCCTGCTGCGCGCCAACCTGCCGCAGGCGATGCAGGGCCTGGTGGTGCTGCCGCTGTTCGTCGGCTGGGACGAGCGCGCGGCGCGCGGCCGGCTGTTCTCCTACGACGCGACGGGGGGCCGCTACGAGGAGCAGGAGTTCTGCGCCATCGGCTCGGGCGCGTCGTTCGCGCGGGGCGCGCTGAAGAAGATGCACGACCCCGAGGCCGACGAGTTCACGGCCGTGGCGGCGCTGTTGCAGTCGCTGTTCGACGCGGCCGACGACGACTCGGCCACCTCCGGCCTCGACGTCACCAGGGGCATCTTCCCCGTCGTGATGCGCGCCTCCGCCGCGGGGGTGGCCAAATGGGACGAGGACGGGGTGCGCGAGCTCGCGGAACGGATCGTCGTCGCTCGCAAGACCCGGCCCGAGGGCCCGAGGGGGACCGCGCTATGAGCACCCCCTTCTACGTCTCCCCGGAGCAGCTGATGCAGGACCGGGCGGAGTTCGCGCGCAAGGGGATCTCGCGCGGCCGCTCCGTCGCGATGCTGCGCTACCGCGACGGGCTGGCGCTGGTGGCCGAGAACCTCTCCTCCACGCTGCACAAGATCTCCGAGATCTACGACCGGATCGGCTTCGGCGCGGTGGGCCGCTACCACGAGTTCGAGGCGCTGCGCATCGCCGGCATCCGGCAGGCCGACCTGCGTGGCTACTCCTACGATCGCGCGGACGTGAGCGGCCGCAGCCTGGCCGTGGCCTACTCGCAGCTGCTGGGCGGGGCGTTCTCGTCGTCGGGGGAGAAGCCCTTCGAGGTGGAACTGCTGGTCGGCGAGCTGGGGTTCACTCCCGATGCGGATGTGATCTACCGGATCGCCTACGACGGCGTCATCACCGATCACGACCGGATCGCCGTCATCGGAGGCGATGCGGAGCACGTCGCGTCGCGCCTGCGCGAGTCGCATCGCAGCGACGCGACCCTCGCCCAGACGGTGGCCATCGTGGCGCGGACGATGGGCGGCAGCGAGCGGCTGGCCGCGACGCAGCTCGAGGTGGCGGTACTCGACCGCCACAGCCGCCTGCGCCGGACGTTCCGGAGGATTACTGCCGCCGAGGTCGCCTCCTTCCTCGATGCCGCCGATGCCTGAGTCGCGGGTCCTGATCGTCGGCGCCGGGCTCGTGGGCTCGTCGCTGGGCTTGGCGCTGGTACGCGCCGGGTACGACGTGGTGCTGTGGGACATGGCGACGTCGCATGCGCTCGTGGCGGCGGAGCGCGGGGCCGGTCGAGTGGGCGACCCGGGAGCACACGTCGACATCGTGGTGGCGGCGACCCCACCCGCCTCGATCCCCGGCGTCGTGGTGCAGTGCCTGGAGAGGTTCCCGACGGCGGTGGTCACCGATGTGGGTTCGGTGAAGGGGCCGCTCATCGCCGAGGTGTCCCGGCGCACCGATCATGCGGAACGCTACGTGCCCTCGCATCCGATGGCAGGCTCGCAGTTCACGGGCCCGATGACCGCCTCCGGCGAGTTGTTCGTCGACCGCACCTGGGTGGTGACGCCGCAGGCCTCGAACTCGCAGGCCGATGTGGCGGCCATCGTGCGGATGGCCGAATGCACCGGTGCCCGGGCGATCGTGATGGATCCCGACGCGCACGACGAGGCCGTCGCCCAGGTGAGCCATGTTCCGCACCTGATGAGCATCCTGACGGCCAGCCACCTGCGCGCGGTGCCGGGCGAGAACCTCCGCTTGGCGGGGCAGGGCATCCGTGACGTCACGCGGATCGCCGGCTCGGATCCCGGTCTCTGGCGGCAGATCCTCTCCTCGAACGCCGCGGCTGTGCGCGCGGAACTTGAGGAGGTCGCCGAGGACCTGCAGTACCTGATGGGGGTGCTGGATCAGCCAGAGAAGCTGGAGAGCTTCCTCGGGCTCGGGCAGGCCGGTGCGCACGCGCTGCTGGTGAAGCACGGCCACGAGCCGCTCGACGTGTGGAGCGTCACCGTCGAGATTCCCGACGAGCCGCGCGCGCTGGGCCGGCTGTTCACCGACATCGGCAAGGCGGGTTTCAACGTCGAGGACTTCGACCTCACCCACGATCCCGCGCGCAACGTCGGATATCTTTCGATCACGGTCGAGAGCGAGGTGGCCGAGAGGCTGCGCTCGCATCTGGTGGACAAGGGCTGGGGCGCGTGGTCCAGCACGAGGAAAGAGTGAGGAAGTCGCATGGCTGAGTCCGTACTGGTGGCGATCGACGGGCCGAGCGGCTCGGGCAAGTCGACCACCTCGAAGCTGCTCGCCGGTCGCTTGGGCCTGGGGTATCTCGACACCGGGTCGATGTACCGGGCCGCGACGGTGCGCTACCGCGATGCCTTCCCCGACGGCGGCGCCGCTCCTGAGCTGATGACGATGCTGATCGCCGGCACCCGGATCGAGGTGGGCACCGATCCCGACGCGCCCACCATCGCCGTCGACGGCCGCGATGTCACCGCGGAGATCCGCGAGCCGCGCATCGCCGCAGCGGTCTCGGAGGTGGCCACCAACACCGAGGTGCGTGCGCTGCTGATCGCCCAGATGCGCCGGATCATCGACGAGCACGAGCGCCGCATCGTCGTCGAAGGGCGGGACATCACCACCGTGGTCGCCCCGGATGCCGACGCCCGGGTGCTCCTGGTGGCGGACCCCGCCGCGCGGGTCGCCCGGCGCGCCGCCGAGGTGGGGGACAAGGCCGACCATGCCGCCGTCACGGATCAGGTGCTGCGCCGCGATCGCGACGACTCCACCGTCGTCAACTTCACCGACGCCGCCGAGGGCGTGACCGTGATCGACTCCACCTTCCTGACCCCGGACGAGGTGGTCGACGCGATCGTGGCCCTCCTGCCCTGACCTGTAGACTGGGCCGTCGCCTGCGTCGGGAGACGTCGGCTGTGGACGTTGGGAGGCGTTGTGAGCGAAGAGACCACGGTGGAAGAGACTGTCATCAAGCCGGTGGTGGCGGTGGTGGGCCGGCCCAACGTCGGGAAATCCACGCTGGTCAACCGCATTCTCGGCCGGCGCGAGGCCGTCGTGCAGGACACCCCTGGGGTCACCCGCGACCGGGTCTCCTACGACGCCAACTGGAACGGGCGTGAGTTCGTCCTGGTCGACACCGGCGGTTGGGTCTCCGACGCGCAAGGCATGGCCGCGCAGATCGCCGAGCAGGCCGAATTGGCCATCGCCACCGCCGACGCGGTGCTGTTCGTCGTCGACGCCACCGTCGGCACCCTCGACGAGGATGAGGCCGTCGTGCGTGTGCTGCGGCGCTCGAACAAGCCGGTGGTGCTGGCCGCCAACAAGGTCGACAATCAGCAGACCGAGATGATGGCGGCCACCATGTGGAACCTGGGGCTGGGCGAGCCGTATCCCGTCTCGGCGCTTCACGGCCGCGGTTCGGGCGATCTGCTCGACGCTCTCCTGGAGGCGATCCCCGAGGCGCCGCGCGAGGTGGAGGTCGAGGAGGCCGGGCCGCGCCGGGTGGCGATCGTCGGCAAGCCGAACGTCGGCAAGTCGTCGTTGCTGAACAAGCTGGCGCAGCAGCAGCGGGTGGTGGTCTCCGACATCTCCGGCACCACCGTCGATCCGGTCGACGAGATCGTCGAGGTGGGGGGGCAGGTCTACCGGCTGATCGACACCGCCGGCATCCGCAAGCGCGTCAAGCAGGCCTCCGGGCACGAGTTCTACGCCAGCCTGCGTACGCAGGCCGCTATCGAACGTGCGGAGGTGTGCGTGATGGTGGTCGACGCGTCGGAGCCCGTCACGGATCAGGACCTGCGTATCCTCAGCGACATCGAGGAGGCCGGGCGGGCGCTGGTGATCGCCTTCAACAAGTGGGACCTCACCGACGACGAGCGCCGCCGTTATCTGGAGCGCGAGATCGAGCGCGACCTCGTGGCCTTCCGCTGGGCGCCGACCGTCAACATCTCGGCGCTCACGGGGCGCAACGTCGACAAGATCTCCAAGGCCATCGAGGCCGCGGCCGCCGGCTGGGAGACGCGCGTCTCGACGGGCAAGCTCAACTCTTTCCTGGGCCGGCTCGCCGCCGCTCACCCGCATCCGGTGCGGGGCGGCAAGCAGCCGCGCATCCTGTTCGGTACGCAGGCGCAGGCCTGCCCGCCCACCTTCGTGCTTTTCACCAGTGGGCAGCTCGATCCGCAGTACACCCGTTTCGTCGAGCGGCGACTGCGGGAAGACTTCGGCTTCGTCGGTTCGCCCGTACACGTCGAGGTGCGGGCCCGGGCGAAGCACTCCGAGCGCCGCTGAGGCCGTCGCGTGCTCGACTGGGTGCCGTTCATCCTCCTTGGGATCGGCTTCGCGATCGGCGTCTGGCGCGAGCCGCGACGTTTCGGGCTGGGCATCCTGCTGGCATTGCTCGTCGGCCACGTCATGCTCCGCGGGCTCGAAGCGGTGGCGCGATGGGCCGACGGCCCAGGAGACGTCCAGGCATCGGCGTATCTGATGTTGGCCGTGATCGTCCTGGTCTTGCTGGTCGTCACCACGCTGGGGGTGTTCTTGATCTGGAACACCGTCACGATGTTCCGCAAGGAGGGGCGCGGGATCTCCGCGAAGATCACCGGCGTGCTCGGACTCCTGATCGTCCTGTACGTGGCCGCGGGCGTAGTCACGCTGGCGTTCAGCCTCGAGTTCGCCGTGCCCTGGCTGCTTTTCGCCGGCCTCCCCGCCACCTATCTGGGCTTCCTCTTCGTCGCCTTTCTGTCCTATTCGACGCTCTACGTGGCCATCGCGGGACGCTTCGGGCGCCCGGTCGACGCGGTGATCGTGCTCGGCTGCGGGCTGCTCGGAGGCGAGCGGGTGAGCCCCCTCCTGGCGCGGCGGCTGGAGAAGGGGCGGGAGACCTTCGAGAAGGCCCGCACGGCCGGCCGCGACCCGCTGCTGATCGTCTCTGGGGGACAGGGCTCGGACGAGAAACTGCCCGAGGCCGAGGCGATGTCACGCTATCTCCGGGAGCGCGATTTCGATGCCACCCGGCTGGCGGTGGAGCCCGAGTCGACGGATACCGACGAGAACCTGCGCTTCTCCGCCATCGTGCTTGAGGAGAACCGTCCGGGAGGGTGGGAGCGGGTCGCCGCCGCGACCAGCGACTATCACGCCTTCCGCTCCGCGATCATCATGCGCAAGGCCGGCCTGCCGGGCTACGCCGTCGGCGCCAAGACCGCACCCTATTACTGGCCCAGCGCGATGGTGCGCGAGTTCGCGGCGATCCTGATGGAGCACTCCCGCCTGAACCTCGTGATCCTCCTCGCGCTCTGTCTTCCCCTGGCGATGTTCGCCGTCAACACCGTGCTGAGCCTCTTCTAGCGGCGCCTTCCAACGCTCCGACGCGGCGCGGGCCGGCCAGTTGGACCGACCGGGCCACCTTGGGATAGAGTTCCTTCTCGGGTCGGAAACGATCCATCGGGCTGTGGCGCAGCTTGGTAGCGCACTACACTGGGGGTGTAGGGGTCGCAGGTTCAAATCCTGTCAGCCCGACCAAAAGTGTCACGTTAGAACACCCGTCCTCATGAGGGCGGGTGTTTTTCGTGGGGTGGGTCGTCAGGAGGGAGGTGATGTCGTGGCGGCGACAGCACGCTGGGAGTTTCGGCTGACGCCAACGAGTAGGGCGCTGATTAACCGGGCAGCTCAGCTGACGGGTGAACCTACGACGGCGTTCGCGCGCACGGCGGCAGAGGAATGGGCCGAACGGACTCTGCGTGAGCATGAGGAGGTCACCACCGTGCCGGCGGAGTTCTTCGACGCGCTGATCTCGGCGTTCGACGAGCCTGCGCAGGTCAGCGCGACTCTCGCGGACGCGGCGGCGCGTCATCGCGAGACCATCACGTGCGGTGGACGCAGCCCTCGTAGCTGAGGGGGCGAGTGCGGCGGAGGGAATGTTCGCGTACGTCGGTGTGGGATGTCCTGCATCGCCGCGACACCCCTCTTTTCCTGGAAAATCGGCCAGTGGTCGATTTTGCGGTGTCCGGTACTAAAAATCGACCACAACCCCACCCGCCCCGGTTACGCTCCTTGACGAGCGAGCCCCCTTTGCGCTCCTTGAGGAGCGAGGAACGAGCGTCTCGAAAGGAGCGACCCGCAGCCGAACAGCATTCTTGGGACGAGCTCTACACCCTAAAGAACAAAACACCACCCGAACACACACGCCCTCATCGTGACACCGTCCACGTTTCGCCACCCTCGCACCCAAACCCGATATTTCGGTGGATAATCTGTTACACAACCGTGACCATGATTAGGGTCCGCGGGGCTGGTTTTGTTGAGGAAACTGTCGGAGGTGGCTGGAAGAATTCTTGGCATGACCCCGGAAGAGTTCCAGCACCA
>DAOLFC010000013.1:0-51644 GCA_035326505.1 Arachnia sp.
ACATCACGGCGTGGCCGCCGGTGAAGTAGATCGCGTCGTAGTCGGTGGGGTCGATGTCGATCGCTGGTGTGGTTGGCCGCTTTCATCATCGCGACGTCCTCGCCGATCCGATCGACGGGCAGATGCTCGTCGTAGTAGGCAGATCCGTAGATGAGCCTGTCCCTGTCCATCCTTGTCCGGGGTCGTTCGGAACCGCCGATCGATCGTTCCTCGGCTGCGGCACGGAAGGCGCTCATCAACGCTTCCTTCTCGCGCGACGATAGCGAAAAGCCCGGTGCGCGGACCCGCGTTCGCACCCGACTGCGTCCTTTCTCGCCGAGGTCCATTGACAAGAGCTTGTGTCCATGCTGTGATGACTGCGCACCAACGGACATGTGACTGGTCAGCAGGCAGGATCCAACGGACGCCACGCGCGAACGCGCGTCGGCTTCGTTGGATCCTTTTTGTTATCAGGCGCACATCGGACCCAGCGAGGGGACACACAGATGGACTACAAGGACACCGCACGCCGGATCCTGGAGAAGGTCGGCGGCGCGGGCAACATCCGGGCGATGGAGCACTGCAGCACGCGGCTACGGCTGACCATCGCCGACGACTCCAAGGTCGATGTCGCTGCGCTCAAGGCAATCCCGGGTGTGCTCGGCGTCGTGACCGCCGGCCAGACCCAGATCGTCATCGGCAACGAGGTCGTCGAGGTTTTCAAGGCACTGAAGGAGGCCGCCGGCGGCGGTGTCGGTGCCGCAGCGGCCGCCGGCCCGGCCCCGAAGAGGTCGCTCGGAGCGACGCTGGTCGACTTCATCGTCGGCGTCTTCCAGCCCCTGATTCCCGCGATCGCCGGCGCCGGCGTCCTGAAGTCGCTGCTGCTGCTGGCGTCCAGCCTGGGCTGGATGGACAAGGAGGCGAACACCTACTTCGTGCTCGCGTCCATCGCCGATGCGACGTTCTTCTTCCTGCCGCTGATGGTCGCGGGCACCACCGCGACGAAGCTCAACATCAATCGCCTGGTCGCGATCGCGGCGACCGCGCCGCTCGTGTTCCCCGCGCTCACGGCGAAGATGGCCGATCCCGGCCTCGACTTCCTCGGGATCCCGATCACGCAGGTGGCCTACAACGCGCAGGTCTTCCCCTCGATGCTCATCGTGGGCTTCCTCGCCATCATGGAACGGTTCTGGACGAAGGTCTCGCCGAAGCCGATCCGCATCTTCTTCGTGCCCATGATGAGCCTGCTCATCACCGTCCCCATCGGCCTGCTCTTCCTCGGTCCGCTCGGCTTCCAGGTAGGAACGCTGCTGACCGGCGGCATCATCTGGGTGTTCACAACATTCGGCTGGGTCGCCACCATGCTGCTCGCCATGGCTCTCCCCTTCCTGGTCTCGCTCGGCATGCACAAGCCGTTCCTGCCCTACGCGATCAATCAGTACTCGACGACCGGGTCTGAGCCGCTCTACCTCGCGGCCTCCCTGGCGCACAACATCTCCGAGTCTGGCACCATGTTCGGCGTTGCGGTCCGCACCAAGAACGCGGACATGCGCTCCACCTCGATCTCCGCGGGAATCTCGGCGCTCTTCGGCATCACCGAGCCCGCGCTCTACGGTGTCACGATCCAGAACCGTCGCGCCCTGTTCAGCGTGCTCATCGGCGCGGGCCTCGGCGGTGCGTACGTGGGCCTCACCCATGTGGCGGGCTTCGCGATCGTGGGGCCGGGCATCGCGAGCCTCTCCATGTTCATCAACCCCGAGAACCCGATGAACTTCGTCAACGCTCTCATCGGTGCGGGCATCGCCTTCGCAGGCGGACTCATCGCCTCGCTCCTCCTCTGGAGTGACGCGAAGTCGGCCACCATCGCCCGTGCCGGCACGGCCGTCGCGCCCGCCGACCGGGTCACGACGGACTCTGAGCCCACCGCCTCGACCGCCGACGACTCGGCGGGCGCCGTCGTCGCAACCGAGAGCGTCGACCTGCTGTCCCCCATGACCGGTACCGTCATCCCGCTGTCGGAGGTTCCCGATCCGGTCTTCGCCGGTGGCGCGCTGGGAGAGGGAATCGCCATCCGGCCCACCTCGGGCGAGGTCGTCTCGCCGGTCGATGGCACCATCGCGACCGTCTTCAGGACGGGCCACGCGGTTGCCATCAAGACCGACTCCGGGGTCGAGATCCTCATTCACGTCGGCCTCGACACGGTCAAGCTCGACGGTGGCCCGTTCGAGGTGCTCGTCTCCAACGGGGAGCGGGTCACCACCGGCCAGCCGCTGCTGCGCGCCGACCTGGAGGCGATCACCGCCGCGGGCTATCAGACGGTCACCCCGATGGTGGTCATGAACTCCGCAGTCCTCTCGGTCTCGCCGCTCGAGACCGGACGGGATGTGACGATCGGCACCCCGCTTGTCGCCGTCGACACCAAGGAGACCGTGGCATGAGCTCGTTCCCCGAAGGATTCCTGTGGGGCGGCGCGGTAGCCGCCAACCAGGTCGAGGGTGCGTGGGACGTCGATGGACGCGGCCCCTCGGTCGCTGATATCGCGACCTACAAGCCGAACGTCGATCCCAAGGAGTATGCCGCGCATCACGTGGTCAGCAGCGAGTCCGTCCGTGCGGCCCTGGCCGATCCCGATACCACCTGGTACCCGAAGCGACGCGGCATCGACTTCTATCACCGCTGGCGTGAGGACCTCGACCTGTTCGCCGAGCTGGGCTTCCGCACGATGAGGGTCTCGATCTCGTGGAGCCGGTTGTTCCCCACAGGCGAGGAGGCCGAGGCCAACCCTGCGGGCATCCGGTTCTATGCGGACCTGTTCGCGGGGATGCGCGAGCGCGGCATCGAACCCCTCGTCACGCTGTCGCACTACGAGATGCCCGCGGCGCTGTCGCTCACGTACAACGGCTGGGAGGATCGGCGCGTCGTCGGCTTCTTCGAGACCTACGCCAGGGCGTGCTTCGAGAGCTTCGGAGAGTGGGTCGCGCTGTGGCTCACGTTCAACGAGGTGGACAGCATCATTCGGCACCCGTTCACGACGGCGGGCATCCTGCCCGACCTCAGCGTGGACGGCGTCGAACAGGCCGTCTATCGCGGACTGCACCACCAGTTCCTTGCCTCTGCCCGAGCTGTCCAGCTCGCCCATGAACTGGTGCCGGGCTCGAAGGTCGGGTGCATGATCACCAAGCTGACAACGTATCCGCGCACCTGCCATCCTGACGACGTCCTCGCCACGTTGGAGAAGAACCTCGAGAACGTGTCCTACTCGGACGTGCATGTGCGTGGCACCTACCCACCGCTCATCCTCCGGCGGCTGGCCAACCGCGGCATCGCGATTCCTTGGCAGGACGGCGACGCAGAGCTGCTGGCCGACGGCACGGTCGACTTCGTCTCGTTCAGCTACTACATGACGATGACGGAGTCGGTGGACCCCGAGGCAGAGCGCACTCCGGGCAACACGGTGCTCGGGGTCAAGAACCCGTATCTGCCGTCGTCCGAGTGGGGCTGGCAGGTCGATCCCGTCGGCCTGCAGACCTCTCTCATCGAGCTGTACGACCGCTACGGGCTGCCGCTGTTCATTGTCGAGAACGGGATCGGGGCGCGTGACGAGCTCGTCGATGGGCGGATCGCCGACCCGTACCGGATCGCGTACTTCCGGGCGCACATCGAGCAGATGGCCGCGGCGATCGAGAAGGGCGTCGATCTCATGGGCTACACCAGCTGGGCCCCCATCGACCTGATCAGCGCCTCGACGTCTCAGATCTCGAAGCGGTACGGGTTCATCTATGTCGACGCCGACGACATGGGGGCCGGCAGCTATGACCGGTACCGTAAGGACTCGTTCGAGTGGTATCGCAAGGTCATCGCATCCAACGGCACCGACCTCGCCTAACGATCTGCCAAAGGGGAACACTCACCCGTGTGGACAATCACAAAGGTTCTCAACTCCAGCGTCGTCCTCGTCGAGGATGACGCTGGAGTTGAGGCCGTCCTCCTGGGCCGCGGTCTCGGCTATGCGCGCAAGGCCGGCAGCCCGATCGACGAGGAGGCCGTCGATCGCGTGTTCATCAGCCGCGGCTCCGACGCCGGCGTCCTCGCCGACCTCCTCCAGCAGATCCCGGATTGGTACCTGGACCTCACGCACGAGATCGTGGCGCTCGCCAACGGACGCCTCCGCCACGACCTCTCACAACACATCTACCTGACGCTCACCGACCATCTGCATTTCGCCGTCCAACGGGCACGCGAAGGCTTGGAGGTGCGGAACCGACTCGCCTGGGAGATGCGTTCGTTCTACCCCGACGAGTACGCGTTGGCCGAGGAGGCGCTGGCCCGGCTGCGGGCACGCGTCCCGGACGTGACGCTGCCCGACGACGAGGCGGCCAACATCGCCTTCCACCTCGTGAACGCGTCGCGCGGCGTGCCCGACTTCAACGCCCTGCGGGCGGTGCAGCTGATCGAGGCCGTCACCACCATCATTCGCTACCGCACGCCGGAGCGCACGGAGGAGACCCGCCTCCACTGGGCGCGGTTCATCACGCATCTGCAGTTCTTCGCGGAGCGCTACCTGTCCGGCAAGCTCCTCACCAGCGACGACGACTTCCTCTTCGATCAGATCGCTGTGAGATATCCGGAAGCACTGCGTACGGCCGAACGCGTTCGGCACTACGTGTCGAGCAGCGAGCAGGTGACGCTGCCGAACGAAGAGGTGGCCTATCTCGCGCTGCATATCCAGCGTCTGACCGAAAGCACGCAGACAGGCGAGTAGGCTCCGACGGGTCACCGTTCCCGCCCCTGGTCGGGCGACACATCGCAGGGCGTCGTTTTACGATGTGACGCGTGCCTGCTCACCAATGCCTCCGTCCAATGCCTCAGTGCCGACGTCCAACGCGCAGTGTGGTCGTATCGCTGCGCGGGCCGCACTCCTGAGGTTTCGGCATGAGACTGCACGGACCGCCCGGCGATGTCGAACGGCATCTGGGGTGGGTGGTCACGCTGGGCGGCTTCTCCCTTGTGCCGCTGTACCTGCTCGGGATTCCGCCGGGCGGCTCCCAGCCGTCCGGATGGCAGCAGGCCGGGAGCGCGGCGCTGGCGGCGCTGCTCGTGCTGATCGCTGTTGGCAGGCGGGTGTTTCCGATCTGGCTGCTCACCGTCCTCTACACCGCATTTCCCGTGATCGTCGGCCTGCTCGGTCTGGGCACGTTCGCACCTACTGGCGCTCCCATCCCCGATGACCTGCGCCCCTGGCCGTACGGGGTGGAGGCGCTCGCCTACGCCTATCTGGCCGTGCGGGTGAGCCGTACCTCCGAGATGATCCTCTACCCGCTGCTCATCACACTCTCGCCGCTGGCCTCGGCGTTCCTCTTCGCGGTGCCGGTCCACGAGATGCCAGAGCACTTCCTCGCGGACCTTCCGACGTTCCTGGTTCACCTCGGCTTCGGGGTGTTCGTCTTCGTGATCCGGGTTCGGATGCGTGTCTTCGAGACGTCCCGGGGGGACCTGCGCAGAGCGGAGGAGCGCCGCGTCAGGGCGGCCGCCGAGGAAGAACGGCGTCAGGCGTTCTCGCTGCTCGTGCATGACAACGTGCTGTCGGTGTTGTGTATGGCGATGCTGCGTCCGGGCCTGGAATCCGACGAGCTCCGGGTGGAGGCGCGGGCAGCACTGGAGCTGCTCGAGAGGCCGGAGTCCCAGAGCCATACCGTCGCAACCGACGAGGCCCCGAGCACTGCAGACCTGCGCGCGGAGTGGGAAGCAGCGTGGAGGAGAATCGACCCGCAGTGCCGAATCGTCGTGCATGACCTGGGCGGGTATGTCCCGGCCAGGGTCGCGCTCGCGCTGGAGGCCGCCGCGGCCGAGGCGCTGCGCAACAGCGTGCGACATGCGGGCGCCGGCGCCTCACGGGAGATCGTCGTGCAACTGGCCGGCGACCGGGTCGAGGTCTCGGTCGCCGACGACGGCGCGGGGTTCGAGGCCGGAATGATCGGGTCGGAGCGCCTCGGCGTCCGCGCCGGGATCGTAGACCGGATCGAGCGGATCGGTGGCACGGTGACCGTCTCCACTGAGCCTGGCCCAGGGACCTTCATGAGGATCACATGGCTGAGACACGGCTGAACGACCTCGCCGCCTCTGCGATCGGCACCCCGCTCTTCCGCGCGAGCGTGCTGCTGGGGTGGGCGATGCTGCTGATCAACGGCGCCGTCACCGGCTTCTTGCGCATCGACAATCCGGCTGCGGCGATCGCGTTCGCGGGAGGGCTGTGCGCGGTGCTCCTGGTCACCTCGCCGCAGTGGCATCGGCTCCGCCCGCTGCAGGCCTGGACGGTGGTGGCGATCGTGTTGGTCTTCGTCGCCCTGTCGCTCTTCTTCGACGGCGACCGGAGTGTGGTGAGCGGGCTTCCCTATCTCGGCTGCTTCCTCCTCGGGTGGCTCGTCGTGCGCGGCAACACGGTGATCGGGACGTTCGGCTCGGCCGTTCTTCTTGGCCTGTTCCTCGCCTGGGGCCTGCGCACCGACGCGGCGGCGACAGATGTCGTCTCTCGCATGGCGATCGCCGCCGTCCTGACCAACCTGGGACACCTGTGGAGCTACCTCGTCGATCAGGTGGCGGCGCGGGAGTTGATGTACCGAGCTGAGCTCGCGGACGCCACCCTGGCCGCGGATCGTGCCGTCGAGTCGGCCAAGCGCACAGCCGACGATCTGCGCTCGATACGGGACGAGGCCCAAGCATTGCTCGAACGACTGCGCGACGACGGGCGGATCTCGACGGATGCGCATCAGGAACTCGTTGTGACCGAGGCATCGATCAGGGATCGGATCCGGGTTCCCCGCCTGCTGGTGCCTGAACTCCGCCTGGCCATCCGCCGGGCGCGGGAACGGTTCGTGAGCGTACACCTGGTCGGCGAGGCGACCGACGTGCGTCCGGCCATCTCGGAGCCCCTCGGCCTCGCAGTAGCCGATCTCCTGGACGGGATGGACGAGGGCGAGATCACGATTCGCATTCCGCCGCCCCACGCGCGGCCGGCGCGGGACGACGGCATCGTGCTGACCGTACACATCCGCACCGACGCCGAGACGGTGCTCGTCTCCTACGATCGCGACGGCGAGGTCGTCAGACGTCGGTGATCCGCCCGCATCCCGTTCAGCCCGGAGGACCTGAGTCACCGGCTCCGATCGACGATGCCGTCCTCCACGGCCCGGTGATAGAGATCCAGCTTGGTATGCGCCGGCCTTTCGAGCGCGGCGTATTTCGAACGGATCCGGCGGATGTGGTCGATCACCGTGTCGCGTGAGATGAACAGCAGCTTGGCAACGCGTTCGGCGGTCTCACCGGAGGCGTAGAGGGCCAGCACCTCGGCCTCCCGGGCGCTCAGCCGTGCCGCGACGAACTCGGTGTCGTAGTCGAGGGCGGCCGCCCAGTCGGCGCTGGCGACGATGTCGCCGCGCAGCGCCGTGCGTACCGCGTTCACGATCACGTCGGGCACCGCCGCCTTCCGGATCATGCCGATCGCGCCGGCGACGCTCGCCTCGCGCACCAGGTGCGGCTGATCGCCAGTGGTGTACACCAGCACCGGCACCCCCGCCTCGGTCAGGGTGGCGATGTTGCCGGTGGGAGTGGACCCGTCGGCAAGGACCAGGTCGAGCAGGACGATGTCCAGGTGTGTGGTGATGTGGAGCAGCCTGGCGACGGTGGTCGCTCCGGCGACGATCTGCAGATCGGGCTGGGGATTGATGATGGTGCGCACGCCGAGGAGCATCGACGGGTGATCGTCGACGATCCCGATCCTGGCCTTCACCTTCGCAACTCTCCTGACACGGCTCCCTGCTTCCATCTGCCCGCTTCCATCTGCGCCGAAAACTACCCCGGCCGGCCCCCATCCGGGCGTCCAGGACGCGACAACCCTCGCTGAGGCATCTGCGGGCCACCACATATGGGGGAAAGGCCCGCGATTTTGTGCGGAAAGGACCACATTCTTCTTGGCGGCGCCCTGGTTCGTTGGTGAGCTTGGTACGCCCTGGATCCCCTCGGCAGACAGACGACCGTCCCCCAGAAGGAACCTCTCATGGTCAGTGACTCTTCCACCGTTGATTCCGGCAACGCGATCAACGCTCCCACCATCCGCAAGGGCGCTTCGATCGCCGGGCTCGTGTTGGCATTCATCATGCCGCCGGTCGGTCTGGTCGTGAGCGTCGCCACCTACATCTGGTCGAAACGCTCCGGTGAGCGCGGCTCCCTGGCCCTGGCGGGCATCGTGGTCGGCATCGTCCTGCTGATCACCATGGTGGTCGTCGGGTTCTGGATCTTCACCCAGCTGGTGGACGCGGCCGGCGCCGGCGCGCTCGACCTGCAGGCGCTGTGCGTACACCGCGACCGCTGGGGCTGGTTGCTCGACTCGCTGCGCTACGCCTGCCGCTGATCCGGGTCTGTCGGGCGTCGCGGTCGGAACCAGATCACCCCAGCCAGACCAGAACACCCAGCCAAACCAAAAAACCCAGCCAACTGGCGCTGACTAGGGATTTTAGTGGGGCGTGCGGGGCTCGAACCCGCGACCGGAGGATTATGAGTCCTCTGCACTAACCGGCTGTGCTAACGCCCCGATGCGCGGCCAGCTTACCGGACATGCCCCGCCCCGTTCGCGTCGCTCCCCGCCGGGCGCGACGAAGGGAGCCGCCACGTCGTGCGGATCGGTGGTCTACCAGCCACGGATCCGCACGACCTCGTCGGGAGTCGTGATCGGCGCCGGAGACCCCAGGGTCAGTCATGGTAGGGGACGATCTCGCGGGCGTCGGCGGGGTCGAGGCCGCAGAGTTCCAGGAGATCGACCACCATCGAGCGCACCTGCGCCAGGATGACGGTGGGGGAGAGCCGGGGATAGACGGGGGCTGCGGCGCAGCGCTGGCCGAGTTCGGTGAGCGGCTCGACCATCCGGGTGGGGATCCGTCTCGCGAACAGCTCCGCGGCGCATTCGTCGGTGAGCTGGGCGAGTTCCTCGATGAGTGCCAGGTACTCGACCGGGACCTCTTCCTCGCGATACACCGATGCGACGCCGCGCCGGGCGAGCACCCGCAGATTGCGCATGAAGTGGTCGAGGGGCACCGTGAGGTCGGCGATCTGCAGCACCTGGCGCTTGTGCCGGCGCAGGAACGGCGACGTGCGCACCACGGAGATGCCCTCGTCGGCGGCGGCCAGCAGGTCGCTGAGCGCGGTCTCCGTGCCCCGGGCCTGCTCCAGCACTCGCTCGGCGGCCTCGGAGTCGTTGCCGCGGATCGCGTCGGCCAGCGAACGCAGGGTCTGGGTGGCGTTGTGCAGCACGTCGGCGGCGATCAGACGGGGCCGGTCGATCGGGGTCACCGGGGCGACGGTGGCGAACACCAGCGCGACCGCGCAGCCCAGCAGCGCGTCGATCCAGCGATTGAAACCCGCGTCGTGGCCCGGCAGCACGGTCATCACCGCGGCGGCCTGCACCGCCGATTGGGTCACCATCAGCATCCGGCCGTCCACCCAGGTGCTCACCGACATGGCGACGGCGACCGCCAGCATGATCTGCCACACCCCGGTGCCGACGACGCTGAGGAAAAGGTCGCCGAGGCCGACGCCGATGGTCACGCCGATCGCCAACTCCACCACTCGGCCCAGGCGCTGTCCGAAGGACGCCGCCAGGCAGACGATGGCCCCGACGGTGGCCAGGAAGGGGGCAGGGTGACTGAGGACGGTGCGCGCGAGCCACCAGGCCGTGCCGGCAGCCAGCGAGATCTGCAGGATCATGAACAAGCGGCCCCTCCAGCGGCGCACCCGCTTCACCTGAGAGCGCCAGCCCGCGCGCGCGGTGCGCTCGCTCAGGTCGAAGGCGCGCAGAGTCGTCCGCTGGAGGGCCTGCCGGGAGGCCTCCCAGGAGAACGAGTGGGGCGAGCTTTCGGGCATGGCGACCATCCTGCCACCTCGTCTCTGCCACGAGCAGAACGACGCGGGTGGCATCACGTCGCGCAGTTAAACTGTTCGGGCCCATGCTGCTGTCCCCAGAAGGAGACTCCATGTCAAAGCGCCGTCTGAGCCTGCGGTTCGGCGTCGTCCTCTCGGTGGTGAGCGCTCTGTTGTTGAGCGCCTGTTCCTCCCCGGCCGATGATGCACCGTCCCAGACCCCTTCCTCCTCCGTGCTCGATGTCGGTGCCACCACCGAGCCCGACGGCATGGACCCGATCACCGTTTCGGGCGCGGGGACCCCGTTCGTCCTGCTCTACAACGTCTACGAAACCTTGGTGAAGCTCGACAGCGAGGGCACCATCAGGCCGCTGCTCGCCGAGGAATGGTCGTTGTCTCCTGACATGCTGGTCTACACGTTCCAGCTCGACGGCGCCGCCAAGTTCGCCGACGGCACCCCGGTCACCGCCGACGCTGTGGTGACCAGCTTCCAGCGCATCATCGACGGCGACGCCACGGCCCAGATCCAGGGCTCGTTCGCACCGGTGGAGAAGGTCGAGGCCAACGGCGACCACACCGTCGACATCACGCTGACGCAGCCGTCCAACCGGTTCCTGTTCGACCTCACCACCCCGGCCGGAATGGTGTTCAATCCGACGGGCCTGGACTCGCTGGAGACGGCCTCCGCCGGTTCCGGTCCGTTCGTCCTGGGCGAATGGGTGCAGGGCTCCAAGGTGGAGCTGCTGCGCAACAAGAACTACTGGGGCACCCCGGCCCGGTTCGACGTCGTGAACTTCCGCTACTACGCCGATCCGAACGCGATGAACACCGCGATGCTCTCGGGCCAGCTGGACATCATCTCCAATCTGACCGTGCCGCAGTCCATCGGCCAGTTCTCCGACGAGGATCGCTACCGCGTCACCGAAGGCACCACCGACGGTGAGATCGTGCTGGGCCTGAACCACGCCACCGAGGCTCTGGCCAAGCCCGAGGTTCGTCAGGCGATCAACCAAGCCCTCGACAAGAAGGCCATCGTCGATGCGGCCTGGGCGGGCTACGGCATCCTGCTGGGGTCGATGGCCTCGCCCAACGATCCCTGGTTCACCGACCTGAGCGACCGCTGGCCCTACGATCCGGCCAAGGCGAAGGAACTGCTGGCCGCGGCGGGCTACGAGTCCGGCCTCAACCTGCGGCTGCGTGTCCCCACCCTGCCCTACGCCCCGGCGGCTGCACGGGTGATCACCGCCCAGCTGGCGGAGGCCGGCATCACGGTGCAGGTCGAGGAACTCGACTTCTCCCGCTGGCTCGACGAGGTCTACACCAAGCACGACTACGACATGACGATCGTGGCCCATGTCGAGCCGCGCGACGCGCGCGCCTACGCGATCGAAGGCAACTACTGGAACTACGTGAACCCGGAGTTCAACCAACTGCTGCTCGACGCCGACGCCGCGCCCGCCGACCAGGAGGCGGAGATCATGGCTCAGGCCGTCCAACTCCTGGCCGACGATGCGGCCTCAGCCTGGCTGTGGCTGCTGCCCCGGATCGTCGTGACCACGACGGAGATCAGCGGGGTCGACGCGAACCAGCGCACCCTGGCGTTCGATCTCACCAACATCGCGTCGCGGAGCTGAGAACGAGGCGTCTGTCGTCATGCGCCGCGTAGCCGTGCGCGTCGCCGTGCGCGCCGCGTGGTTGGTGGGAAGCCTGCTGGTGGCCTCGTTGTTGATCTTCTGGGCCACCAACGCGCTGCCCGGCGACATCGCGCAGATCATGCTGGGCACCAACGCCACGGCGGGGGAGGCCGAAGCGCTGCGCGAGCAGTTGGGGCTGAACCGCCCGTTCCTGGTGCGCTACGGCGAATGGCTGGGGGGCGTCGTCGTCGGAGACTTCGGCGCCTCCATGATCACCGGCCAGTCGGTGGGCCCCCTGATCGCGGCCAAGCTGGGACTGTCGTTCTGGCTGGTCGGCTTCGGGATGCTCCTCGCCCTGCTGATCGCCCTGCCCCTCGGCACCTACGCGGCCGTGCGGCGCAACCGGTGGGACGGGGTGGCCGTGTCCGCCGTGTCGCAGATCGGGCTGGCGATCCCGGCGTTCTGGATGGGCATCCTCCTGGTCCTGCTCTTCGCCGTGCGGCTGCAGTGGTTCCCGGCCGGCGGCTACGAGCCCGCCTCCGTGGTGGGCATCGGGCCGTGGGCGAAGTCCCTGGCGCTCCCGGTGCTGTCGCTGGCCCTGGTGCAGGCGTCGGTGATGTCGCGCTACGTGCGCTCGGCGGTGATCGAGGTGATCCACGAGGACTACTTCCGCACCGCCCGCTCGCTCGGCTGGTCCTACCTGGGATCGCTGGGACGCCACGGGTTGCGCAACATCGCGATCTCGCTGCTCACCGTCATCGGGTTGCAGCTCGCGACGCTGCTCGTCGGCGCGATCATCATCGAGCAGGTCTTCGCGCTGCCGGGCCTGGGCTCCCAGCTTCTGCTGGCCGTCTCCCGGCGCGACCTGGTGGTGGTGCAGGGCATCGTCCTGGTGCTGGTGTGGGCGGTGCTGGCGATCAACTTCCTGGTGGATCTCGCCTATCAGCTCATCGACCCCAGGCTGCGACGCGCGGGGGAGGCCACATGAGAAAGAACGGCTCCCTGGTGTTCGGGGGCGCGCTGATCGGCATCGTCGTGGCGATGGCGGTGGTGTCGCTGTTCTGGACGCCCTTCCCGCCGGCCGCGATCTCCGGCGACCTCGCGGCGCCGCCCGGCTGGCCCCATGTGCTGGGCACCGATGGCTTCGGCAGCGACGTGCTGTCGCGCCTGATGATCGGCGCGCGGATGTGCCTGTTGGTGGGCATCGTCTCCGTCGCCGGCGCCGCTCTGGTGGGCGTCCCTCTGGGCATCTTCGCCGGCATGACGCGTGGCTGGGTCTCGGAGGTGCCCTCCCGGCTGAGCGACGTGCTCTACGGCTTTCCCGCGCTGCTGCTGGCCATCTTGTTCGCGGCCGCGCTGGGCGGCTCCACCTGGACCGCGATGCTGGCCGTCGGCGTCTCGACGATCCCCGCCTTCGTGCGGATGGCCCGCGCCGGCACCTTGCAGGTGATGAGCCGGGCCTACGTGGAGGCGGCCCGGGTCAGCGGCATCTCCTACCGGCAGATCGCGCTGCGCCACGTCCTGCCCAACATCTCGCCGCTGGTCGGCGTGCAGGCCTCGGTCAGTTTCGGCATCGCGATCCTGGCCGAGGCCGGCCTGAGCTACCTGGGTCTCGGCACCGGCCAGGGCACGCCGACGTGGGGGCGGATGCTGCGCGATGCCCAGGACTACGTCTTCTCGACGCCGATGCTCGCCCTCTGGCCGGGGCTGGCCATCGCCGTCGCCACGCTGGGCTTCAACGTCCTCGGCGACGGCCTGCGCGACCTTCTCGATCCCCGGCAACGGGAGCTGACGTGAGCACACTCGAGATCGTCGACCTCACGGTGGCCTTCAACGGCACGCCGGCGGTGCGCGGCATCACGCTATCCCTAGGGCACGGCGAGCGGCTGGGGATCATCGGCCAGTCCGGCTCCGGCAAGTCGGTGACCGCGCTGGCCATCATGGGCCTGCTGCCCTCGCACGCGCAGGTGAGCGGCAGCATCGCACTGGACGGCCGGGAGCTGCTGGGCCTGTCCGACAAGGCGTACCGCCGACTCCGCGGCTCCGCCGTCTCGATGGTGTTCCAGGAGCCCATGACGGCCCTCGACCCGACGATGAAGGTCGGCCGCCAGATCGGCGAGGTGCTGGCGCTGCACCATCGGGAACTCCGCGGCCGGATCCGCGACGAGGTGCTCACCTGGCTGGACCGGGTCGGCATCGCCGATCCCGGGCGCGTCTCCGACAGCTATCCCCATCAGCTCTCCGGGGGTCAGCGCCAGCGGGTTCTGATTGCGATGGCGCTGGCCAACCAGCCGGGCCTGGTGCTCTGCGACGAACCCACCACCGCCCTCGACGTGCTGGTGCAGAAGCAGATCCTGGCGCTGCTCGACGTGCAACTGCGCGACCGGTCGGCGATCTTCGTCTCGCACGACCTGGCGGTGGTGCGGGAGGTGTGTTCGCAGGTGGCCGTCATGCTCGAGGGACGGATCGTCGAGCAGGGCCCCATCGAGCGTCTGATCGAGAACCCGCAGCACCCGTACACCCAGGGACTCATCGCCTCGGCCCGCATCGACGCCGTGGCCCCCGGGGAGCGGCTGCCGAGCGTGCAGGACTTCTATCTCACCGGGGAGGAAGCGTGAGCGTGCTGGCCGAACTGCGCGGCGCGAGCGTCGCCTACCAGCGCGGCGGCAAGAGCTTCGTGGCGCTGACCGACGCGAGCTTGGCGATCGAGCCGGGCGAACGGATCGGGATCGTCGGGGGATCCGGATCCGGCAAGACGACGATGGCCCGCCTGATCCTTGGCCTGGTGCGGCCCAGCGCCGGCGACGTGCTGTTCCGCGGTTCCTCCATCGTCGGACGGAGGGAACGAGAGCTGGGCGACCTGCGGTCCTCCGCGTCGCTGGTGTTCCAGGACCCCAACTCCTCGCTCGACCCGCGGATGCGGGTACGCGACATCATCACCGAGCCTTTGCGCTCGCCCCGGATCAGGGGACGCCTCCCGGCGCGGCGCGCGGGGGACGGCCTCGTCGCGTCCGCGCTGGAGGGCGTCGGCCTGCCTGCCGAGCACGGCGCCCGTTTCCCGCATCAGCTCTCCGGGGGGCAACGCCAGCGCGTGGCCATCGCCCGGGCGCTGATCGGCGATCCCAGCCTGCTGGTGGCCGACGAGCCCGTCAGCGCGCTCGACGTGTCGGTGCGCGCCCAGGTGCTGAATCTGCTCACCCGCACCGTCGCGGAGCGTGAACTGGCGTTGGTGCTGATCAGCCACGATCTCGCGGTCGTGCGCCACCTCTGCCAGCGCGTGGTGGTGGTCGAGGCCGGGCACATCGTCGAGCAGGGCGAGGTGGGCGAGGTGTTCGCGCGTCCGCGGCACCGGTATACCGAAGCGCTGCTGGAGGCGACGCTCTCGCTCTGAGGTGCGCCGGCGCCGGTAGTATTCGGCGGGTGAAGGCACTGCTACTCGAGAACATCCATTCAGAGGCCGTGCGGGTGTTGAACCAGCGCGGCTTCCAGATCGAGACGCGCGGCTCCGCGCTCTCCGAGGACGATCTGATCGCCGCGCTCCAGGGCGTCGACTATCTGGGCATCCGCTCCCGCACCCAGGTGACGCCCCGGGTGATCGCCGGCGCTCCCCACCTGCGTGCGATCGGCGCGTTCTGCATCGGCACCAATCAGATCGCCCTCGACGCGGCGGCCGAGGCCGGCATCCCGGTGTTCAACGCCCCTTACTCGAACACCCGCTCCGTGGTGGAGCTGGCGATCGGCGAGATCATCGCCATGGCCCGTCACCTCACCGACCGCAACGCCCAGGTCCACGAGGGCCTCTGGGACAAGTCGGCCATCGGTTCGCACGAGATCCGCGGCCGCACGCTGGGCATCGTCGGCTACGGCAACATCGGCTCGCAGCTCTCCGTTCTCGCCGAGGCGCTGGGCATGCGGGTGCTGTTCTACGACATGGTGGATCGCCTGGCGCTGGGCAACGCCCAGCGGGTCGATTCCTTGGAGGAACTGCTCGGCGAGGCCGAGACGGTGTCCCTGCACGTCGACGGGCGCCCGGAGAACGAGCGCATGTTCGGCGCCAAGCAGTTCGCCCAGATGCGCCCGCGGTCGCTGTTCCTCAATCTCTGCCGCGGCCACGTCGTCGATCTCGAGGCGCTCCATGCCAGCCTGGAGCGCGGCCACCTGGCCGGTGCCGCGATCGACGTGTTCCCCTCGGAGCCCAAGGCGAAGGGCGAGCGTTTCGTGTCGAAGCTCCAGGGGATGAACAATGTCATCCTCACCCCCCACATCGGCGGCTCCACGCAGGAGGCGCAGGTCGACATCGGTCGCTTCGTGGCGGGCAAGTTCGCCGACTACGAGGGCTATGGCTCGACGTCGATGGCCGTCAACCTGCCGGAGGTGAGCGCGGGTGCGGTGGCGCAGCGCCGCATCGTTCACTTGCACAAGAACGTTCCCGGCGTGATGGCGCGGCTGAACGCCTTGCTGGCGCGCCACGACATGAACATCGGCTCCCAGACGCTGTCCACCAAGGGACAGATCGGCTATGCCGTCACCGACGTGTCGGGCAACCCGTACGAGGGACTGCTCGCCGAACTCGAGGCGCTCGACGAGACGATCCGCGTGCGCGTGCTCTGAGTCGCCGATCCCCGGCACGTCGGCTTGGGGAGGTGCGGTCGGCACCTCCCCAAGACGCTGCCACCTCGCATAGACTGACCCCATGTCGCTGAGCGCATCGGAGTTCTACGAGGCGGGCCTGGGCCTGCCCCCTTCGGTGCGCAAGGACATCGCCCTCCGCCTGCTGGAGTCCGTCGAGGTGGCGGACGATGAATCGATCGGATCGGCGTGGACGGCCGAGATCGGATCGCGAATCGACGACATCATCAGCGGCAAGGTCAGGACGATCCCTCACGAGGAAGTCCTGGCTCATCTGGCCGAGCGGCGAGCTGCTCGTCAGGCGGCACGACAGTTGGCGTGAAGCGTGGAGATCAGCTGGCATCCCGAAGCGCGAGCCGAGTTCGACGCCGACATCGATTGGCACGACGACCGCGAGGTCGGCTTGGGTGACCGATTCGAGGACGAGGTCCTGGTGGCACTGGACGCATCGGTCGCCGCACCTGAGGCGTGGGCGGTGTGGCCCGGGTGGGACCGCGAGCCAGTCGTGCGTTCCAAGCGTGTGAGGGAGTTCCCCTACCGCGTCGTGTACTTCGTCCAAGACGACCAGTTGACGATCGTCGCCGTGGCGCACACCAAGCGGCGCCCGGGCTATTGGCAAGGCCGGATCAAGGTATAGACCGCGTGCGGAAAGTGCGTGGCCGCAGAGCCGGGGGACACCGTCGGCTGCCCATGCATGCTCGATGACCGGAGAGCGACCCTTCTGACCAACGTTGACAGATGGCACTCGCGTTGATATTTTCTGACCAACGTTTGCAGAAATCTGCTGCGAGCGGGAGTCCCGATGGAGCAGGCAGACGACGCGCCCTCCGGAACCGATCGGCGGCTCGACCCGAACGGTGCGACGGCGAGGACGCCCGCGCATGACCGAAAGGAGATGCAGTGATGCATCCGACTGCAGGACCGCCGAATGCCGCTGGCTCCGGCGGCTCATCACCAGGGCGGAGCCGACGAGGCGGAAGGTGGCTGGCGATCGTCAGCGCGCTGGCGCTCGCGGTCTCGGCGCTGGGGATGGCCTACGGCCCCCAGGCGTCGGCCGCCGAGACGGCCGACAGCCCGGCGCTCACCCCACCCATGGGGTGGAACAGCTGGAACACCTACTACTGCAACATCAACGAGGCCAAGATTCGCGCCGCGGTGGACGCGATGGTGTCGTCCGGCATGAAGGACGCCGGCTACGAGTACGTGGTCGTCGACGACTGCTGGCAGGCCCCGCAGCGCGACGCGAATGGCGCGCTTCAGGCCGACCCCACGCGTTTCCCGTCCGGGATGAAGGCCCTCGGCGACTACATCCATGACCGCGGCCTGAAGTTCGGCATCTACCAGGCGCCGCGCGAGAAGACCTGCGCGCAGTACTTCGGTTCGACGGCCGGCGCCACCGGCGCGCGCGGCCACGAGGTGCAGGACGCCGAGACGTTCGCCGCCTGGGGCGTCGACTTCCTCAAGTACGACTGGTGCTCGAACGAGGGGACCCTCGAGGAGCAGATCGAGGCGTTCACGCTGATGCGCGACGCCCTGCGCGCTACAGGCCGGCCGATCGTCTACTCGATCAATCCCAACAGCATCCGCCCGAATCGCGGCGCCGAGTACTATTTCGGCGATATCGCCGACATGTGGCGCACGACCGAGGACATCACGGCCAAGTGGTCCTCCGGATGCACCGGCGACTGCTTCATGGGCGTCACCGAGATCCTGGACGTCCAGGCCGGACTCACCGACTGGAATGGCCCCGGTCACTGGAACGACCCCGACATGCTCGAGGTCGGCAAGGGCACGGGACTGAACGCGACCGAGAACCGCGCGCACTTCGGCATGTGGGCGCTGATGGCCTCGCCCCTCATCGCCGGCAACGACATCACGACGATGAGCGCCGACGTGCGCTCGATCCTCAGCAACCGCGACATCATCGCGGTGAATCAGGACCCGAACGGCGTCCAGGCCTCCCGGATCCGCGACGACGGTGACGTCGAGATCTGGAGGAAGCCCCTCTCCGACGGTTCGGTCGCCGTCGGCTTGCTCAACCGCGGCGGCAGCACGCAGGTCGTGTCGACCAGCGCCGCCGAGATCGGCCTGGCACCCGCCGCCGGGTATGCGCTGAAAGAATTGTTCACCGGCGGCCTCTCGAACAGCAGCGGCGCGATCTCCGCGTCCGTCCCCCGGCACGGGTTGGCGCTCTTCCGCGTCACGCCCGGCGCCGTCGCGTCGACCACCTTCGCCCTGCGTTCGACCTCGGCCGACCGCTGCCTGGATGTGCTCGGCGGGGTGCTCGGCGACGGACCGCGAGCGGTTCTCGCCGATTGCGACTCGGCCTCGTTGACGCAGGGGTTCGCCGCGAAGGACGGTCAGCTCATCGTCGGCGGCAAGTGCCTGGATGTCGACCGCAATCTCACCGCCAATGGCACGGCCGTGCTCTTCTGGGAGTGCAACGGCCAGACCAACCAGAAGTGGACGATCGGCGAAGATGGCACCGTCCGGAGCCAGTCGGCCGGCCGCTGCCTCGATGTCGACCGAGGTGGGACGGCCGCCGGCACCGCCCTGCTGATCTGGGACTGCAACGGCCAGACCAACCAGAAGTGGTCGCGGACGACGCTCGCCGACGCGGAGATGCCGAGCGTGACGGCCTCCAGCACCACGCGATGCGTGGCCGGAAAGGTACAGGTGATCGCCACCACCACGAACGCCAGTGCCGGCATCGCCGATGTTGAGCTCTCCGGCGACTACGGCGACCGGGCCCTCACGGTGCCGTCGGGCAAGAGCGTGAGCGTGGCGTTCGCGTCGCGGCAGAGCGCCGTGCCGGCGGGGAGCATCGAGATCGACGCGGTGGTCGCGGGCGTCTCCCAGACGCTGCGCGCTGACTACGCCGCGAAGAGCTGCGCCTGACGATGCCCTCAGAATGGCCCGCTCGCCGAACTCGGTGAGCGGGCCATTACTCGCCGGATCGGGGTTACTGTGGTTGGATCTGTCAGCATAGTGACATCTAGAGCCTCACAGTCTCTGAATGGCGCGGAATGACGGATTCAACCCCACTGACCGAGAACCTTGGGGGCATTCCGAAGTGATCGCGGAGTTCAACTCCGCCGCGCTGGTACTCGCATCGAGTCAACACGCCGGGGAAACCCGATGTGATGGTAGCCCCCGCGCCGAACTACCCCAGGTACTCCAGCACCGTGTCGTGCAGGAGGCCGTTGGTGGCCACGGCGCCGGTGCCCCAGGGGCCGTCGGTGCCGTCGAGGTCGGTGAACCGGCCGCCGGCCTCGCGCACGATGATGTCGAGCGCGGCCATGTCGTAGAGCTGGAGTTCGGGCTCGCAGGCGATGTCGACGCAGCCCTCGGCCACCATCATGTAGCTCCAGAAGTCGCCGTAGGCGCGGCTGCGCCAGCACCCGCGCATCAGGTCGACGAAGCCCTGGCCCTTGCCGGAGGCCACCCATTCCGCGATGTCGGAGTAGGACAGCGACGCGTCGGCCAGGCTCTCCACCTTGCTGACGCTCAGCTCGGTGGCGTTCAGGAGGCTGCGCCCCGTGTAGGCGCCGCCGCCCAGGCTGGCCCACCAGCGTCGGCCCAGCGCGGGGGCGGAGACCACCGACGCCACGATCTGCCCCTCGACCTCCAGCCCGATCAGCGTCGCCCACACCGGAACGCCGCGCAGGTAGTTCTTCGTTCCGTCGATGGGGTCGATAATCCAGCGCCGTCGCGACTCGCCGCTGTCGGCGAACTCCTCGCCCGTGATGGCGTCGCGAGGCCGGGTGCGGGACAAGGTGCGGCGCAGCGACTCCTCGACGGCGGTGTCGGCCTCGGTCACCGGCGTGTTGTCGGGCTTCGCGGCGAACTGCAGGTCTTGTGCTTTGAACCGGTTCATCGACAACGAATCCGCGTCGTCTGCCATCAGGTGCGCGAGGCGGAGGTCGTCGGTCAAATCCTTGGATGCAGCCATGTTCGAAGCGTATCGGGGCGGAGGCCGATCAGGTGAAGGCGCGCTCCATCCGGCGGAAGGAAGCCAGACGATCCTCCGCCAGCCTGCCGTCCGCCACGGCCGTGTCGAGCTCGCACTGCGGCGACCGGGAGTCATGCGGGCAGCCCCGAGGGCAGTCCTCGGCGATCTCGGCCATGTCGGGGAAGGCACCCAGGATGGACTCGTTGCGCACGTGACTGATGCCGAACGACCGCACCCCCGGCGTGTCGATGATCCAGCCGCCTCCGGGCAGCTCGATCGCCAGGGCTGAAGTCGAGGTGTGGCGGCCCTTGCCCGTGACCTCGGACACCTCGCCGGTCGCCCGGTTGGCGTCCGGCACCAGCCGGTTCACCAAGGTCGACTTGCCCACGCCCGAGTGGCCCACGAACACCGTCGCGCGTCCCTCGAGCACGGCGCGGATCTCGCCCAGGTCGGCGTCGGGCTCGGTGACGACGATGGGCACGCCCAGCGGGGTATAGGCGGCCACGAGTTCGTCGGCGCTGGCCAGGTCGGCCTTGGTGAGGCAGAGCACCGGGTCGATGCGGGCGTCATAGGCGGCCACCAGGATGCGATCGATCATGCCCATCCGCGGGGGCGGATCGATCAGGGCCGTGACGATCATCAGCTGATCGGCGTTGGCCACGACGGGGCGTTCGAAGGTGTCCGCGTCGTCGGCGGAGCGACGCAGCCAAGTCGTGCGGGGCTCCACCTCGACGATGCGGGCCAGCGTGCCCTCGTCGCCGGAGACATCGCCGTCGAGCCGGACCCGATCGCCGACGATGACACCGCCCTTGCGGGGGATCAGCCGGCCGCGCACCGCCGTGACGAGGCGGTCGTCGACGGTGCAGCGGTAGCGGCCGCGATCGACGGAGATCACCATGCCGAGCGGAGCCTGAGAGTAATCGGGACGCTGTTTGCTCCGGGGCTTCGAGCGGCGCCGGGGACGGTCGAAGCCGGCGTGATCGTCTTCGCGGAGGGCGCGCGAGACGCTCACCCGAGCAACCCCCGCCAGTCGTGCTCGAACCGGGGCATCGTCTTGCTCACGCAGGCCAGATCGGTGACCGCGATGCCCGGAACCACCAAGCCGAGGAGCGCGGCGACATGCACCATCCGGTGATCCGCATAGGTCTCCAGCACCGCGGCTCGGAGCCGGTGCGGCGCCGTGCCCTCGATCCGGAGGCCGTCGGCGGTCTCCTCCGCGGCGACGCCCACCCGCCCCAGTTCCGCGACCAGGGCGGCCAGCCGATCGGTCTCGTGGCCGCGGATGTGCGCCACCCCGGAGATCGTGGTGGTGCCGTCCGCGACGGCGGCCAGTGCCGCGACCACAGGCGTCAGCTCGGACGCGGCGTGCAGATCGACCTCAGCGACGGCCCTGGGCCGGCTCCGGCCCACGACCGCCACCTCCCCGGCCGTCCGCTCCACGCCCGCGCCGAAGCGCTCGGCGATATCGAGGAACAGCGCACCGGGCTGGAGGCTCCGCTCAGGCCAGCCGGGAACGGCGACCCGCCCGCCGGTGAGCACCGCGGCCGCCAGGAACACCGCCGCGTTGGTGAGATCCGGCTCCACCCGGCAATCGACGGCGGCGATCGAGCCCGGTTCGACCACCCATTCCCGCTCGGACGGCTGCGCGATGATCACGCCGCGGGCGCGCAGCATCTCGACCGTCATCGCGATGTGGGGCAGCGACGGCAGCGACGCGCCGGTGTGCCGCAGCCGGAGGCCGTGGGGGAGCCGGCAGCCCGCCAGCAGGGGGCCGGAGATGAACTGGCTCGACGCGGAGGCGTCGATCGCCGCCTCCGCGCCCGGCGACGCCGGCGGGGAAAGGAGGAAGGGCAGGGCGTCGGCCGTGCAGGTGGCGCCCAGCTGGCGAAGCGCGTCGACGATGGGGGCCATGGGGCGCTGGCTGGCATGCGCGTCGCCGAAGAACTCGGTAGGCCCGTCGGCCAGCAGCGCGACGGGTGGGAGGAAACGCATCACGGTGCCCGCGAGGCCGCAGTCGACCCGCCCGCCGCCGGTGAACCGGGCGGGGGGAGTGACGGCGAGGATGCCGTCCTCCTCGAGGATCTCGACGCCCAGCTGCCGCAGCGCGTCGATCATCAGCCTGCTGTCGCGAGACTCCAGCGCGCCGACGATCCGAGACGGGCCCTCGGCCAGCGCCGCGAGGACCAGCGCCCGGTTGGTCTCCGACTTCGATCCGGGGACGCTGACAGTGCCGACGACGGGGCCGGCTGCGGAGGGGAGAAGGCTGCTCATCAGGACAGGGCGCTGCTCACCTGCTTGCCGACCTGCCTGGCCTGGCGCTTGGCGCTGCGCGACAGCGACTTCGCCTTGCGCTGCACCTGGCGACTCGCCTTGCGGGCCTTCCGGCCGGCATCGTCGGTGATCTGCTCCACCTTCTTGTCGGCGGCCTTCACGGCGTGCTGGGTGCGCCACGCGAGGCTGGGCTTGCCCTGGAGGTCCTGCGTGGCGATCACGGCCGCGCCGAGGAGGGCACCGTCGCGCAGCAGTTCGGGGAGGGCGAGTTTCACGTCGTGGGTGCTCCGGGGGAGGTCGGTGGCCAGGTCGAACGCGGCCGCGCCGGTGAGCAGGGCGGCGCCGAGGCGACGTCCGGCGCCGGTGGCGAACATCAGCCCGCCGAGTACCTTCGCCGCGCCCGCCACGCGCACCCAGGTCTCCGGATTGTCGGGAACGTGCGAGGAATAGGACGCGGGCACGATGCGCTGCACCAGCGGCGTGACCCTCTCGGTGAGCGGGGCCGCATCGGCGGCGCGGGCCGCCGGGTTCGCGACGGAGGACGCGCCATCGACGATGTAGTAGCTGGCGAACAGGCTGCGGGCAACGAATCGCGTGAGGCTCATGGCGCAACCTTACCCACCCTCGGAGGCGCGGGAATAGAGTTCGCCGTACTGGTGTTCACCCACCATGACCACGTTGCTCCTCCCCGCGCGGCCCGGCTTTTCCGGGGTCCCCGTTCGGAGTGCGGTGCGGGAGTCGCTATTCTTCATCGGGATGGATACCACCCAGCGCCGCACAGCCGTAACGTCTCACGACGGCGTGGCTGAGATGTGTCTGGACGACCCTGCGGACACCGCTCAGGCGTTCGAGACCGAGGCGCTGAGCCACCTCGACCGGCTGTATTCGGCCGCGCTGCGGATGACCCGCAACGCCGCCGACGCCGAAGACATCGTGCAGGACACCTACGCCAAGGCGTTCGCCGCCCAGGAGTCCTTCACTCCGGGCACCAACCTGAGGGCATGGCTCTACCGGATCCTCACCAACACGTTCATCAACTCCTACCGCAAGGCCCAGCGCTCGCCGCAGACCAGCGGCGACGAGGACGTGACCGACTGGCAGCTCATGCGCGCCGCGTCGCACGACTCCGCCGGCCTGCGCTCGGCGGAGATGGAGGCGCTGGACCAGACCCCGGACGCCACCGTGGCCAACGCGCTCGCGGAGTTGTCGCCGCCCTTCCGGATGGCCGTCCTCCTGAGCGACGTCGAGGGCTTCTCCTACAAGGAGATCGCGGAGATCATGGATACCCCCTTGGGTACGGTGATGAGCCGGATCAACCGCGGCCGGGCGCAGTTGCGAAGATTGCTCGCCGACTATGCGCGGCAGCAGGGGATCGGACGAGCAAGGACGGAGGGCGGTGATGAGTGAGCCCGACATGGTCTCCCATGACCACAACGAACTCGACGAGTGCGTCGAGGCCCTGCGCCAGGTGCATGCCTTCCTTCACCAGGAGCTGCTCGACGCCGATGCCGACCTGATCCGGCTGCATCTGCACGCCTGCGAGCGATGTATGGAGAACTTCGAGATCGAGTCCACGATCACGGAGATGATCCAGCGCAGCCAGCCCGTCGGGCGGGCGCCCGTCGGCCTGTTGGCGCGGGTGCAGAGCGTGCGCATCCGGGGTTGATCGCCCGCCGGTAACCGAAAAGCCCCCGCGGAAGCGGGGGCTTTGGTGTCTCCTCGCGCGGGCGGTCCGGGAACCGGGCGCGAAAAGGAATCAGGCGTTGGGGCGCTTGCCGTGGTTCGCCTTGTTCTTGCGGCGTGCGCGACGCTTGCGTCCGGTCTTGCCCATGGGGGCCTCCTCGTCTCGGATGAGATATCTCATTGGTGCGGTGTCCGATTCTGCCAGACGATCGGGCCCCGCCGGAAATGGCCCCGTGTCGCGAGACCGCCGCCCCACCTGGCAGAGTGGCCCCCATGGGTGGTGACGTGCAGTCGATGTCGGATCGCGAATGGCTCGACGCCTTTGTGCGGGAATGGTCGATCCTGGCGGATCTCAGCTTCTCCGACCTCGTGCTGTGGCTGCCGGTCGACGAGTCCGGCGAACGGTTCCAGTGCGTCGCGCAGATCCGGCCCGTCACCGGGCCGACGGCGTTGGAGGACGACGTCGTCGGCGAGGTCATCGAGTACGAGCCCGATCATCCCGTCCTGGTGGCATGGCTGAGCCGCCAGATCGCCGAGACCAGCGACAACGAGATCAGCGCGGGCATCCCCGTCGACGTGTGGGCCATTCCCGTGCTGCGCAACGGGCGGCCGATCGCCGTGATCGAGCGGCACACCAACCAGATGACGGTGCGCGCCACCGGCACGCTGGAGGAGAACTTCATGGATGCCGCCGACATCCTGACCCAGATGCTGATGCGCGGCGAGTTCCCGTTGGTGCCGCCGTCGGACAAGGCTCTCGCGCCGCGCGTCGCCGACGGAGTGATCCGGGTGCAGCCCGACGGCACCATCTCCTACGCCAGCCCGAACGCGGTCACCGGCGCTCGCCGGCTGGGCGCCGCGGGGGACCTCGAGGGGGAGAACTACCGGGAGTTCATCCGGGGGCTCCGGCGCAAGGTGGAACAGGTGGGCCAGACCTTCGACAGCGACATGGAGGGAACCGTCAGCCTGGAGTTCGACATCGAGAGCAACAGGGCCTCGATGCGCTTCGTGCTGCTGCCGCTCTGGCTGGAGCGATCGACGGCGGGGATGCTGGTGCTCTGCCGCGACACCACCGATCTCCGCAAGCGCGACCGGCTGCTGGTGACCAAGGACGCCACCATCCGCGAGATCCACCACCGGGTGAAGAACAATCTGCAGACCATCGCCGCGCTGCTGCGGATGCAGGCCCGCCGGTCGCGCTCGCCGGAGGCGAAGGAGACGCTCCGCGATGCGATGCGCCGGGTGTCGTCGATCGCGCTGGTACACGAGACACTCAGCACGGCCATCGACGAGAACGTCGACTTCGATGCGGTCTGCGATCGGATCCTCGACATGGTGGGCGACCTGGCCGCGGCCTCGGGCACGGTGCGCGCGCGGCGGGAGGGCCACTTCGGGGTGATACCGGCGGCCGCCACCACGTCGCTGAGCATGGTGCTGACCGAGCTGTGCCAGAACGCGATCGAGCACGGCCTCAACAGCTCCTCGGGTGAGATCGTGGTGCGTCCACACCGCGAGGAGCACCAGTTGACCGTGACGGTGCTCGACGATGGCGAGGGGCTGCCCGACGGCTTCGCGCTAGGAGATCAGACCAGCCTGGGCCTGTCGATCATCTCGGCGTTGATGAACGAGATGAAGGGGACGCTGGAGATCACGAATCGTGAGGACCGGCCCGGAACGGCGGCGATCATCCGCCTGCCGTTGTGAGCCGGCAGCGGGCGGCGGGTCAGGCGCGCAACCGGGAGCGCGCGGCGCGGCGCTTGATGGCCCGGCGCTCGTCCTCGCTCATTCCCCCCCAGACACCATGGTCCTGGCCGGCCTCGAGGGCCCAGGACAGGCAGCGTTCCCGTACGTCGCAGCGCTGGCAGATCTTTTTCGCGTCTTCGATCTGCTGCAAGGCAGGACCGGTGTTGCCCACGGGGAAGAACAGTTCGGGATCTTCCGTCAGGCAGGCAGCCTTATGGCGCCAATCCATCGTCGGGGCACTCCTTCATGAGGGGATGAGGGCAGGTCATTCGGCCCCCGAAAATCGGGGGGCTCGAAGAAACATACCTGTATGCTAACGCGAACACAATAGGCAGCGCCGTTTACGCAGGAATCCTTCCTGGGCGTTCTGCTCCCGCGCTCGATCCGCCGACTTGCCCATTCGAATCGCGTTGGGCAGGGTCTGGGGTGTGAAGAAACCTCGCCTGTTCGATCCGCCGTCGCTGGGAGTCACCGTCGTCCTCACCGCCCTGGCCGGAGCGGCGTTCATCGGCATCGGGATCGCGTCGATGGCCGTCGGGGCCGGCGCCTTCAGCCTGGGCGTGGGGGCGTCGCTCGCGATCTACGGCGCTCTCGTGGCCGGGCTGGCCTGGCTGGGGGCGCGCCGCCTGCCGTGGGCGCAGGGCCTCATCGTGGGCGCGGCCCTGCTGCACACCGTCAGCGCCTTCAGCCTGCTGCAGGCGGGCGACATCCCGCAGTCCGTGGGGGCCGTGCTGGTGGGGGCGGTCACCCTCGTCACCGCGATCGCGGCGGTGCTGCCCGCCACCAGGCGCGCCTTCCAGGACGGATGACGCCGCGTCAGAGCAGGCGCCCGGCGCCCGGTGCGGGCACCGCGGTGAACCACTCCGGCGCCGCGAACCCGCGTTCCGCGAACGCCTCCGCCACCTGCTGAGCGATGGCGTCGGCGGTGCCCGCCGTACACAGCGCGATGATGCAGCCGCCGAAACCGCCGCCGGTCATCCGCGCGCCGAGCGCGCCCGCGGCCTTCGCCGTCTCCACCGCGAGATCGACGGTCTCCACCGTGATCTCGTAGTCGTCGCGCATGGAGGCGTGGGAGGCGTCGAGCAGGGGCGCGAGCTCGGCGAGCTTGCCGGCCTCGGCAAGCGCCAGGGCCTCCAGCACGCGCTCGTTCTCGGTGACGACGTGACGCACCCTGCGGCGCATGGTGTCGTCGTTCAGCCGGGCCAGTGCCTCGTCGAGATCGGTCACGTCGCGGAGGGCGGGAATGCCCAGGATCCGTGCGGCCTCCTCGCAGGAGGCACGGCGGGCGCCGTACTCGCCGTCGACGTGGCTGTGCGGGGTCTTGGTGTCGAGCACCAGCATCTCGTAGCCCTGCTCGGCCATCGGCAGCGGCACCTGGCGGGTCTCCAGGGTGCGGCAGTCGAGGAAGAGACCCGTTCCCGCCCGGCACAGCGTGCTGGCGGCCTGGTCCAACAGGCCGGTGGGGGCGCCGACGTAGGCGTTCTCGGCCACCCGGGCGAGCTTCGCCCGATCGATCTCCGGCAGGTCGATCTCGTAGAGGTCGCACAGCGCCGCGACCACGGCGCACTCGATCGCCGCCGAGCTGGACAGGCCCGCGCCCAGCGGTACGTCCGAGGTGAGCACGAGGGTCACGCCGCCGACCGCATGGCCGGCCTCGCGCAGCGCCCAGACGACGCCCGCGAGGTAGGCCGACCAGCCCTGCTGCCCCGGCGCGAGCTCGCTCAGCGGCAGCCGGACCTCGTCGTCGAGCTCAAGGGAGATCGCGACCACGAGATCGTCATCGCGGCGTCCGGCGGCCACCACGGCCTTGCGGTCGAGAGCGAAGGGCAGGACGAAACCGTCGTTGTAATCGGTGTGCTCGCCGATCAGGTTCACCCTGCCCGGCCCGAACCAGACCCCTGCGGGCTCTGCGCCGGTCACGGTGCGATAGCGCTCGACGGCGCGCTGATAGTCGTTCACAGGTCATTCCTCTTCAGTGTCAATGGGGTTGCGTCAAATGGGGTCGCTCGGTCAGGGGGATCGCGCGACGAGGGGACGGCTCCGCTCAGGCGCCCAGGGCGCGGTGCATCAGTTCTTCCTCCTGCTGCTTGTGCGCCCTCAGCGAGCCCACCGACGGCGCCGAGGCCGCCGGACGGGTGACCGGAACCATGGTCAGCGTATAGCCCGGCAGATACTGCTCCACGTCCTGGGGCAGGTGAACGGACAGGAACGGCCAGCCGCCCTGATTCTCCGGCTCGTCCTGGACGTAGCGCACGTCGGTGACGTGCCGGTACCGGCGCAGGATCGAGGCGACGGCCTCACTCGGAAGCGGGTAGAGCCGCTCCAGCGCGATGATCGCCACCTGGCCGTCGAGCCCCATCTTCTTGCGGCGCTCGGCCAGCTCCCAGCGGATCTTGCCGGAGCACAGCAGGATGCGGTTCACCTTCGAGGCGTCCGTGACGGTGGGATCGTCGAGCGCGGGCCGCCAGGTGCCCGAGGTGAAATCCTCGGGCATGGAGGAAGCCTGCTTGCTGCGCAGCATCGACTTGGGGGTGATGATCACCACCGGACGGTGGTAGTTCACGTAGGCGTGCTGGCGCAGCAGGTGGAAGTGGCTGGCCGCCGTCGACGGCTGGCAGACGGCCAGCGCGTTCTCGGCGCAGAGCTGCAGCCAGCGTTCGATGCGCGCGGAGCTGTGATCCGGCCCCTGACCCTCGTAGCCGTGCGGCAGGAGCAGCACCACCCCCGACTTCTGCGTCCACTTGGCGTTGGCCGACGAGATGAACTCGTCGGAGATGGTCTGGGCGCCGTTGGCGAAGTCGCCGAACTGGGCCTCCCACAGCACCAGGGTCTCGGGACGAGCCACCGAGTAGCCGTACTCGAAGCCGAGCGCGGCGTACTCGCTCAGCAGCGAGTCGTAGACGTCGAAGGTCGCCTGATCGTTGGTGAGGTGCTTCAGCGGCACCCAGCCCTCGTTGGTGACCCGGTCGACGATCGCGGCGAAACGCTGGGAGAACGTGCCGCGCCGCGAGTCCTGGCCGGTCAGACGCACCGGGCGATGCTCCATGAGGAGCGAGCCGATGGCCAGGATCTCCGCCGTCGCCCAGTCGATCGGGCCTTCGAGGATGGCCTGGGCACGCCGCTCCAGCTGCGGCCGCACCTTGGGATGCACCCTGAAGCTGTCGGGGAACTCGGTATGCACGTCGGCGATGCGCTGCATGGCCTCGGGCGTGATCTCCGTGAGCCGCTGGTCGGGCTTCGTCGGGTAGTAGGGCACCCGCGTGTAATCGTCGTCGTCGTCCCTGTCGCGCGCCTCGCGGACCTCCCGGAACACGGTCTCCAGACGCTCCCGGAACCGGTTCATCACGTCCTCGGCGTCGGCCATGGAGATGTCGCCGCGGCCGATCAGCGACTCGGTGTAGATGCGGCGCGTGGAGCGCTTCTGCTCGATCAGGTCGTACATCTTCGGCTGGGTGAAGCTGGGATCGTCGCCCTCGTTGTGCCCGCGCCGGCGGTAGCACACCAGGTCGATGACGACGTCCTTGTGGAAGCGCTGTCGGTAGTCGAACGCGAGCCGGGCCGCGCGGATGCAGGCGTCGGGGTCGTCGCCGTTGACGTGCAGCACGGGGGCGGAGATCGCCTTCGCGACGTCGGTGCAGTAGGTGGAGGTGCGCGACTCCACCGGGGAGGTCGTGAATCCCACCTGGTTGTTCACCACGACGTGGACGGTGCCGCCGGTGGTGTAGCCGCGCAGCTGGCTCATCTGCAGGGTTTCGTAGACCACGCCCTGGCCGGCGAAGGACGCGTCGCCGTGCAGCAGGATGGGCAGCACGGGGAAGTCGTCGGCACCGATGGCGTCCTGCTTGGCTCGGGCGATGCCCTCCAGGACCGGATTGACCGCCTCGAGGTGGGACGGGTTGGCCGCCACGGAGGCCTTGATCCGGGCCCCGTTGGCCGCGACGAAGGTGCCCTCGGCGCCCAGGTGGTACTTCACGTCGCCGGTGGTGCCGGAACCCACGTCGACGTTGCCGTCGAACTCCTTGAACACCTGGGCGAACTTCTTGCCGACGATGTTGGTCAGCACGTTCAGGCGGCCCCGGTGGGGCATGCCGATGCAGACCTCGTCGAGGGAGTCGTTGGCGGCGCGCTGAGCGATCTCGTCGAGCAGGATGATCATCGACTCGCCGCCCTCGAGGGAGAAGCGCTTCTGGCCGACGAACTTGGTCTGCAGGAAGGTCTCGAAGACCTCCGCCTCGTTCAGCTTGTCCAGCGCGTGCATGTGCTCCTGGTGGCTGAGCGGCTTGCGGGGCACCTCCATCCGGCGCTGGAACCACTCCCGCTGGCGCGGATCGGCGATGTGCATGTACTCGATGCCGATGGTGCGGCAATAGGAGTCCTTGAGGACGCGCAGCAACTCGCGCAGCGGCATGTAGGCGCGCTCGTGGGTGGAGAGCTGGCCGACGGCGAACTCCCGGTCCAGATCCCAGATCGACAGGTCGTGCGACTCCAGGCGCAGGTCCTCGAAGGCGCGCTGGCGGTACTCCAGCGGGTCCACGTCGGCGACCAGATGGCCGTAGTGGCGGTAGGCGTTGACCAGCTCGAGCACGCGCGCGTACTTGCTGACCTGATCGTTGCGGTGCGCGATGAAGTCGGCCGACCAGCGCAGCGGCTCGTACGGGATGCGCAGGGCCTGGAAGATCTCGTCGAAGAACCGGTGCTCGCCGAGCAGCAGCTCGTGCAGGGTCTTGAGGAAGGCGCCCGACTCGGCCCCCTGGATCACCCGGTGATCGTAGGTGGAGGTGAGCGTCGTCACCTTGGAGACCGCGAGCTCGGTGATCTTGGTCGACGACATGCCCTGGAACTCGGCCGGGTAGTCGATGGCGCCGACGCCGAGGATCATGCCCTGACCGGTCATCAGGCGCGGCACCGAATGGTTGGTCCCGATGCCGCCGGGGTTGGTGATGGACGCGGTGGTGCCGGCGAAGTCGGCGACCGTCAGCTGCCCCGCGCGGGTCTTGGCGACGACCGCCTCGTAGGCCGACCAGAACTGGGCGAAGTTCAGCGACTCGCAGCCCTTGACGTTGGGCACCAGCAACTGGCGGGTCCCGTCGGGCTTCGGCAGGTCGATCGCGATGCCGAGGTTGATCGACGGGTTCTCGATCAGGGTGGGCTTCCCGTCCTTCACGTCATAGGCGTTGTTCATGTCGGGGTGCTTCTTCAACGCCTGCACCATCGCGAAGGCGATGATGTGGGTGAAGGAGACCTTGCCGCCCTTGGAGGTGCGCAGGAAGTCGTTGATGTCGGTGCGCTGATCGATGACCAGCTTCATCGGCACCGCGCGCACCGACGTGGCGGTGGGCACGCTGAGCGACGCGTCCATGTTCTTGGCCGTGCGCATCGGCGCGCCGCGGAGAACCGTGAAGGTGGGTTGCGCGGCCGTGGGCTCCGGGCGCAGCGCGGGGTTGGGAGCGTTGGCGGAGAGCCCCGCGCCACTGCCCGGCGCCGACGGTGACTCGGCGTCCACCTTGCGGGAGGCCTCCACCTGGCCCCGGGGGTTGCTGGACGCCGGCTTGGGTTGGGGCGACGGTTTGGCTTGGGGCGCCGGCGCGCGCGTCGCCGCGGGCTGCGGATCCGGGGCCTGCGGGGCGGGGGGCGCCGACGGTGCGGGAGCGGCTGCCGTCGGCTGCGGGGCGGGCCGGGGTGCCGGCTGGGGCGTAGACGTAGGCGTCGAAGGCCCGGTGGGGGGCGGGGTCGAAGAACCGGAGGACTCGCGCGCGAAGAACTCGCGCCATGTCGCGTCCACGGACTGGGGGTCTTGCCGATAGGCGTCCCTCAGGTCGTCGATGAGCCAGGAGTTCGGTCCGAATACGTCGTTGGAATCAGAAGCAGACATATGTGTAGGTGGCCGGTGCCACGAATCCCCTCTGTGAGTGATCGGCTCAGGCAACTACGCCCGGTTATGTCCTGAGCTTAGCCTGGTTCCGCGGAATCTTGCCTGCTCCACGACCCCATTGCTCTCGCCAGCCCGCCGCGGGCCCGAGGCCGCGAGGGGCGGCTGTTCCGCGCGAGGACCCCGCGTGGCTCTTCCCGCGAGATAGGCGGTGTGCGCGAGCAGGGCGACGAGCAGGGCGTTGCGCAGGATCAGGACCGAGGTCTCCAGGCCGGAGCCCATGGGCAGCGCCATGATGCCCTGGGCCGCCCAGGGGTAGCTGAGCTGGGTGGTCGCGGCCACCGCCAGCGTCGTGACGGCCGCGACGGCGACGTGCCGGCGCAGCCATCGCGGGGTGTCGATCACGAGCAGCACCGCGGCAGGACCGCCGAGCCACAGCGTGTACTGCGGCGAGTAGACCTTGTTGGCCACCATCATGGCCGCGATGACGGCGAGGATCGCGATCGTCGCCGCGGCGTGGCACTCCGGGTCGTCGTCCCGGTAGCGCCGGACCAGGCGCCAGGAGCACCAGACGGCGAGCAGGACCGCCCCCGCGGTGAGTGCCGTCGAGACGGCCAGCATCGTGGGCACCAGAGGCCCGCTCAGCTCCAGCGCGTTGTAGTCGGACATCGCGATGTTCCAGGACTCCAGCCCGGTGTAGGTGCGCAGGAACATGAGGGGCGTGGCAGGGACCGACTCGATGTGCAGGCCCCGGTCCGACTGCCAGCTCAGGGCCGACGCGGTGCGTTCCCAGCCGTGGACCAGCAGGGAGGCCAGGGCCAGGCCGAATCCCACCACGGCGAACCCCAGCAGCCGGGAGCGCCCCGCCGTCGGCGTGCGGCTCCACGGCCTGGGGGCCAGCAGCGGGCCGATCAGCAACGCGGGCCAGAGCTTGATGGCCGCGCCGAGCCCGATGAAGGCGCCCGCGGCCTTGGGGATCCGCCGGGCGCCGAGGCAGGCCCATGCCACCAGGACGCTGGTCAGCAGGTCGAAGCGGTACCACATGATCGCGCCGTTGAAGAAGGTGAACAGGATCCAGAACAGCGCCGCCCAGGGCCGCGCCCGGCGATAGAGCGCGACGGTGGTGATCGCGTCGAGCAGGAACATGAAGCTGGCGAAATAGGGGGTCCACGTCTGCCAGCCGCCGCCGATCCGGTAGATCCAGGCCAGGATCCACACCGCCGGGGGCGGGTACTCGCGCATCACGCCGGCGTCGCCCTGTTCCAGCTTGTCGAGGTAGTAGCCGTAGTAGGAGATGTCGTTGGGCACGAAGCCGGCGCCCTCCTGGCGCACCAGCCACAGCATCGCGAGGCGGGTGAGGAAGAACAGCGCGGCCAGCGCGACCGGGACGAGAACGTCGCCGATCCCGGAGGGTGGCGGCGCGGTCGGCGTGCCGGCGGAGGAACGACCCACGGTCATGCAGGCCAGAGTAGCGGCAGGAGATGACGGGGAAGCAGTCCCGCAAGGAGGGCGGCGTGTGTCGCGTCGGCGCCATGTTGATGCCCTCTCCGCCGCCTCGGACAAGAAAAATGGCCTCGCCAAACTTTGTCTGACCAGGCCATTCGGCGTCGGCGCCCCCGCGAGGATTCGAACCTCGGCTCCCGCCTCCGGAGGGCGGTGCTCTATCCCCTGAGCTACGGGGGCCGGCGCCCGCGAAACGGGCGACCTGGAAAAGGGTAGCACCTCTTGGCCCGGCTCTCATCGTCGCCCTGCCGGTGGACGGTACGACGGGCGCGGCGTCGGTAGAGTGAGGCCCATGCGCAAGGCGATGGCAGTGGTGGCGGCGTTGCTGCTCGTGGGGTGCGTCTCGCGGCCGGATCCCGACCCGGCCGTCATGCGGCAGGGACCGCCGCCCTGGGAGGCTCCGCGCGATGCGATCTCCTACATCCGGGAGGCCGGTCTCCCGGAGCTGGCGCTGGACGAGGACGGCGACCCGTTCATCGTCGCCATGGAGGTCGCCGTCGACGGCACCCCCGTGTCGCTGCCACCCTTCATCGGGGTCGATCGGCTGCGGGCGGTCCAGGCGCCCGCGCACACCCACGACGACACGGGGGATCTCTGGCTGGAGGGCGAGGGCAACCGCGAGGTCACGCTGGGCCAGTTCTTCACGCTGTGGGGCGTGCGCTTCGACGGCGACTGCCTGGCGGCGGCGTGCGGGGGCGTCGAGGTGCGGGCCGACGGCGTGCTCGTGGAGGAGCCCGTCGACCTCGTTCTTCGCGGCCATGAGCGGATTCAGGTGCGCGCCGAGAGCGAATGACTCGTGAAGCAGGGCCTTGATCTGGCAGGCTCTACGTCCATGACCCACACCCACATCGCCGGATCGATCCACGCGGACGCCGCGCACGCCGGCCCGCAGTGGCTGAACGTTCCCGAAGACCTCAACGAGCTCGACCCGCGGCTGTGGCCGCGCGGCACCGTGCGCGACGATGTCGGCCGCATCGTCGTCGGCGGCGTGCCCCTCGTCGAGGCGGTCGCGGAGCACGGCACGCCCGCCTATTTCCTCGACGAAGCCGACTTCCGGGCGCGCGCCGCGGAGTTCCGTGACAGCTTCCCCGGATGGGACGTCTACTACGCGGGCAAGGCGCTGCTGACCCGGGGCGTCGCCCGGTGGGTGGCCGAGGAGGGACTCGGCCTCGACGTGACGACGATGGGGGAGATGCGCATCGCGCTGGCCGGCGGGATGCCCGCCGCGCGGCTCGGTTTCCACGGCAACAACAAGTCGGAGGAGGAGATCCGCTTCGCCCTGCAGCAGGGCGTGGGGCGCTTCATCGTCGACTCGTTCCAGGAGATCGCCCGCATCGAGGCGGCCTGTGCGGAGCTCGGCACCACGGCGAAGGCGCTGGTCCGCGTCACCACGGGAGTGGAGGCGCACACCCACGAGTACATCGCCACCGCGCACGAGGACCAGAAGTTCGGGCTGTCGATCCTGGGCGGGCAGGCGCTCGCGGCGCTGGTGCGCTGCCATGGGTCGTCGTCGATCGAGCTGATGGGCATCCACAGCCACATCGGCTCGCAGATCTTCGACACCCACGGCTTCGAGGTCGCCATCCGCCGGGTCATGCGGCTGGCGCACCAGTTCCGCACGGCCACGGGCGCCGAGCTGCCCGAACTCGATCTGGGCGGCGGCTTCGGCATCGCCTACACCGAGGCGGATACGCCGTCGCCGGTCGCCGAGATCGCGGCCTCCTTCGAGGAGTTGATCGCGCACGAGTGCCGGGCCTTCGAGATGACCCCTCCCCGGATGTCGATCGAACCCGGCCGCGCGATCTGCGGCCCCGCAGGAGTGGCGGTCTACGAGGTGGGCACCGTCAAGGTGGTCGAGCTCGAGGGCGGGCGCTCCCGGGTCTACGTCTCGGTCGACGGCGGGATGAGCGACAACATCCGCCCCGCGCTGTATGCCGCCGAGTACTCGGCGGCGCTGGCCAACCGCACCTCCGAGGCCGGTCCCGTGCTGTGCCGGGTGGTCGGCAAGCACTGCGAGGGCGGTGACATCCTGATCCGCTCGGTGTTCCTGCCCGCCGACATCCGCGTCGGCGACCTCATCGCCGTGCCGGGCTCGGGCGCCTACGCGCGTTCGATGGCCAGTAACTACAATCAGATTCCGAAACCCCCGGTGGTGGCGCTGCGTGACGGCGCCAGCCGGACCCTGTTGCGCCGCGAGACGCTGGACGATCTGTTGCGCTTGGACGTTGGAGAATGAACATGTCGCCTGACCCGCTGAAGGTCGCACTGCTGGGCGCAGGGGTCGTCGGATCCCAGGTCGCCCGGATCATCCTGAATCACGCCGAGGAACTGGAGAAGCGCATCGGCCGCCGGCTCGAACTGGTGGGAGTGGGGGTGCGCTCGCTCGGGAAGGAACGGCCGGAGATCCCTGCGGAGCTGCTCACCGACGACCTCGACGCCCTGGTGAGCCGGGGAGACCTGGACATCGTCGTGGAGGTGATCGGCGGCATCGAGCCGGCCCAGAGCCTGCTGCTGACCGCGATGCGCAACGGCGCCTCCGTCGTCACCGCGAACAAGGCGCTGCTGTCGGAGAAGCTGCATGTGCTGTCGCGGGCCGCGGAGCTGGGCTCCGTCGACCTCTACTTCGAGGCGGCGGTCGCCGGCGCGATCCCGATCATCCGGCCGCTGCGCGAGTCGCTCGTCGGCGACGACATTCGCGCGGTGATGGGCATCGTCAACGGCACCACCAACTTCATCCTGGACAAGATGGTCACCGAGGGGCAGGGCTTCGACGAGGCGCTGGCCGAGGCCCAGGCCCTGGGCTACGCGGAGGCCGACCCCACCGCCGACGTCGAGGGCCACGACGCCGCCGCGAAGGCCGCGATCCTCGCCACGCTGGCCTTCCACACCGAGGTCACCCGCGACGACGTGTACTGCGAGGGGATCACCAAGCTGACCCCCGACGACATCGCCGCCGCCGAGGCGATGGGATGCACGGTGAAGCTGCTGGCGATCGCGAAGACCACCCCCGACGACCGCATCGTCGTCAAGGTGCATCCGACGATGATCGGCGACAAGCACCCGCTGGCGGCGGTCTCCGGCGCCTTCAACGCGATCTTCGTCGACTCCCGCGAGGCCGGCCAGTTGATGTTCCTCGGCCAGGGGGCGGGAGGGGCGCCCACCGCGTCCGCCGTGATGGGCGACGTGGTGACGGCCGCCCGCAACCGGGCGCGGGGCACCGTGGGCCACCTGCAGGACCCCTACGCGCGACGAGAGGTGGCTCCGGTCGGGGTCGCCGAGGCGTCGTTCTACGTCAGCTTCGACGCGGTCGACCGGCCGGGCGTGCTGGCCCGGTGCGCGGCGATCTTCGGCGAGCACGGGGTGTCGTTGCGCAACGTCCACCAGACCTCCCCGCACCGAGCCGAGGCCGAGGAGGGTTTCGCGGCCCGGCTCGGCGTGATGACCCACACCACCACGGAGACCCAGATCCGCCGGGTCATCGACACGCTCGCCTCGGTCGATTTCGTCGACCGGGAGATCCGCATGATGCGCGTCGAGGGCGCCTAGATGGCGATGCTGCGGGTTCGTGTGCCCGCCACCACGGCGAACCTCGGATCCGGCTTCGACTGCCTCGGCGCCGCCTTCGACTGGTACGACGAGCTCACCCTCGAGACCCGCCCGGAACCCGGCCTCGAGGTGGTGGTGACCGGAGAGGGAGCGAGCCAGGTGCCGCGCGATGAGCGCCATCTGGTGGTCGCGACCATCCTGCGCGGGCTCGAGGAGTGGGGCGGGAGCCGTCCGGGGATGCGGCTCACCGCGCACAACACGATCCCGCACTCCCGCGGCCTCGGCTCCTCCGCGTCGGCGATCGTCGCGGGCCTCGCGCTGGCGTGGGGCGTCGCCCGCCCCGGCATCGCCCTGGACAGGCAGGAGCTGCTGCGGCTGTCCAGCGAGATGGAGGGGCATCCCGACAACGCCGGCGCGGCCGTCTACGGCGGGGCGATCTGGGCGTGGCAGCACGAGGCCGGGGTCCGGCTGATCGAACTCGATCTGCATCCGTCGCTGTCCGCGATGGTGTGGGTGCCGGAGTTCGAGTGTCGCACCGACGAGGCCCGCGCGGTTCTTCCCGCCACCGTGAGCCGGGCCGATGCCGTCGCCCAGGCGATCGCGGCCGCCGCCCTGCCGATGGCCCTCACCGTGCGGCCGGACCTGCTGCTCGACGCCACCGCCGACCTGCTGCATCAGCGCTACCGCGCCGACCTGATGAGGCCCTCCTTCGACCTGATGACGCGGCTGCGTGCGCTGGGTGTTCCGGCCGCCATCTCCGGAGCGGGCCCGACGGTGCTGGCGGTGGCCGGTGAATCCGTGTTGACAAGGGCGGAAGCCGTCGATTCCGAGGGCTTCGCGAGGCGGTCGCTGGGCTTCGGCGACGGCGTGAGTCTCACCTGCTCGTAACCCGGTTGTAAGTCTGCCGACATCTGCCGTTAGTCTGTTCTTGTGCCCACCGCGAACACTGCATGGACCCAGGGACAGCTCGCATGACCGCCACGATTATCGTGGTGATCGTTGTCATCACCGCCCTGATTTTCGACTACACAAACGGCTTTCACGACGCCGCCAATGCCATGGCGACGTCGGTGGCCACCGAGGCCCTCAGGCCCAAGACCGCCGTCACTCTCGCCGCCATCTTGAACGTGGTGGGCGCCTTCCTTTCGACGGAGGTGGCGAAGACGATCTCCAGTGGCATGGTCAACGACGACTTGATCACCCCCGCGATCGTGTTCGCGGGGCTCTGCGCCGCGATCATCTGGAATCTTGCCACCTGGTTGTTCGGGCTGCCGTCGAGCTCTTCGCACGCGCTGTTCGGCGGCCTGATCGGGGCCGTGCTGGTCTCGGCGGGTCTGCAGGGCATCCACCTTCCGGTGGTGCTGTCCAAGATCATCCTTCCCGCCCTGGTGGCGCCGGTGATCGCCGGCCTCGCCGCCATGCTGGCGACGAGGCTCGCCTACTGGCTGACCTCCAGGCCGGGCGGCGGTCACGGGCCGTTGGCCACCCGGATGTTCAAGCGCGGCCAGCAGATCTCGGCGTCGATGGTGGCCCTCGCGCACGGCACCTCCGACGGCCAGAAGACCATGGGCGTGATCACGCTCGTGCTGGTCGCCGGGGGATTCCAGGAGTCCGGCACCGGGCCGCAGTTCTGGGTGATCCTGACCGCCGGGCTGGCCATCGGGCTGGGCACCTATTCCGGGGGCTGGCGCATCATGCGCACCATGGGCAAGGGCCTCGTCGACATCGAGGCGCCGCAGGGATTCGCGGCGGAGACCTCGGCCACGGCGGCGATCCTCGCCTCCTCGCATCTCGGCTTCGGCCTGTCCACCACCCATGTCGCCTCCGGCGCGATCCTCGGCTCTGGGATCGGGCGCCGCACCGAGGTGCGCTGGTCCACGGCGACCCGCATGGTCATCGCCTGGGGGCTGACCCTTCCCGCGGCCGGGCTGCTGGGCGGGGCGTTCGCGCTGCTCACGGGCCTCGGCTTCGGCGGCGTGCTGCTGGCGGCACTGCTGCTCACCGGGTGCGCGGCGGCCTTCGTCGCCCTGTCTCATCGCAATCAGGTGACGGCGAGCAATGTGAACATGTCCAGTGACGTCACGGTGATCGGGGCCACGCGATGATCGACTGGGGCGCGCTCGCGCAGGTGGCCGTGGTCACCCTGGTGGGGGCGGTGGCCATCGTCGGCATCGTCTCCTTGGCCACCCGCTGGCTCGAATACGCCTCGGAGGGGCGCGGCGTCGGCTACAAGGCCGGCGGGTACGCCCTGCTGGGGGTCAGCATCCTCATCGTCGGCTTCGGCCTCTATCTGCTGATTCCCTACTTCCACTGACGACGCCCGGGTGACGACGCCCGAGCGCCATTAGTGACCGCTGGATATCGGTGGTAGGGTTGATCCCGTTCGCTTCAGAGGGCGCAAAGCAGCGGCTGGAACTGGTTATATCAAACCCGCCATCTGCCGCCCGGCGAATTCCAATCCTATGCACCCCAGTCCTATACACACAGTGCCCCGCAGGTGGACCGGCTGAGGACGGGTGCAGCATCCTTGTTCAGGAAGGACATCCGTGGCCGAATCCGGTAACGCAGAGCTCAACTCGATGAAGCTGGTTGAGCTGAAGGCTCTCGCCTCGCAGCAGGGGATCAAAGGCATCTCGCAGATGCGCAAGGGCGAGCTGATCGCGGCCCTCTCCGGCGGGCAGCCGAAGACCGGCGGGCAGCAGAAGGCCCCCCAGGCGGAGCCGTTGCCGGTGGAGGCGCCGCCGGCAGAGAGCGCGCCTATGACCCAGGCGGAGCGGCAGGGCAAGCCCGAGCGCGGCCAGGACGAACAGCCCGCGCGTCAGGGGAGGCGCCGCCGCAACCGGGGCGAGCAGTCGCGCGACAGGAACACCCAGGATGAGACCAACGAGGAGGTCGGCGAACTGCTGGCCGCCGCCATGGGTCAGGGCTCCGCTCCCAAGCAGCCGCAGCAACAACCGCCGCAGCCCGAGCAGCAGCCCTCGCTGGCCGACTACGAGGACGCGCTGGGCGGCCGCCGCAACCGGCGCCGCCGCAATCGCGACCGCTCGGCGCGCCGTCCGCGTCCGGGGGAGCGGATCGAGGTCGACACGCAGGTCAGCCCCGACGACGTGCTGGCCTCGGTGTCCGGCATCGTCGACATCCGCGACAACTACGCCTTCGTGCGCACCACCGGGTACCTTCCCGGTCCCAGCGACGCCTACGTCTCCATGTCGATGGTGCGCAAGATCGGGCTGCGCCGCGGCGACGTGATCACCGGCGCCGTGCGCATCCCCCGGGAGGGTGAGCGCAAGGAGAAGTACAGTCCGCTGGTCCGGCTCGACTCCGTGAACGGCGACGACCCGGAGAAGGCCAGGAACCGCCCGGAGTTCGCCAAGCTCACGCCGCTGTACCCGCAGGAGCGCCTGCGCATGGAGACGGTGAACACCCAGCTGACCGGTCGCGTGATCGACCTGGTCTCGCCCATCGGCAAGGGCCAGCGCGGCCTCATCGTCTCGCCGCCCAAGGCCGGCAAGACGATGGTGATGCAGTCCATCGCCAACGCCATCGCCGCCAACAACCCCGACGTGCATCTGATGGTGGTGCTGGTGGACGAGCGCCCCGAGGAGGTGACCGACTTCCAGCGCACGGTCTCCGGAGAGGTCATCGCCTCCACCTTCGATCGCCCGGCCGAGGACCACACGATGATCTCCGAGCTGGCCATCGAGCGCGCCAAGCGCCTGGTGGAGCTCGGCCACGACGTGGTGGTGCTGCTCGACGGCATCACTCGACTGGGACGCGCCTACAACCTCGCCGCCCCGGCGTCGGGCCGCATCCTGTCCGGCGGCGTCGACTCGGCGGCGCTGTACCCGCCGAAGAAGTTCTTCGGCGCAGCCCGCAACATCGAGGACGGCGGCTCGCTGACGATCCTGGCCACCGCCCTGATCGAGACCGGCTCCAAGATGGACGAGGTGATCTTCGAGGAGTTCAAGGGCACGGGCAACATGGAGCTGCGGCTGCGTCGCGAGCTGGCCGACAAGCGGATCTTCCCGGCGATCGATGTCGACGCGTCGAGCACGCGCCGCGAGGATCTGCTCCTGGGGCGCGACGAGCTCAACATCATCTGGAAGCTGCGCCGCGCGCTGTCCGGCCTGGACGACCAGGGCGCGCTGGAGATGCTGCTCAACCGGATGCGCAAGACGCAGGACAACCACGAGTTCCTGCTCAGCGTGCTCAAGACCACCCCCGGCAAGGACAACTGACGAGTTTGGCCGCCCCGGCCCGGGGTGGCACAATGGCAGATCGTGCCGGTTCACGCACGGACAGTGCGCCCGCGGATGCGGGGCACGCGACCCGGCCGACGGATACATGAGGAGACAACCATGAAGCAGGGCATCCACCCTGAGTACATCGAGACCACGGTCACCTGCACCTGTGGCAACGCGTTCACCACGCGCAGCACCTCCAAGCGCGGCTCCATGAGCGCCGACGTCTGCGCCGAGTGCCACCCCTTCTACACCGGCAAGCAGAAGATCCTCGACACCGGCGGCCGTGTGGCCCGCTTCGAGCGCCGCTACGCCAAGAAGAAGTAGCTAGCTCAGCCTGGGCGCTGGCCGGGTCGGACTTTCCGGCCGGCCGGCGCCCAGGTCTTTTGTCATCCCCCGAGTACGCATCTCGTCCTGAGGTGCGGTGATGTATAGGTGCAGTGATGTTCGAAAACGCAGGTCCTCTCGTCGAGGAGTTCCACGAGCTGGAGAACAAGCTCGCCGATCCTGAGGTGCTGGCCGATCTCGCCCAGTCCCGGAAGGTGGGGCGACGCTACGCGGCCCTGCGGCCCGTCGTGGAGGCGCTGCGCAACTACGACCGGCTGACCGGCGACCGCACCGCCGCGGCGGAGCTGGCCGACGAGGACGCGGCCTTCGCGGAGGAGGTCGCCCAGCTGGACGAGGAGATCGCGGCGCAGACCCAGGTGCTCACCCGCCTGCTGGCGCCCCGCGACCCCAACGACCTCGCCGACGCGATCGTCGAGATCAAGTCGGGCGAGGGCGGCGAGGAGTCCGCGCTGTTCGCCGGCGACCTGCTGAAGATGTACACCCGCTACACCGAGCAGTTGGGGTGGAAGACCGAGATCCTCGACGAGCAGCAGACCGACCTGGGGGGCTACAAGTCGGTGACGGTCATCGTCAAGGGGGGCTCCGGCGCCGACTACGGGCCGTACGGACGGCTGAAGTTCGAGGGCGGGGTGCATCGCGTGCAGCGCGTCCCCGTCACCGAGTCCCAGGGCCGGATCCACACCTCCGCCGCCGGCGTGCTGGTGATGCCCGACGTCGAGGCGGATGAGGTGGAGATCAACGACGACGATCTGCGCATCGACGTGTACCGGTCCTCGGGGCCTGGCGGCCAGGGCGTCAACACCACCGACTCGGCGGTCCGGATCACGCACCTGCCCTCGGGCGTGGTGGTGAGCTGTCAGAACGAGCGCTCCCAGTTGCAGAACAAGGATTCGGCCATGCGAATGCTGCGCGCGCGCCTCACCCAGCTCGCCGAGGCGGAGGCCGCGGCCGCCGCGTCGGACGCCCGCAAGTCGCAGGTGCGCACCGTGGACCGCTCGGAGCGCATCCGCACCTACAACTTCCCGGAGAACCGGATCACCGATCACCGGATCGGGTTCAAGGCCCACAACCTGGATCAGGTGCTCGACGGCGCGCTCACCCCCCTGATGGATGCGCTGGCCGAGCAGGATCTCGCCGAGCGCCTCGCCGGGGTGGGGTCCTGATGCCGCGGCCCTACGACGTCACCTTCCGGCTGGCGCAGCGCCTCGACGAGGCGGGCGTCGCCACCCCGGGGGTCGACGCGCGGCTGCTGGTCGCCCACGCGCTGGGCTGCGATCTGACCGACATGATGATGCGGTCGTCGATGACCGACGAAGAGCTCGCGAGGGCCGAGCGCCTGGCCGAGCGGAGGGCTCAGGGCGTGCCGGTGCAGCACCTGACGGGCGTGGCCCACTTCCGCTACGAGGAACTCGTCGTCGGCCCCGGTGTGTTCGTCCCCCGCCCGGAGACCGAGGAACTCGTGGGCTGGGCGCTGGCCACCCTCGCCCTGCGGCCGATGGGGAGCCGTCGCGTCGTCGAGCTCTGCGCGGGCTCCGGGGCGATCTCCCGCTCGATCGCCCGCGAGCTGGGGGGAGTGGAGGTACACGCCGTCGAGATCTCCGACGACGCGCTGCCGTACCTCTCCCGAAACCTGGAGGGCTGCGGCGTGGAGGTGGTACACGGCGACATGGCCGGCGCCTTCGCCGAGCTGAACGGCACCGTCGACCTGGTGATCGCCAATCCTCCCTACGTGCCCCAGGGCCACCTCCCGCTGCTGCCGGTGGAGGTGCGCGACCACGATCCTCATCTCGCGCTGTTCTCGGGGGAGGACGGCCTCGACGCGGTGCGCGTCGTTCTCGAGGTGGCCGACCGCCTGCTGGCGCCCGCCGGATGGGTGGGAGTCGAGCACGACGAGACCCAGTCCGACGAGGTGGTCCGGTTGCTCGAGGAACGCGGCTACGAGGACGTGACCGATCGGCCGGATCTCGCCGGACGACCCCGCTTCGTGACCGGCCAGCGCCCCTCCGAGGCGCGGTAGTCCGGGCATGGCAGGATTGACCCCGTGACTGAGCGGGCGAAGACCTATTCCCTGGCCGACGACGCCGAAGCGGGCCTCGACGCGGCCGCCGCGGCCGTGGCGAACGGGCGGTGCATCGTGCTGCCCACCGACACGGTCTACGGCATCGGCGCCGACGCCTTCTCGGCCGACGCGATCCAGGCGCTGCTGGACGCCAAGCGGCGGGGAGGGGACATGCCGCCGCCGGTGCTGATCGCGGAGCGCCTGATGATGCGCGCCGTGGTGACCTCGGTGCCCGAGGGCGCCGACCTGCTGGCCAAGGCCTTCTGGCCGGGCGCGCTCACCCTCATCCTCAAGGCCCAGCCCACGGCTCGCCTCCGGCTGGGCGAGACCCGCGGCACGGTGGCCATCCGCGTGCCCGACCACGACCAGGCGCGGGCGCTGCTGCGCCGCACCGGCCCGCTGGCCGTCAGCTCCGCCAACGTGTCGGGACAACCCGCCGCGGTGACAGCCGGCCAGGCCGAGGAACAGCTGGGCGACGATGTCGCGATATATCTGGACGGCGGGGAGGCCCTCGGCGGCGTGGCGTCCACCATCGTCGACTTCACCCGTTTCGAGCACGGCGAGATCGTCCGGCTGGGGGCCCTGAGCCTGGAACAGATCCGGGAGGTGGCTCCCGCGGTCGCCGAGCCCGCAGCCGAGCCGGAGCCCGCCGTTCCCGACCAGGAGACGCCTGACGCGGAGGCCTCGCCCGAGGACACCCCGCCCGAAGAGGCCTCCGACGAGGAGACCCCGGCGGAGCAGGAGCCCGTTCGGGACGACGAGGGCCCGCAGGCCTGATGCGCGAGTACCTCCTGGTCCTGCTGATCGCCGGGGCGGCCACCTACCTCCTGGCGGGACCGTGCCGCAGCCTCGCCACCCGAACGGGTGTGCTGGCGATGCCGCGCGACCGGGACGTACACACCGAGCCCATCCCGTACTTCGGCGGCGTGGCGATGTTCGGCGGCCTGGTGATCGCCCTCACCCTGGCCACCCAACTGCCGTTCCTGGGGCGCTATGCGGTGGTGGGCCACGACGCCATGGCGGTGGTCGGGGCGGGGCTGGTCATCACCCTGGTGGGGGTGATCGACGATCGCTACGACCTGTCCCCGTGGATCAAGCTCGCGGGTCAGGGACTGGCGGCGGGCATCGCGGTGCTGCAGGGCGTGCGGATCTACTGGATTCCGCTGCCCAACTCCGTCATCTCCCTCGACGACGCCACCAGCATCCTGCTGACGGTCGGCTTCATCGCGCTGTGCGTCAACGCGGTCAACTTCGTCGACGGCCTGGACGGGCTGGCGGCCGGGGTGATCGCCATCGGGTCCGGGGTCTTCTTCGCCTACGCCTATTACCTGGCCTACGAGCAGGAACTGGTGCGCGCGACCACGGCGTCGCTGATCACCGTGGCCACCTGCGGGATCTGCCTGGGCTTCCTGCTGCACAACTTCCATCCCGCCAAGATGTTCATGGGGGACTCCGGCGCGATGCTGCTGGGCCTCCTGATGGCGATGAGCACCATCTCGTTCACCGGCCAGATCGACTCGGGCGCGCTCGCCGTCGAGAAGGGCAGCATCCTGCCTGCCCTCCTGCCGATCCTGCTGCCGGCCGCCGTGATGGTGCTGCCGTTCGTGGACCTGGTGGCCGCCTACGTCCGGCGCACCCGCAAGGGACAGTTCTGGTTCGTCGCGGACAAGGACCACATCCATCACCGGCTGCTGGCTCGCGGCCATTCGCATCGCGGCGCGGTCTACCTGATGTACGGCTGGACGGCGGTGATCTCCGTCGGCCTGGTGGTGATCGCCTTCAGCTCCTCCCTGCTTCCCGTCGTCGGTGTGGTGGCGGCTCTGGCGATCGTCCTGTTCGCGACGCTGCGTCCCATCCGGCCGGTGCGCGACGAGACCGACGAGGTGCTTCTTCCCGGCACCGGGCAGCGCGATGGCTGAGAGCCCGGCACCGGACAGGCCGCGGGCGCGGGTGACGGCGGCCACGCGGCGCGCCCGGCAGATGATGCTGGGCGGAGTCGCCGGCGGACACCTGGCCGGGTTGACTGTGATCGGCTTGTCCTTGGCCCTGGGCGGCACCGACGCGCTGCTGACCGCGTTGCTCGGCTTCGCTGCGGTGGTGATCTTCTACGCCATCGGCCAGGCCCTCGAGGTGGTCGCCTCCGAGCTGGAACCCATGCAGGGCATGGCGCTGGTGCTGATCAGCTACGCGGTGCGCGTGATCGGGATTGCCGCGGGGCTGTGGTTCCTGCTCCGGCTGCCGTCGGTCGCGCCGAGGATCGTGGACGGCTGGCTGCTGCTGTCGGTGGTGGCCACCGTGCTGGGCTGGGTGACCGGGGTCGTGCTGGTGGCCAGCAGGCAGCGCGTGCCCGTCTACGACGAGGAATATCAGCCCCCCGCGACGTCCGCCTGACCGGGATCGGAAAGCGTGGTCACAGGGCACGCGATTCGAGGTGAGGCAGCGGCGATTTCCTGCTAGGCTCATCGCAACATGGGCACCACACCTGAGCGGCACGAAGACGCGGCGCGTAGCGGCACCGCTATTCGTTCTGAAGGCGGCAATCGTTCTGAAGACGGCATGGGAGTCCTGGCCTACATCCTCGCGGGACTGCTGTTCTACGGGGGTCTCGGCTGGGTGGGTGACCATTTCCTCAACACATCGTGGCTGCTGCCGGTGGGTCTGATCCTGGGCCTGATCAGCGGTACCTACCTGATCATCAAGCGATACGGGAGAGACACGTGACGATCGCCCTCCTTCCGCTAGAGAGCGGCGGCGGATACACCCCACCAGGTGTCGAAGATTTCCATTGGTATTCCGTCTGGCCGGGCGTGCTGCCCGACTGGATGAACAAGCCCTTCTTCCAGGCGGTGATCGGCGCGCTACTGGTCATCGTGCTGTGGTGGCTGGCCTCCCGGAATCTCAAGATCAAGCCCGGCAAGGGCCAGTTCTTCGCGGAGTACGTCTACGAGTTCGTCCGCAACGGCATCGCTCGCGACATCCTCCACGAGGACTACCGCCGGTTCCTGCCCTATCTCCTCGGCCTGTTCTCCTTCCTGCTGGTGAACAACTGGTTCGGCGAGTTCTTCCTCTTCATGTACCCGACCTTCTCCAACGTCGGCTACGCCTACGGCCTGGCGATCCTCACCTGGCTGATCTACGTGGGCGCCGGATTCAAGAAGTTCGGCATGAAGTTCCTCAAGAACTCGCTGATCCCCGACGGCGTGCCCGGCTACCTGCTGCCGATCGTGATCCCGCTGGAGTTCCTCGCCACCTTCATCACCCGGCCCATCACGCTGGCCCTGCGTCTGTTCGCCAACATGTTCGCCGGCCACCTGGTGGTCATGGTGTTCGTGGTGGGCGGCGGCTACCTGCTGACCTACGCCGACAACACCTTCTACAACGTGGCCGGCGGCGTCTCGCTGGCGTTCAGCCTCGCCATCCTCCTGCTGGAGCTGTTCATCGGCGCACTGCAGGCCTACATCTTCACGGTCCTGACCGCCCAGTACGTGTCGTCCTCGATCGCCGAGGCGCACTAACCCCCAAGTCCGACTTCGTGCTTATAGGGAAACCACGAAGCCATCCGAAAGGAAAAACAATGACCCTCCTCGAAATCTCCGGCAGCATCAACATGATCGGCTACGCGATCGCCACGATCGCGCCGGCTCTTGGCGTCGCCTGGATCTTCGCCTCGGTCATCAACGGCACCGCTCGCCAGCCTGAGGCTCGTGGCGCCATGATGAGCACCGCCTTCATCGGCTTCGCCGTGGTCGAGGCCCTCGCCATCATCGCCATCGCCCTCGCCTTCGTCCTCTGAGCGGCGTCGTGATCCCCACTCTTGGGGTGTTGCAAGAGATCAACCTCGGGCCTCTTGCGCCCCACCATATGTCGGAGATCCTCGTCGGCATCGTCTTGATGCTGGTGGTCTTCCTCATCATGTGGAAGGTCGTCGTTCCGGCCTTCGAGAAGATGTACGACGAGCGCTCGAGCAAGATCGAGGGCGGCATGCAGCGCGCGGCCGCCGCCGAGGCGCAGGCCGAGGCGATGCTCGCCGAGTACAACGAGCAGATGACCGCCGCCCGCGAGGAAGCGGCCCGCATTCGCGAGGACGCCAAGAATCAGGGTGCGCAGATCCTGGCGGAGGCTCGGGAGACCGCGTCGAAGGAAGCCGATCGCATCCTGCTGGGCGGTCGTCAGCAACTCGTCGCCGAGCGGGCACAGCTGCTGCTGGACCTGCAGGGCGAGATCGGCGGCATGGCCACGACGCTGGCCGGCAAGATCGTCGGCGAGTCGCTGGAAGACGACGCTCGCGCGCTGCGCACGGTCGACCGCTTCCTTGAAGAGCTCGAGTCGGCAGGTCCGAACCGATGAGGGCGAGCGACGCGGCAGTCAATGCGCTGGACGTCCTGGCCGGTTCCGTGGCCGCCGATTCGTCGGCCGCCAGCGACCTCTTCCAGGTGGCCGACCTGCTCACCGAGCAGCCGATGCTGCGTCGTTCGCTGTCTGACCCGTCGGCCACCCCGGACCAGCGGCGGGCTCTCGCGGCTCGTCTGTTCGGCGGAAAGATCGCCCCTTCGGCCATGCAGGTGGTGGACGGTGCGGTCGGGCACACCTGGGGCGGTCCCCAGCGGCTCGTGCGCGGCATCGAACGTCAAGGCGTCCGCCTCGCGCTGCGCACCGCGCAGGACGAGGGCCGGCTCGACACCGTGACGGCGGAGCTCAACACGCTCTCCGACGCCGTCCTGCGCACGCCCGAGATCAACGACATCCTCCGCGACCGGGCCGTGCCCGTCGGGGAGAAGCAGAAGCTGATCGCCTCGCTGGCGAAGAATGCGCTGCCGGTCACCCGGCAGCTGCTCTCCCGCACCGCCGACGGCGGCGCGCGGGGCTTCGACCTGAAGGTCACGTCGTATCTCGACATGGCGGCCGAGCTCACCCACCGGGCCATCGCCAAGGTGGTCGTGGCCCGTCCCCTGGACGACGCCCGGGTGACCCGGCTTCAGCGGGCGCTTCAGGCTCAGACCGGACGCGGCGTGCTGCTCCAGATCGATGTCGACCCGTCGGTTCTCGGCGGCATGAGCGTGCAGATCGACGACGAAGTAATCGAATCCACCGTTGCCGCCCGGCTCGACGACGCCCGCCGGCATCTCACCAACCTTTAACCTCCGAAAGTAGGACGTAATGGCTGAACTGACGATCAGTCCCGACGAGATCCGCTCAGCGCTGGACGAGTTCGTCCAGTCGTACCAGCCCGACGCCGCCAGCAGGAGCGAGGTCGGCCGGGTGGTCACCTCCGGTGACGGCATCGCCCGCGTCGAGGGGCTTCCCTCCGTGATGGCGAACGAGCTGCTGCGCTTCGAGAACGGCACGATGGGCATCGCCCAGAACCTCGACGAGCGTGAGATCGGCGTCGTCGTCCTCGGCGACTCCGAGGGCATCGACGAGGGCTCGCTGGTACACGGCACCGGCGACGTGCTCTCCGTGCCGGTCGGCGACGGGTACCTCGGCCGCGTCGTCAACGCCATGGGCACCCCCATCGACGGCCTCGGCGAGATCACCCCCATCGACGGCCGCCGCGCACTGGAGATCCAGGCCGCGGGCGTGATGGATCGCCAGGAGGTGCGCGAGCCGCTGCAGACCGGCCTCAAGGCCATCGACGCCATGACGCCGATCGGTCGCGGCCAGCGCCAGCTGATCATCGGCGACCGCAAGACCGGCAAGACGGCCATCGCGATCGACACGATCATCAACCAGAAGGCCAACTGGGCCACGGGCGACCCCAAGCAGCAGGTGCGCTGCATCTACGTCGCGGTGGGGCAGAAGGGCTCGACGGTCGCCGAGGTGAAGGCGACGCTGGAGCAGGCCGGCGCCATGGAGTACACCACCATCGTGCATGCCCCGGCCTCCGATCCGGCGGGCTACAAGTACATCGCCCCCTACTCCGGCTCTGCCATCGGGCAGCACTGGATGTACCAGGGCAAGCATGTGCTGATCGTCTTCGACGACCTCACCAAGCAGGCCGAGGCCTACCGCGCGATGTCACTGCTGCTGCGTCGCCCCCCGGGCCGTGAGGCCTACCCCGGCGACGTGTTCTACCTCCACTCCCGCCTGCTGGAGCGCTGCGCCAAGCTGTCCGACGCGCTCGGCGGCGGCTCGATGACCGGCCTGCCGATCATCGAGACCAAGGCCAACGACGTCTCGGCCTACATCCCCACCAACGTGATCTCCATCACCGACGGCCAGATCTTCCTCCAGTCGGACCTGTTCAACGCGAACCAGCGTCCCGCCATCGACGTCGGCATCTCGGTGTCCCGCGTCGGCGGCGCCGCCCAGATCAAGGCGATGAAGGCGGTCTCCGGCTCGCTGAAGATCAACCTGGCGCAGTACCGCGACATGCAGGCCTTCGCGATGTTCGCCTCCGACCTGGACGCGGCCTCGCGTCGCCAGCTGGATCGCGGCGCGCGCCTCACCGAGCTGCTGCGTCAGGGCCAGTACGCGCCCTACCCGGTCGAAGACCAGGTCGTCAGCGTGTGGGCCGGCAACGAGGGGCACTTCGACGACATCCCCGTCGCCGACGTGCTGCGCTTCGAGCAGGAGTACCTCGACCACCTGCGCCACAACACCTCCGTCCTGCAGAACATCGCCGGCACGAAGCTGTTCGGCGATGCCGACCAGGCCGCGGCCCTTCAGGCGCTCGCCGATTTCAAGCGGGTGTTCCGCACCTCCGACGGCAAGATGCTCGTCGGCCGCGAGGAGCACCGGCCGTTGGAGGACAGCGAGATTGGCCAGGAGCAGATCGTTCGCCAGAAGCGGGCGTGATCGTCGATGGCTAGCAGTCTCCGGGAGCTTCGGCAGCGCCGCAAGTCCGTAGCGGCGACGCAGAAGATCACTCGAGCGATGGAGCTGATCGCGGCGTCGCGCATCGTCAAGGCCCAGCAGGCGGCGCGTGCGGCGATGCCGTACACCTTCGAGCTGGACAAGGTGATGTCGGCGCTGGCGTCCTACCACGAGATCGAGCATCCGCTCCTGACCGAGAACCCCAACCCCCGGCGCTCCGCGTTGCTGGTCATCACCGGCGACCGGGGCCTGGCCGGCGCCTACTCGTCCAACGCGATCAAGGCCGCCGAGCAGCTTCGCCAGAAGCTGCTCGACGAGGGCCAGGAGGTCGACATCTACGTCTCCGGCCAGAAGGCCGTCGCGTACTACGAGTTCCGCAATGTGCCGGTCGTGCGATCCTGGACGGGATTCTCCGATGCGCCCACCTACGCGCACGCGCGGGAGATGGGCAACGTGCTCATGGAGGCCTTCCTGACGTCCACCGAGGAGGGCGGGGTCGACCAGCTCCACACCGTCGGCACCCGGTTCGTCTCGATGATCACCCAGGTCCCACTGCCCCGGCGCCTCTTGCCGATCGAGATCGTGGACGGCAACGACGTGCCGCTGCCGAACCAGGCCGAGGCGGCCGTGCAGGCCGAGTCGACGCCGTTCTACGCCTTCGAGCCCGACCCCAAGACGGTGCTGGACGCGCTGTTCCCGCTCTTCGTGGCCAACCGGATCTTCTTCGCGCTGCAGATGTCGGCCGCCTCCGAGCTGGCCAACCGGCAGCGCGCCATGAAGGCGGCCACGGACAACGCCGAAGAGCTGATCCAGAAGCTCACCCGCGAGGCCAACCAGGCCCGCCAGAGCGAGATCACCCAGGAAATCACAGAAATCGTCGGCGGCGCCTCGGCGCTGGCCGAGTCAGCCGGAAACGAGTGAGGAAATTTCACATGACTGCTACTGCTGAGACGACGCAGGCAGCTGCCACCGGAGGCATCGGCCGCGTCGCCCGAGTCATCGGCCCCGTCGTCGATGTCGAGTTCGCCGCTGACCAGATCCCGGAGATCGGCAACGCGCTGCTCGTCGACACCGAGGTGATGGGCGAGACCCGCACCATGACCATGGAGACGGCGCTGCACGTCGGCGACAACATCGTTCGCGCCATCGCGCTCAAGCCCACCGACGGCATGCGCCGCGGGGCGGAGGTGCGCGACACCGGCGCGCCGATCTCCGTCCCCGTGGGCGACATCACCAAGGGACATGTGTGGAACGCCACGGGCGACGTGCTGAACGTCGACCCGTCCAGCATCGAGATCACCGAGCGCTGGCCGATCCACCGCCCGGCCCCGCCCTTCGACCAGCTCGAGTCGCGCACCCAGATGCTGGAGACCGGCATCAAGGTTCTCGACCTGCTGACCCCTTATGTGCAGGGCGGCAAGATCGGCCTGTTCGGCGGCGCCGGCGTGGGCAAGACGGTGCTCAT
>DAOLFC010000130.1:0-10196 GCA_035326505.1 Arachnia sp.
CCTCTTTTTGGCACGGTCGTGCCAAAAACGGCCAAGTAGCGTCGAAAAATCTCACGGCGGCGGGATAGCCCTCTGCTCGGCATCAGGAGGCCAGGCCGACGATGACGTTGATCGTGCAGGCCAGCACGACGGTGCCGAGGAAGTAAGACAGCAGGGAGTGCCAGATCACCGTCTTGCGGAGCCTGGTGGTGTGCAGGTCGGTGTCGGAGATCGCGTACGAGATGCTGATGCAGAAGGCGATGTAGGCGAAGTCGGAGTAGACGGGCGGGTCGTCGCCGAACTCGATGGGCGGCTTCGGTGTGGAGAAGTAGAGGTCCGCGTAGCGAATGCCGTACACCGTATGCACCAGCAGCCAGGAGGCGACGACGGCGCCGGCCCCCACCACGGCGGCGAGGACGTCGGAGCGCTGACTCGCCGCCAGCACGAATCCCACGCCCACTACGCTGCCGCCCGCCGCGAGGAGGAGGATGGCGTCGCTCGCGGCCCGGCCCGGGTCCTCCTCCCTGGCGTGGGAGGCCGTCTCCTCCGGGGTGAGTCGCCAGAGCCGCGCCCACGTCCAGATGCAGTAGGCGACGACGCCGACGGCCCAGGCCAGGGCGATTCCCACGTCGAGGCGGCTGACCATCGTGGTCCCGGCCCCCACGACGACGCCCAGCATCAGGCTGACCAGCAGTCTCGCGTTGCGATGCCGGGCCCGGGTGGTGCGCATGGGGCCACTTTAGGGGGGAGTTGGCGGATAGATGACGGATAAGTGCAGCGATCAGCGTTTCGCAGGCCCCGAATCGCCAGAATCCCGTTCTGACCGCACTTATCCGTCAGCGGGGGCGTGGGATCGATGGGGTACCTGGGGGGAGGGGGTACCTGGGGGACCGGGCGGAGAGGGTGCCATGGGAAGGGAGGCAGCGGTGTACCGGGGGGGGGCGGTGCGCCGAGAAAACGAGCGCATACACTGGGCCTCGCTCACGACCTGACAGGGGGCCCAATGGCGGACCACATCGCGCTGCGCATCCGCGAGACCATCGCCCGGCACGGCGACCGCCCGGCCACGCGCATCCGCGAGGGCGACGGGTGGCGGACCCAGACCTACGCCCAGCTCGGCCGGCGGATCGACGGCTTCGCGCAGGGCTTGATCGACCTGGGCCTCCAGCCCGGCGACCGGATCGGGCTGTTCGCCAACAACTGCCCCGAATGGTCGGAGATCGACCTGGCCGCCGCCACCATCCGCGTCGTCCCGGTGCCCCTGTACGCCACCTCGACGCCCGAGCAGATCCGGCACATCGTCAACGACTCCGGGCTCCGCGTGATGGTCGTCGGCACGCGCTCGGAGGCCGAGCGCGTCTACCAGGCCCGGGCCGACATGCCCGACCTCGAGGCGGTCGTCATCATGGAGCCCTACGACGGGCAGCCCGCCGACGCGCTCAGCCTCGAAGACCTCCAGAAGACGCCCGGCCCCGCGGTGGCGGAGCGCCTGGCCGAGGTCAGTCCCGATGACCTCGCGTCGATCATCTACACCTCCGGCACCACCGGAAACCCCAAGGGCGTGATGATCACCCATCGCGCGCTCACCTACCAGAGCGACGCGCTGGACCAGTTCTTCGACATCACCCCCGACGACTCGTCGCTGTGCTTCCTGCCGCTGTCGCATGCACTGGAGCGGGCCTGGACGGCCGTCGTGCTGATGCACGGCTGCCTCAACACCTACGTCGCCAACGCCCGCACCGTCGCCGAGCAGATGGTGCTGGCGAAGGCGACCATGATGGTCTCCGTGCCCAAGCTGTACGAGACGGTGTTCGCGACGGCGCACGCAAAGGTCGCCTCCTCGCCGGCCAAGAAGAAGATCTTCGCCTGGGCGCTCAAGGTGGGCCGGCACGCCCAGTACGCCTACCGGGCCGGGCGCGAACCGTCGGCCGCGGTGCGCGCCCAGTTGAAGATCGCCGACAAGCTGGTCTACTCGAACATCCGCGACGCGATGGGCGGCCCGAAAGCGGTGCTGGCCTGCGGCGGGGCGCCGCTGCGTCCGGAGATCGAGGAGTTCTTCTCGTCGGTGGGCCTCCCGATCCAGCAGGGCTACGGGCTCACCGAGGCCTCGCCGTTGGTGACCTTCAACTCGCCCAGCGACTTCAAGCTCGACACCGTCGGCAAGGTGCTGCCCGGCGGGGAGATCCTGCTCGGCGAGTTGGGCGAGATCTGCTTCCGCGGCCCGAACGTCATGGCCGGCTACTGGAACGAGCAGGCGGCCACCGACGAGGTGGTCGTCGACGGGTGGCTGCGGACGGGAGACGTCGGCTACATCGACACCGACGGCTTCCTCACCATCACCGACCGGCTCAAGGACCTGATCGTCACCCTCGGCGGCAAGAACGTGGCCCCGCAACCCATCGAGGGCCTGCTGCTCGCCGACCCCCTGATCGAGCACGCCGTGCTGCTGGGCGACAATCGGCCGTTCCTGACCCTGCTCGTCAAGCCCTCCTTCCCCGCCGTCGAGGAGCTGGCGCAGAGCCTGAAGTGGCCGGGATCGCTGCAGGACTGGCTGGAGAGCCACGAACTGGCGGCGGAGCTGAAGAGGCGCGTCGCGGCCATCACCGACAAGCTGCCCAGCCAGGAGCGGCCGAAGGACACTCACGTCCTGAAGGACGAGTTCACCATGGAGAACGGCCTGCTCACCCCCACTTTGAAGGTGCGCCGGCGCGAGGTGGAGAAGCGCTTCAAGGAGATCGTCGACGAGATGTATGCGCGGCTGGAGAAGCTGCGCCACGAGCGGTGATGGCGAACGGCGAGCGGCCGTGGTGGTCGACGTGGCCGGGCGCGCTGGGCGCGGGGCTGGCGACGCTGGTGCTCGGCTCCGCCGGCTGGCTGGCGCTGCTGATCTTTGTGACGCTGCCCATCGACAACCAGGTGGGCGTGGACAGGGTGATCTCCTCCGAGGTGCCGGTCGCGTCGGTCGTCGCGGCGTGGGCGGCGCTGGCCGTGCTGCTCGCCCTGCCGGTCCTCACGACGGTGTGGGCGCGGCGGATCTGGCTGGGTTACACCCTGCTGGGTCTGGGAATGGGCGCGCTCGGCGGTGTCGCGGGACTACTCTGGAGCGGCGTCCTTTAGGTGGCTGGTGACAGCGTTCGACACAACCAAGCCGCATCGCGAAAGAGGGGAAGGAAGCAATGGGTCTGTTCGACTTTTTGAGCAAGCGCAGCTCCGGGCTGAGCATCGACGAGACGTTGATGGCGCTGAGCAAGGGCGCGGTGCTGATCGACGTGCGCACGAAGGGCGAGTACGAGGCGGGGCATGCGCCCGGCGCGCTGCCCGTCGATCCGAAGAAGCTGCACGACGACCCCCTCGACGCGATCCACGGCGACAACATCCTGGCCGATCGCGATGCTGCCATCGTGGTGATCTGCGACAACGGGCTGCGGTCGTCGATCGCCGCCGCGGAACTGCGCGAGAAGGGGCTCCTGGCTGAGTCCGTCGCGGGGGGCCTGATCGCTTGGGCGAAGGACGGCAACCCGGTCCTTCCCGGCCCCTATCGCGCCCGGTGAACCCCATGCGCCGGTCTCCCATGCGATTGTCGCTGCGCAACATCCTGCTCGGCGCCGGGCTGGCCGGGTTGGGCGGCGCCGTCGGCTACTACATCGGCGGCCACATCAAGGCGAACCGCGACGCCCAGAACTTCGACGAGCACTGGGCGCGGCGCGCTCAGCACCAGGTCCGGCACGACCTGCCGCCGCTGCGCTACGTCGCCTTGGGTGACTCCGCCGCACAGGGCGTGGGAGCCACCTCGCCGGGCCGCGGCTATGTGGCGTTGATCGGCGACATGATGTCGGAGGCGACGGGGCGCGCCGTGATCGTCACGAATCTCTCGGTGTCGGGGGCGGTCAGCGGCGACGTGGTGGCCGACCAGCTGCCCCGGCTCGCCGCGCTCGGCTTCACCCCGGATCTCGTCACCCTCGACATCGGCGGCAACGACGCGGTGTACTTCCTGGACAACACGACGGAGTCGTTCCAGTCCAGCTTCGACGCGATCCTCGCGGGGCTGCCCGAGGGGTCCTTCGTCGCCGATGTGCCCTGGCTGATGTGGCCCGGGCTGGCGCAGCGCTCCTCTGAGATGTCCGACGTGTCGCGGCGGCTGATCGAGGCGCACGGCCACCACCTGGTGCCGATCTACGAGTCCAGTCGCGCGACGGGGCTGTTCGGCTATCACCTGCACACCGCCGGAGACCTCTTCCATCCCAACGACCGGGGCCACGCGGCCTGGGCGCAGAAGTTCTGGGAGCGGATCGTCGAGGAGGGCAAGCTCGACGCGTGGCGGGCCGCGGCCGACTGAGCCGGACACAAATCTCGCTATACGCCGAGGCCTTGCTATATCCGGGAGGCCTCGGCGTATAGCGAGATTTGTGTTCGCGACCCGCGTGGTCGGGGCGGGGTGCCGGGATTTCGTCGCGCGGGAGCGCACCGGTAAGCTTGGCCGAGCGGCTGCCCCTCTGGGTCGGCCGTGCCCTCCTGCCACGGGATCGACCCGCGGCCGTTAGTCCGAAGGAGGTGGGGCTACTCCATGCGCAAGTATGAAGTCATGGTTCTCGTCGATGCAGATGTCGACGATCGCAAGGTCCAGGCTCTGGTCGAGAAGCATCTCGAGACCATCACCAAGGGTGGTGGCACCGTCGACAACACCGATTTCTGGGGTCGTCGTCGCCTGGCCTACGACATCAACAAGAAGTCCGAGGCCAGCTACGCCGTCGTGCAGCTGACCGCTGAGCCCGCCGTGGTCTCCGAGCTGGATCGTCTGATGACCATCGACGAGGCCATCGTTCGCACCAAGGTTCTGCGCCGCGACGCCTAGTTCGCCAGACTTATTCACAACTCAAAGATCCGATGGGAAAATCTTCCTCGTTTTCGCAATAACGGGAGAAGACGACAACATCTGATCACCCAGCACCCACACGGAGGCATCTCATGGCAGGCGAAACCCCGATCACCATCATCGGCAACCTCACTTCGGATCCCGAGCTGCGGTTCACGCCCAGCGGTGCGGCCGTCGCGAACTTCACCGTCGCGTCGACGCCCCGCACTTTCGACCGTCAAACCAACGAATGGCGCGACGGCGATGCCATGTTCCTCAACTGCGCCGTGTGGCGCCAGTACGCCGAGCACGTGGCCGAATCCCTCACCAAGGGGATGCGGGTCATCGTCACCGGCAACCTGAAGTCGCGTCAGTACGAGACGCGCGAGGGCGAGCGCCGCACGGTCTTCGAGGTCGACGTCAACGAGGTGGGTCCCGCCCTCCGCTACGCCACGGCCAAGGTCACCCGCACACAGGGTGGCGGCGGCGGTGGCTCCTGGCAGGGTGGCGGCAGCAACACTCCTCAGCAGAGCGCACCTCCCAACGACCCCTGGGCAAGCTCCGGTTCCACCGGAGGCAACCGCGGCGGAAACGATCCGTGGGCCCAGCAGTCGTCCGAGGAACCCCCGTTCTGATCCACCAACTGGCACATTCCGTCCCTGCTGACAGGGACGGGCTTTGAAGGAAGAGAGCACCATAATGGCCGGTCCACAGCGCAAGCCTGTGAACAAGAAGAAGATCATGCCGGTGAAGACGACTCGCGTCGCCAACATCGACTACAAGGACATCAACACGCTCAAGAGGTTCATCTCCGAGCGTGGCAAGATCCGCGCGCGTCGCGTCACTGGCCTCTCGGTCCAGGATCAGCGCAAGGTCGCGATCGCCGTCAAGAACGCGCGTGAGGTGGCCCTGCTGCCCTACGCCTCGACCGCTCGCTGATTGGGAGGAGCACAGATGAAGATCATCCTCACCAGCACCATCGAGAAGCTGGGCATCGCCGGCGACATCGTCGAGGTCAAGGACGGCTACGCCCGCAACTACCTCGTGCCGCAGGGCAAGGCCATCGTCTGGACCCGTGGCGCCGAGAAGCAGATCGAGGGCATCAAGCGCGCCCGCGACGCCCGCGAGATCCGCGGTGTCGAGCACGCGCAGGAGATCCGCGCTCAGCTCGAGGGCCTCAGCGTCTCCGTCGCGGCCCGCGTGGCCGATTCGGGTCAGCTGTTCGGCGCGGTCACCGCCGCCGAGCTGGCCGTGGCGGTCAAGAAGGCCGGCGGTCCCGCTGTCGACAAGCGCTCCGTGAGCTTCGCCAAGCCGGTCAAGGCCGCTGGCAGCCACGTCGCCGCCATCAAGCTGCACCCCGCGGTCACCGCGCGCGTGCCGTTCGAGGTCGTCGCCAAGTGAGCTGACCCTCACCGTTTCGCGCCCTCACCGTGTGCGATAGCGCCGAGCCCCGGTCCCCCAGGACCGGGGCTCGGTTCTGCTTATCCCGCCGTCCCCCGTTTTCCCGGCCTGGCCGGGGGCCTTAGGGCCCGTCCAGAAATTATTGCTGCGTGTCGCTTCCTGGCTCGGGCGCCTGACTTCGTCGTGGGAGCCCCACTACAAGGGCGAACCTCCGCCTTGTCATCCATCCCGCCCAGAAACCGACACACATGCACTAATTTCTGGACGCGCCCTTAAGCTCGTTTCCCGATCCGTCCCCCGCGCCGGCGGGGATGAGCCCGCCATCAGGAGGCACCGCCGATGAACGCCTTGATCGTGTTGCCGCTCGCCCTCGCGGTGATCTTCGCCGCTTCGGGGGGCGCGAAGATCCGCGACGCGGGGCATGTGCGCGACGCCATGAGGAGCTTTCGCCTGCCCTTCGCCGACTCGGCCGCGGGGCGTCTCGTCGCGCGCCTGCTGGGTCCGGCCGAGCTGCTGCTGGCGGTGGGGCTCATCGTCGCCCCGGCGCCGCTCGCCCTGGTCCTCGCGCTGGTGGCGACGGGGGTGCTGGCGGTCTATCTCTGGCTCGTGGCCGCGGCGCTGCGTCGCGGCGACGACTTCGAGTGCGGCTGCTTCGGCGCGGGCTCGCGCTCCCGGATCAGCCGCGCCCTGCTGGGGCGCAACATCGCCCTCGTGCTGCTCGCCGCCGCGTCGGCCGGCTATCTCGCGGTGACCGGCTCGGTGTTCGCGGGCTTCCGCGGCGACGATGGCGCGTGGCTTGCGGTCGTCGGCGTGGCATTCGCGGTGGCGTTCGTGCGCGGTCGGGAGCATCGGGACGAGACGCGCGCTGCTGCTGCCGCTCACGGCGCGGCTACTCACATCCCCGCCGCTCACGCCCCCACCGCTCACGACGCTGCCGCTCGCGACGAGGCGCCGCCGGCCGAGGTGCGGCCCGGGTGGTCGCCGATGGAGCCGTCGCGGGTCGAGGTCGTCACCGCGGAGGGCGAGGTGACGACGCTGCACGGCCTCTCGTCGCGGCGGCGGCAGTTCGTGGTCTTCGTGCGCCTCGGCTGCCGGTCCTGCGACGGCCTGCTCGCTCACGCCGACGAGCTGGCGGAGTTGCTGGGCGATCAGGCCGAGTTGCGCTTCGCCACCTCCACCGCACGCAGCGTCTTCGAGGAGGAGCATCCGGACCAGGCCGGGCGCGCCGTCTATGCGGTGGCGGCTGCCCGCCACGTCCTCGGCGTCATCCACTCGCCCACCGCGGTGCTGCTCGACTACAACGGCGGAATCGACGCGCGGAGAGCGGCGGGCGCGGCCCAGATCGAGTCCTTCGCGCGGGACATCGGCGCGCCGAGCAGACGCTGAGTCGTCGGAATGAGACGATTCAACCAATTTGACTGTTACCACTAACACTCCTAGGTTGGCTTTACCCAGGGGGGTAAGGGCGTCGGGCGACCATGTGAGTCGCTAGGGTGGCGCCCCCGACGATCGAGAAGAGACGAAGAGGACATGACCGAAGAAACCACTCTCTCCGCCGAGGGCGCATTCCGTCCGTCGCGTCGCGCCGTGGTGCGCACGGCCGCATGGTCCGTGCCCGTGGTGACCGTGGCGGCCACCGTGCCGTTCGCCGCCGCGACGACCGATGTCGAGCGGACCATTCAGTGGCTCAACGCGGCCTTTGAGCCGACCGACGCCTACTCGCAGAACGACTGCGAGCCGTTCGACGCGACGGTGCAGGTGCGGGACGACGACGAGCCCGCCCCGGCGGGGACGCTGGTGACGGTGACGTTGCCGGCGGGGGTCACCTGGAGCGACGGGACGACCGGGCCGAAGCAGGTGGCCCTGGATGCGCTGGGTCGTCATACCCTGACCGGGTTGAGGCTCAAGGATGCGGCGCCGTTCGTGACGCTCAACGCGACGGTGGACAACCTTCCGACCGGCAGCGGGGTGGTCAACGCCCTCGCCGTGGTGCAGGCCGGCGGCGACGCCCTGTGGTCGACCTTCCGCGGCCGCTCGAACAACATCGAGTCTCAGCTGCCCCGCAGCGTGGTGTCCATTCAGGACTTCGCCATCGCCTGGACCGGCGAGGGCACCACGGTGGAGACGTCGACCTACACCAGCTACGCGGTCGACCAGGCCGGCACGGTGTGGGCGCGCACCCAGTTCTCGGGCGTGCAGTCCAGCAGCCCGCTGGTGACTTGGGACGAGGTCAACGGGCGCACCTGGGACGCGGTGTCCGGCCGCGCGGGCACGATCCGCGTCGCGACGGACGACTCCCCGGTGCGCGCCGGGGTCGGACCCACGGCGCTCTTCAGCTCCGACGGCAACCTGGTCTACGACTTCGTCGGCGCGGCCCTTCCCGCGCTGCCCGACGGCCGCGGCGTCGCCGACCTCGCCGTCGGCTATGTCCATACCCCGGGCCAGTGGACCGTCACCGTGGTGGCCAGCAACGGCACCGCGTGGCACATCACCAGCACGAGTTCCGACGCCACCTCGGTGTCCTGGCCGACCGACTGGACCCAGTACGCCGCCATCTCCGGCGCGAAGAACGTGGCGATGGACACCACCACCGGAACCACCGTCCGGACGGTCTTCGCGACTGACACGCAGATCCTCAACCCGGACGGCAGCCTCATCGCCGACGTCCCCGCTGGCGTCGAGATCCGCGACCTGGCGGTGGAGATCAACCGCGCCAACTACAACATCATCGGCACCGACAACGTGTACCGCCGCTTCAACTGGAACGACACCCAGTGGCACACGGAGCCCGGCGTGACCCGGACCAGCGTCGCCTCCTCTTCGACCACGCAGGCCGTCTCGCACGCGTTCAACACGCTCGGCACCTCGGTCTGCCCCGCGCTGTAACGCGGAGCCCATGTCATCGGGCCCGGTCCCCTCACGGGGGCCGGGCCCGATCGCGTTGCCGGAACGGCCTACTTCCCGCGGTGCCGGATCAGATGCACGATGCCGGCCACGGCCGAGCCGACGATGAAGCCGAGGATCGCCGAGAAGAAGGTGTTGACGAGCCAGCCGACGAAGCCGCCCGCGACGGGCGTCGCGTGGGAGAGCGTCTCCTCCAGGTGGTGGACGACGTCGTAGAGGGCCGGGAATCCCAGGTCGTGGGTGCCGGCCAGCAGGATGTGGCCGCCCACCCAGAGCATCGCCACGGTGCCGATGTAGGACAGCGCGGTCATCACGGCGGGCATGGCGGCCACCAGGCCGGCGCCCAGGCGCCTCGACGCCGGGTTCTCGCGTCGCGTCATGGCCAGGCCGATGTCGTCCATCTTCACGATCAGCGCCACCACGCCGTAGACCAGCGCGGTGATCAGGACGGCCACGACGGCCAGCGCACCCAGCCGCAGCCAGAAGCCCTCGGCGGACACCTCGTTGAGCGCGATCACCATGATCTCGGCCGACAGGATGAAGTCGGTGCGCACGGCGCCGCTCACCAGCTTCTTCTCCTCGTCGGGGCCGACCTGGCTGACCGGCACCTTCGACTCGGGCACATGGCCGGTGATCTTCTCCCAGATCTTCTCGGCCCCCTCGAAGCAGAGGTAGGTGCCGCCGACCATCAGCAGCGGCGTCAGCGCCCAGGGGGCGAACTGGCTGAGCAGCATCGCGGCCGGGAGGATGAAGATCAGCTTGTTGCGCAGCGATCCCTTGGTGATCTTCCAGATGATCGGCAGCTCGCGCGCGGGCTTGATGCCCTGGACGTAGCGCGGCGTGACGGCCGCGTCGTCGACGACCACCCCCACCGCCTTGGTGCTCGCCTTGCCCGCCGCCGCGCCCACGTCGTCGATCGAGGCGGCGGCGAGTTTCGCGAGGGTGGCGATGTCGTCGAGCAGTGCCGCGAGTCCTCCGGCCATGGGTCTCCTTACTTGTGTGAGCTAGGGCGTGTTGCGAAAGTGGAAGTGGCCTACTCCGCGACGCCCTGGCACGTCAT
>DAOLFC010000131.1:0-10154 GCA_035326505.1 Arachnia sp.
TGCCCTCGGTGAACTCGAGCTCGGTGCCGAAGGTCTGGGACTCGTCGACGGTGATGACGCCGTCCTTGCCCACCTTGTCGAACGCGTCGGCGATCAGGGCACCGATCTGCTCATCGCGGGAGGAGATGGTGGCGACCGAGGCCATGTCGTCGGTGGTGTCGACCTGGCGGGCGTTCTCCCGCAGCTGCTCGACGACCGCGTCAACGGCCTTGTCGATGCCGCGCTTCAGCCCGACGGGGTTGGCGCCGGAGGCAACCGCCCGCAGTCCGTTGTGCACCATGGCCTGAGCCAGCACGGTGGCGGTGGTGGTGCCGTCGCCGGCGACGTCGTTGGTCTTGGTGGCGACCTCCTTGGCCAGCTGAGCGCCGAGATCCTCGTAGGGATCCTCCAGCTCCACTTCCTTGGCCACGGTGACGCCGTCGTTGGTGATGGTGGGGGCGCCCCACTTCTTGTCGAGGACGACGTAGCGGCCCTTGGGGCCGAGCGTCACCTTGACGGTGTTCGCGAGCTGGTCGACGCCGCGCTCCAGGGCGCGCCGCGCCTCCTCGTCGAATGCGAGAATCTTTGCCATCTGAGCGTTCGCCCCTTACTTGGAGACGACGGCGAGGATGTCGCGGGCGTTGAGCAGCAGGTACTCCTGCCCGTCGTACTTGACCTCGGTGCCGCCGTACTTGGAGAAGATCACGACATCGCCCTCGGCGACGTCGAGGGGGACGCGGTTGCCCTTGTCGTCGATACGGCCGGGGCCGGTGGCAACGACCTTGCCCTCCTGCGGCTTCTCCTTGGCGGTATCGGGAATCACCAGGCCCGATGCGGTGGTCTGAACAGCCTCGAGCGGCTGGACGAGGACGCGGTCCTCAAGCGGCTTGATCGTGGTTGCCACGTCAAACACCTTTCTTTCCCACTCCGGCACGTGCCGGACGAATACGTTGACTAAGTGTGAGTGGCCGGGCGTCGTCGCGGTGCCGTCCGACCGTTAGCACCCGACCAGGTCGAGTGCTAGACGCAACGCTATACCGCGATTAGCACTCAATCAAGCCGAGTGCCAATAGACCCTCCGTCGCCACGACGATGCCCGAGAAGTCCGCTCCGGCTTGGTAGGGTGCGGGGCAGTACGCGTGAGGGAAATCTGGTGAGACTCCAGAGCTGACCCGCAGCCGTGATCGCCCGGGCCCCGGGCACAGTCGGAACACCGCACGCGACGAAGGGATCCCGCGGATCCCTTGTTCCTTTCATCCCGCCGAGGTCTGCGGGGAGGTGCTGACGAACGGGTTCTCTCGTCCACCCGCCGTGGACCGAACCTCCCGAAAGCAGACACGATATGAGTCGTCGCATCTGGGCCGCGCTCCTCGGCGCCCTGGTCCTCTCCTTCTCCCTCTTCGCCGCCCCCACCACCGCCCGCGCCGACGGCGAGAGCAACGAGGTGGGCGCCTGCCTCGCCTCCGACCAGGTGTGGCTGCTCGTCGTCACCGACACCGACGAGGTGCTCGCCAACCAGTGCGTCGGCGCACCCGCCAACGGCACCGAGGCGCTGACCGAGGCCGGCCTGGAGCTCGTCCGGGACTCCTCCAACTTCATCTGCACCATCGGCGGCCACCCGGAGGCCTGCCCCGCCGCCTTCAACGGGCAGTTCTGGGGCTCCTACTCGGGCGCGCCCGGCCAGGAGTATGCCTTCGCCATGGTCGGCCCCGACGAGAACGTGCCCGCCCCGGGCACCATCGAGGCCTGGTGCTACAACGCCCCCGGCACCACGGAATGCACCCCGCCCTACCTGACGATCATCCAGGACGGCCAGGAGATCGCGGCGCCGGAGGGCGTCACCACCCAGGACCTCCCGGTCACCGGCGGGTCGGTCGTCGCCTCCGAGGAGCCGAGCGCGGAGGCCACCCCGTCCGTCAGCGCGTCCCCGGTGACCGAGACCGCCTCGCCGTCTGCCGAGGCCACCTCCTCGACGAGCACCCCGGCCGCCGAGCAGCCTGCGGAGGACACCACCAGCCAGTCCGGCGGCCTGCCCTGGGGCTGGATCCTGGGCGGTGCCGCGGTGGTCGCGGTCGGCGTCGGCATCGTGGTGTGGCGCAACGGCCAGAACAAGGGCGACGGCGCCGTCGGCGGCCGCTGACCCTCACCCTCCCTCCCCCACCCTCCGACCTCATGCCCCGCCTCCTGCCCAGGGTTGCCCCCGACGCGGCCGCACCCGAGTCCCCGGCCGCGGTTCTCCCCGCGGACTCGTCGCGACCGCTGCGATTCGTGCATCCCTGGGCATGGTGGGCGTGGGCGCTGAGCGCCGGCGCGGCGATCAGCCTCACCACCAATCCGCTGGTCATCGGCCTGATCGTCGTGGTCGTGGTGGTCGTCGTGATCCGGCGCCGCCCCGACACGCCGTGGGCGCGGTCGCTGAAGGTCTACTTCCTCATGGCGATGTTCATCGTGGCGATGCGCCTGTTCTTCCAGATCACGATGGGCGGCGTCCGCACCGGCACCGTGCTGTTCACCCTTCCCACCCTGCAGCTCCCGGCCTGGGCCACGGGCATCCGGATCGGGGGGCCCGTCACCGTCGACGGCCTGGCGTTCGCCCTGTTCGACGCGATCCGGCTGGCCGCGATGCTGCTGTGCGTCGGCGCCGCCAACTCGCTGGCGAATCCGCGCACCGCGCTGAAGTCGGTGCCGGCGGGCCTGCGCGACATCTCCACCGCCATCGTGATCGCCCTCTCCCTGATCCCCCAGCTGATCGCCTCCGTGCATCGGGTGCGACGCGGCCAGCGGCTGCGCGGCGGACGGCGCCGGGGTGCCGGCGCGCTGCCCGGCACCCTGATCCCGGTGATCGAGGACAGCGTCGAGTCGTCGCTGCAGCTCGCCACGTCGATGGAGGCGCGCGGCTACGGGCGCACCCGCGTGGCCGGGCAGCGGCGGCGCGGCAGCGCTCAGCTGCTGGGCGCGCTGCTGTGCGTGCTGTTCGGCATCTACCTCCTGCTGGGCGTGCCCGCGACCGGCGACGGGATGCTCGGCCTCAGCGTTCCCGCTCTGCTGGCCGTCGTCCTGATCGGCGCAGGACTCGCGCTGACGATCTGGGGCATGAGGGCCTCCAGCCGCCAGCTCGGCGTCACCCGCTACCGTCCCGCGCCGTGGGGCCGCCCGGAGCGCCTGACGGTGGCGTGCGGCCTGGCCGGGTTCGCGGTGGTGGCGCTGCTCGCCTCGCAGTACGGCGCGCCCACGCTGATGAACCCGCCGTCCACCCCGTTCCGCTGGCCCTCCCTCCCCCCGCTCATGCTCGTGGCGGCCGCCCTCTTCGCGCTGCCCGGCTTCCTCACTCCCAGGACCACCTCATGATCGAGTTCGACGACGTCACGATCACCCAGCCCGACGCCCCGCTTCCCGTGCTGCGAGGGGTCACGGGGACGATCCGCGAGTCCGACCTCTGCGTCGTCGTCGGCCGCACCGGATCCGGCAAGTCGACGCTCCTGGGCGCGATCAACTCGCTCGTGCCCACCACCACGGGCGCGACGATGTCGGGGCGGGTGCGCATCGCGGGCCGCGACATCACCGGAACCCGCCCCCGCGAGCTGGCCGACCTGATCGGCTTCGTGGGCCAGAACCCGCTGGCCGGGTTCGTGACGGACATCGTCGAGGACGAGGTGGCCTACGGCATGGAGCAGCTGGGCCTGGCCCCGTCGACGATGCGCAAGCGCGTCGAGGAGACCCTCGACCTGATGGGCATCGCGGAGCTGCGCCGCCGGCCGCTCGTCGAGTTGTCCGGGGGGCAGCAGCAGCGGGTGGCGATCGCGGCCGTGCTGGCCACGCAGCCTCGCGTCCTGGTGCTCGACGAGCCCACCTCCGCCCTCGACCCCAACGCCGCCCAGGACGTGCTGGCGGCGATCACGACGCTCGTCCACGACGTCGGCCTGACGGTGGTGCTGGCCGAGCACCGGCTCGAGCGCGTGATGCACACCGCCGACTCCGCCCTCTGGCTGCCGGGCGACGGTTCCGCCGTGTTCGGCCCCACCGCCGACGTGCTGGGGCGGGCGACCGTGCGGCCGCCGCTGGTGGAGCTGGCCGGGGTCCTCGGCTGGCCGAGGGTGGCCACCAGCGTGCGCGACGCGCGGCGCAAGGTGCAGGACGAGGGGCCGCACGTCGTGCTGCCGGACCTGCCCGAGGACACGGTGGGCTGGAACGACGAGGGCCTCACCCCCGTGCTGGAGGCCCGCGAGCTGGCCGTGCATTACGGGCAGCTGCGCGCCGTCTCCGCCGGCCTCTCCCTGCACGCGGGCACCGTCGTGGCGCTCATGGGGCGCAACGGATCCGGCAAGTCGTCGCTGATGTGGGCGCTGCAGGGGGCCGTGGCGAGCACCGGGACGCTGACGATCAACGGCGCCGATCCGCGCACGGTGAGCGACGCCGAGGCCCGGGCGCTGGTGTCGCTGGTGCCGCAGACCCCGTCGGATCTGCTCTACCTGCCCAGCGTCGGGGAGGAACTGCGCCAGGCCGACCGGGAGTCGCACGTCGCCGCCGGCACCACGCGCGCCATCCTGGACCGGCTGGGCGCCGACCTCCCCGACGACCGCAACCCCCGCGACCTCTCCGAGGGCCAACGGCTGGCCCTGGTGCTGGCCATCCAGCTCGCCGCCCGCCCTACCGTCATCTGTCTCGACGAGCCCACCCGCGGCCTCGACTACCAGATGAAGCAGGAGCTCTCCCGCATCGTCCGCACGCTCGCCGACGAGGGGGCCTGCGTCGTCATCGCCACCCACGACGTCGAGTTCACCGCCCAGGCCACCGATCGCTGCATCGTGCTGGCCGACGGCGACATCGTCGCGGACGGCCCCACCCGCATCGTCTGCTGCGCCTCCCCCGGCTTCTCGCCGCAGGTCGCGAAGGTGTTCCATCCGCATGACGTGCTGACCGTCGCCGAGGTCGCCGCGGCCCTCGACGCCCAGGGCCTGGCGCCATGAACGGATACCCACAGCCAGGGGATCGCGATGAACTCACCACTCGCCGGGGCCCATCGCTTCGAGACGACGCCCGCCACTTCAGCGATGATTCGAAGGCCGACACAGACGGCGGGCGTCCCTCAGGGACCTGTGGTGGGGTCCCGACGCACTCCAGCGACCGCGCACACCCCGACCACACCAAGGACGCTGACCTCCACCACAGGTCCCTGAGGGATGCCCGCCCCGATCGCCCGCGCGAGACGAATGCGCAGGCAGCGGGCATCGTCTCGAAGGGCGGAGGGCGCCTGGACGCGACCTCCGTCCTGATGCTCGGCCTCACCTCGGTGATCGCCGCTCTCGCCTTCCTCTGGCCGTTGTTCGTGACGCCGTCGGCGGCGCTCGACGGCAACTCGCTGTCGCCGTTCATCTTCGCGGCGCTGCTGCCGGTGGTGATCGGGATCGTCGTGTCGCAGCTCAGCCGCGGCACCATCGACCCGAAGTCGCTCGCCATGCTGGGCGTGCTGGCCGCGCTCGGCACCCTGGCGCGCCCCCTCGGGGCGGGGACGGCGGGCATCGAGTTCACCTTCGTGCCGCTGCTGCTGGGCGGCCGGGTGTTCGGCCCGGTGTTCGGCTTCCTGCTGGGCAACGTGACCATGCTGACCTCCGCCATGCTGACGGGCGGCGTCGGCCCGTGGCTGCCGTTCCAGATGCTGGCCGCGGCGTTCGTCAGCATGGGCGCCGGCCTGCTCCCGCGTCGCCCCCAAGGCGGCTGGGCCGAGATCGCGCTGCTGAGCCTCTACGGCTCCGTGACGGCGTTCCTCTACGGCTGGCTCGTCGACCTCTCGTTCTGGCCGTTCAACGTCGGCCTCGCCACCGAGCTGAGCTACGTCGCCGGCGCCCCGTTCCTGGAGAACCTGCACCGCTTCATGCTGTTCAACCTGGCCACCTCGATGGCCTGGAACCTGGGGCGCGCGATCACCACCGCCGTCACCCTGGCCCTGATCGGCCGCCCGCTATTGCGCATCCTGCGCCGCACCAACCGCAAGGCCACCTTCGCCCCTGGTTAGCACCTAAGAAGGGCAGGGTTGGCGAAGGCGGTACTAAGGCGGGCCCGGGATGGAGGCGCGGCGACCGTAAAGAAAACCCCAACCCCTACAGACGGCCAAAGAGTGCAAGACGACGGATGGCTGGTCGCCGCACCTCTCTCCCGGACGCACCGGCCCAAGCCTCAGACCGCCCCGCCGGCCCAGACGCCTAAACGCGCCGGACGAGTAGCGCCTTGGTGCCGTCGATCGTTCTCCCCAGCACGACGGTGGCGGAGGCCTTGCCCTTCGGCCTCAGTTCGCGGCGCAGCGCAGCGGGGTCGACGTCGATGCCTCTCTTCTTGATCTCCAGCGTCCCGATCCCGCGCTCGCGCACCAGCCGACGCAGCGCCTTGCGGTCGTAGTCGTGGACCTCCAGCACCTCGAAGCAGGTACCGAAGGGGCCGCGCACGGGCTCGTCGCTGGACAGGTAGGCGATGTGGTCGTCCAGCAGCCAGATGTCCCGGCCGGGCGCGATCTCCGCCAGCAGCCCGGAGCGGATCACCGCCCCGTCGGGCTCGATCAGGTAGCGGCCCACCGACCGGACCTCCAGGTCGCGTCGCTCCTCCGGTCTGGTCAACACCTGGTCGGGCAGGATCACGGCGCAGGGACCGGCGGGCAGGCGGTTCCACAGCGACACCTCGACGACGTCGCCCCCGTCGCTCACCCAGCACGCCTGCACCCCGTCGGGGATCAGCTCCTTGGGCAGACCCGGGCCGAGCTTCACGCAGACGAAGCGGTCGCTCGCCAGCAGCGCCAGGACGAAGTCCCAGGAGGGCGAGAAGTCGGCGACGTTCCAGGTGCGGCCACGAGCCGTGCGCCGGGCGGGGTCCAGGAACACCGCGTCGGAGCCCCCCAGCGCCACGTCCTCCGCGAGGCCGTGGATCGCCGGCCCCGCGCCGACGAGGGCCAGGTTGTGCGTGGCCGCGTCCGCGGTGGCGGCGTCGGCCTCCACCGCCCGCACCTCGAACCCCGCCTCGGCCAGGGCCATCGCGTCGGCCCCGATCCCGCAGCCCAGGTCCCAGACCACGCCGGAGGCCGACCGGAAACGCCCCGCCCGCCAGCGCCGCACGCTCTCCCGTGTCGCCTGCTCCAGACCGTCGACGGTGAACAACATCTCGTCGGCGCGCGAGAACTTCGCCCGCGCCCTCCGCCGAAGCCCGGCCTGGGTCAGCGCCCAGGCCGCGGCCTCCGGCGCGACGACCTTGCGCAGGCGCTCCGCCGCCCCCAGCGACGCCGGGTCGGGCTCCGCCATCGCCAGGTCCAGGGCGCGCTGCCGGTCGGCGGACCCCACCTTAAACCCGGCTCCAGAGGGGGGTCTTGAGGTCGGTGTAGTCATCGACGGGGTCGAAGCAGACGGTGCCCCGGCAGACGTAGACGCCCCGGGCGAAGCGCCCCTCGAACAGACTGCCGAAGCCGGGTGTCCCCGGCGCCCCGGTGACGACGACGGAGCCCGCGGGCGCCATCCTCCAGGCCGCGCGCGCGAGTTCGTCGAACGGGTCGGCTGAGATCACGACGACGGTGGCCGGCTTCAGGCCCCGCCGGGCCTCGTCGGCGATCAGCAGGTCGGCCAGCGCCGAGCCGGCGAAGCGCGGGGCGTCCACCAGGCTCTGCCAGGTGGACTTCGCGGCCAGATCCGCCCTCTCGACGAACTCCGGCCGCTCGGCCAGCAGCCCGACGACGCGCAGGGCCGAGATCAGCGCGGAGGTGCCGCTGGGCGTGACGTTGTCGGTGAGTGAGCGCGGGCGGGTGAACAGCCCGGCGTCGACGCCGTCGTAGAAGCCGCCGTCGTCGTGGCCGAACAGCTCCAGGGCCTGGGCGACCAGCGCCTCGGCGGCCCGCAGCCAGCTCGCGTCTCCCGTCGCCCCGGCCAGCTCCGCGAAGGCCTGCGCCACGGCGCCGTAGTCCTCGGCGCTGCCGATCGCCTCCCCCACCACGCCGTCGCGCGACGACCGGCGCAGCGTGCCGTCGACGACATGAGTGCCCATCAGGTAGCGCGCGGCGCGCTCCGCCATGGCCAGCCATGCGGGCTCGTTGAACACCATCGCCCCGGCGATCAGCGACGAGATCGCCCAGCCGTTCCAGGACGAGACGATCAGCGTGTCGGTGGCCGGCCGGAACCGGTTCTCGCGCTCCGCGAGCAGGATCGCGCAGACAGCATCCAGGCGCGCGAAATCGGGGCGACCGCGCAGCTGGAGCGTCGACAGGCCGTCCTCGAAGGTGCCGCCCGCGGTGACGTGGAAGACGTCCTGCGCCCAACCCTCGTCCTCGACAGGCAGCGCGTCCTCCAGCAGGGCGGGGTTCCAGAGGTAGTAGATGCCCTCATGCACGGCGCCGCGGATGTCGCAGGAATCGGCGTCGAGGCCCGCCACGAAGGCCCCCTGCTCGTTGACCATCTCGCGACCCAGCCACTCGACGATCCCGTAGGCGGTGCGCTCGAACAGCGCGCGCAGGCCCGCGTCGTGATCGGCGGTGCGCCGCCAGCCGCGGACGTAGGCACCGAGCAGCAGCGCGTTGTCGTAGAGCATCTTCTCGAAGTGCGGCACCACCCACCCCGGATCGACCGAGTAGCGGTGGAAGCCGCCGCCGACCTGGTCGTAGATGCCGCCGCGGGCCATGGCCTCCAGGCTGCGCTGGGCCAGTTCCAGCGACGACGGGTCGCCCTTGACCAGCAGCGCGTCGAGCAGCGTCGGCGCGGGGAACTTGGGCGCGGTGCCGAACCCGCCGTGGATCAGGTCGAAGGACTCCTGCACCGCGTCGAGCGCGCCGCGCGGATCCGGGGCGGCGTCGGGCTGCGGGAAGGTGAGACTGCCGAGGTGCGCGGCGATCACCTGCGCGGAGTCGGTGAGCTGGCGGCGCTCCGTCTCCCAGCCCAGGGCCAGGGTCTCCAGCACCTGACGGAACGACGGCATCCCGTCGCGCGGCACCGGCGGGAAATAGGTGCCGGTGAAGAAGGGTTTGGCGTCGGGGGTGAGGAAGGCCGTCATCGGCCACCCGCCGGCGCCTCGGTTCATCGCCTGGGTGGCCGTCATGAAGACCGTGTCCACCTCCGGCAACTGCTGCCTGTCGACCTTGATCGCCACGAAGTTGTCGTTGATCAGCCGGGCGATGTCCGGATCGTCGAACGACTCCCTGCTCATCACATGGCACCAATGGCACGACGCGTAGCCCACCGACAGCAGCACCGGCCGGTCCAGCCGCGCGGCCTCCTCCAGGGCCTCCGGCGACCACTCCCACCAGTCGACGGCCTGATGCGCGTGCTGAAGCAGGTAGCCGCTCGTGGATTCGCCCAGTCGGTTCATGCGCCCCAGGGTACTGGCCACCGCCGACGGCCGGCAGCCACACCCCGCCTACCCACGCCACCTACCATGGACGCATGTCCACGACGACCACACCCGAACGCCCCTGGCTCCGCGCCGTCGCCGTCATCGGCGCCCTGGTGATCCTGCTCTGGGTACTGGAGATCTTCGACCACCTCACCGCCAACTCGCTGGACCGCTTCGGTATCGTCCCGCGGCGCCTGGACAGCCTCGGCTCCATCGCCACCGCCCCGTTCCTTCACTTCGGATGGGCGCACCTGATCGCCAACACCGTGCCCTTCTTCGTGCTGGGCGTGCTGGTCTATCTCGACGGTGTCCAGCGCTGGCTGACCACGTCGCTGATCGTGATCCTGACCTCGGGGCTGACGGTGTGGCTGCTCGCCAGCCCGGGGTCGATCACCGCCGGCGCGTCGGGGATCATCTTCGGCTGGCTCACCTACGTGCTGGTGCGCGGCTTCTTCACCCGGCACGTCGGGCAGATCCTGATCGCCGTCGTGATCCTCGCCGTCTACGGCAGCGTGCTCTGGGGCGTGCTGCCCATGACCACAGGGGTCTCCTGGCAGGCGCATCTGGGCGGGGCTGCCGGCGGCGTCCTGGCCGCGTGGCTGCTCAACGGCAAGAAGGCCTGAATCGAGAAGGATACGGCCACCACTTCCGCAACACGCCCTAGGAACCCGCTGAACAATCATTCCTCGGCTGCGGCGCACCAGATCGGGCAATCTACGACCCCCATATCTTGACGGGTATGTCCAATACGCTTACAAGATCTGGGGGTCGTATCTCATCCCGCCTGGCACGTCCTCGCCGGAGGAAGCATTATTCAGCAC
>DAOLFC010000132.1:0-9616 GCA_035326505.1 Arachnia sp.
CTAGGGCGTGTTGCGAAAGTGGAGATGGCCTACTCCGCGACGCCCTGGCACGCCATCTGCTTCGTGTACTCGTCGTCGGGAGGACAAACGAGCGACTTCCTCCTGCGCCTTGCATCTGACGCACCAGGACGCCGCTCGCTACGGCCACCACTTCCGCAACACGCCCTAGTCGGCTCCAGGTACGTGGGGCGCGCGTGAGATTTTCTGACGGTAACGGCCTCTTTTTGGCACGGTCGTGCCAAAAACGGCCAAGTAGCGTCGAAAAATCTCACTAGCGCATTGCACCACCGCCAACGAACCTCCGACGCGGGACACTAGTAGCCTGTCGCGCCTAAAGGTGCGGAAAGGTATGGGGCGTCAGGCGGGATGAGTGACAAGGGGGAGGAGGGAGTCATAGCGAGGCACTACGTCGACCGACGACAACGAAGTCAATCGCCCGCGTGGCGTTCCATCCCCGTGCATTTAGGCGCGACAGGCTACTAGCTCCTCAGCGGACGGAGACGGCGACCAGCGGGGCCAGGTGGGCGGCCCGGGAGGGGGCGTCGGCGTCGCCGCAGTCGGCCAGCCAGTTGGCCAGCATCTGGTAGCCGCCCTCGGTGAGCACCGATTCCGGGTGGAACTGCACGGCCTCGACGAGATGCTCGCGATGACGCACGGCCATGATGGTGCCGTCCTCGGTGCGGGCGGTCACCTCCAGTTCGTCCGGCAGGGTCTCCGGCTGCGCGGCCAGCGAGTGGTAGCGGGTGGTGGTGACGGGCGAGGGCAGTCCGCGGAAGACTCCGGCGCCGGAGTGGAGCACCGGCGAGGTCTTGCCGTGCAGCAGCTCGGGGGCGCGACCGACGACGCCGCCGTAGGCCACCACCATCGCCTGCAACCCGAGGCACACGCCGAACAGGGGCAGCACCCCGCCGATCTCGCGCACCACGTCGACGCACACCCCCGCCTCCTCCGGGGTGCCGGGGCCCGGGGACAGCAGCACGCCGTCGAAGCCCTCCTGCCACCCAGGCTCGGCGAAGCGCGGGTCGTCGTTGCGCCACACCGTCACCGTGGCGCCGATCTGCGCCAGGTACTGGACGATGTTGTAGACGAAGGAGTCGTAGTTGTCGATCACCAGGATGCTTGCCATCTGTTCTCCCGAGTGAGTGGATTGTCTAGCCTGTGGCAACGTTGACTTCAATGACCGTGTTCGGCGGGACGTCCGCGTCGGCGGTGCGGTTCTGCCAGAAGATCAATCCGGCCGGCTCGTTGGTGTTGGCGACCTCGTTGACTTTTAGTTCGCTGGTGAAACCGACGTCCTCCAGCGCGCTCCGGGCCTGCTCGACGGTGGAACCGACGAGCTGCGGGACACGAACCGTTCCCGTGCCGCTGGAGACCACCAGTGTCACCGACGAGTTGGGTTCCACGCTTGCACCAGACTCCGGCGTGGTGCGAATGACCTGACCGGTCGGCACAGTGTTGCTGGCCTCGTCTTGACGGGTCGCTGTGAGATTTGCTTCTCGGAGGATGCTGCTGGCTTCCTCGAAAGACTTGCCGACGAGGCCAGCGGGTACGGCCACGGAACTCGTCCCGCTGGAGACCTTCAGGATGACAGTTGAGCCAGAGTCAACCTCTTTGCCGCTGGTGGGATCGGCGCTGATCACGATTCCTTGGGCAACGGTATCGCTTGCCTCTTCCTCAGTCTTCGGCAGGAGATTCGCATCCTTGAGGGCCTGCTCGGCGGCGGCCTGGGTCATCCCGACGAGGCCGTCGGGCACGGTCACGGAGTCGGGCCCGCTGGAGACCTTCAGGGTGACGGTCGCCCCGGGTTCCACCGGCGTGCCGCTGGCCGGGTTGGCGCTGATCACGATGCCCTTGGCGACGGTGTCGCTGGCCTCCTCCTCGATCTTCGGCACGAGCTTGAGGTCCGTGAGGGCGCGTTCGGCGTCGGCTTGGGCGGCGTTCACCAGGCCGTCGGGCACGGTGACCTGCTCGGGCCCGGCGGAGACGTAGAGGATCACCGGGCTGTTCACGTCGACCGGCGTGTTCGCGCCCGGATCGGTCTCGATCACCTGGCCTTCGGGGATGGTGGCATCGGTGCGGGGCTCCACGGTGGCGACCAGCCGCTGGTCCTCGACCGCGGCGACGGCCGCGTCCTCCTGGAAGCCGACCACGTTGGGCACGGCGACCTGCTCCACCGTCGGCGGCTTGTTGAAGAAGACCAGGTAGAGGGCCGTGGCCAGCGCGACGACCAGCAGCACCGACAGCACCGTGAGGGTCGTCTTCACCCCGCGGCGGCGGGGCGCCTCGTCGTCCTCCTCCTCGTCCGGTGTCGCGACGGCGGACGACGGCGCCGGCACCACCGCGGTGGGCAGCGCCGCGCGATGGACGGTGGTGGTGAGCGGGCCGCTGTCGATCACCTGGGTGGCGGCGTCGGCCGAGCCGGGCCGCTCCATCGCCATCACGGGCTTCCCGTTCAGGCAGGCCTGGATGTCGTCGCGGAACTCGGTGGCGTCCTGATACCGGTCGCGGGGATCCTTGGCGAGCGCCTTCAGCGTGATCGCGTCCATCGCCGGCGTGACCTCGGGATCGCGCTGCGACGGCGGCACGGGGGCCTCGCGCACATGCTGGTAGGCGACGGACACGGGGGAGTCGCCCTTGAACGGCGGCTCGCCGACGAGCAGTTCGTAGAGCAAGCAGCCGACGGAGTAGATGTCGGAGCGGCTGTCGACCTTCTCGCCGCGCGCCTGCTCCGGGGAGAGGTACTGCGCGGTGCCGATCACGGCGGCGGTCTGGGTCATCGTCGCGGACGTGTCGGCGACGGCGCGGGCGATGCCGAAGTCCATCACCTTGGCGGTGCCCTGGGGGGTCAGCATGACGTTGGCGGGCTTGATGTCGCGGTGGATGATGCCGGCCCGGTGGCTGTAGGCCAACGCGTCCAGCACCCCGGAGGCGAACTCCAGCGCCCGGGTGGGGAGGATCTTGCGGCCGTCGCGCAGCACATCGCGCAGCGTGACGCCCTCGACGAGCTCCATCACGATGTAGGGCACCATGACGTCGGACTTGGTGTCGCGCTCCTCGCCCGTGTCGTAGACGGAGACGATGTTGGGGTGGTTCAGCCCGGCGGCGGACTGGGCCTCGCGCCGGAACCGGGCCTGGAAGGTGGGGTCGCTGGCGAGATCGACGCGCAGCCGCTTGACGGCGACGTCGCGGTTCAGCCGCGTGTCGCGCGCCCGCCAGACTTCGGCCATCCCGCCTCGGCCGATGATCTGGTCTAGTTCGTAGCGGCCGCCGAGAAGCACACCGGGCTCAGTCATCGCACGGTTCCTTTCGCTGTTGACCCAGCATATTGTGCCCTGTCCGGACAATTGGTGAGGCAGGTCATCGCAGGGCCTCCACGACAGCCTTGAAGATCGGGGCGGCCAGCCGGCCGCCGGAGATGTCGTCGCGGTCCACGTCGGCGTTCTCGACGAAGGCGGCGATCGCCACCTTCGGCTCCTTCGCGTAGCCGATGAACCAGGCGTAGGGCGGCCGGTCGGGCGCGCTCTGCGCAGTGCCGGTCTTGCCGCCGATGGTCAGCCCGTCGATCCGGGCGGGCTTGCCCGTCCCGTCGCGCACCACGGACTCCATCATCTGCTGCAGGAGTTCCGCGTTGGTGCTGGTGAGCGGCTGGGAGAGGCGCTCGGGCTGGATGGAACTCACGACGGTGAGGTCGCGGTTGGTGACGGTGTTCACCAGGTAGGGCCGCATGGCGACCCCGTCGTTGGCGATCGCCGCGGCCACCTGGGCCATCTGGAGCGGCGACGCCGCCACGTCGAACTGGCCGATGGCCGTGAGCGCGGTCTGCGCGTCGTCCAACTCCGTCGGGTACTTGCTGGTGGCGGCCGCGATGTCGATGGTCTGCTCCTGGTTGAAGCCGAAGGCCTCGGCCATCGCCCGGATCTTGTCCTGACCCAGCTCCAGGCCGAGACCGGCGAAGGCGGTGTTGCAGGACGTCTGCAGGGCCTGCTCCAGCGACACCGTGGTGCCGCCGCAGTTGGTGGAGTTCCCGATCGAGCGCGACGAGTTGGGCAGCCGGAAGGAGGTAGGGGCGTCCAGCGGGGTGCTGGGCAGCGCCCCGTCCTCCAGGGCCGCGGCGGCGACGACCAGCTTGAAGGTGGAGCCGGGGGGATAGATCTCGCGGGTGGCGCGGTTCTTGAGTGGCTCGTCGGGATGGTTCAGCAGCGCCGACCAGGTCTCGCGCACCTCGGAAAGATTCAGCGACGACAGCTCCCCGGGGTCGTAGGTGGGGGTGGAGACCAGCGCGAGGATCTCCCCGGTCTCGTAGTTCATGGCGACGACGGCGCCCCGATAGGAGCCCAGCGCCTCGAGCCCCGCCCGCTGGGCGGCGGGGTTCAGCGTCGTCGAGATGCTGGCGCCCGAGGTCTGGCGGCCGGTGAGCAGGTCGACCGCGCGGGTGATGGTGAGCGCCGACGAGGTGCCGGACAGTTCCGGCGCGTAGCTGGCCTCCAGCCCGGAGCGGCCGTACTCGTAGGAGAACCAGCCGGTCACCGGCGCCCACAGCCGGCCGTCGGGGTAGGTGCGCTGCCAGGGGAAGCGCTGGGACTCGGTGCGGGTGCTGACCGCGATGGGCTCGTTGCCCAGCAGGATCGCGCCGCGGTACTTCGCGAACTCGGCGTCGCGGACGCGCCGGTTCAGGGGATGCTGGTTCAGCTCCTCCGTGCGGGCGACGTTCATCCAGGTGGCGTTGATCATCAGCGCCGCGAACAGGATCGCGACGAAGATGCTCACCTTCCGCAGGGGACCGTTCATGGCGCGATCACCGTCGTCTCGTCGGACATGGCGCGCGCGTCGATGGGGGTCGCGGTGGCGGCCTGCGGCATCCGGGCGCGGTGCGAGATCAGCATCAGCAGCGCGACGATGATCCAGTTGGAGATCATCGACGACCCGCCCTGCGACATGAACGGCGTGGTCAGGCCGGTCAGGGGGAGCAGCCGGGTGATGCCGCCCAGGATCGAGAACACCTGCAGGGCGAAGACGAAGCTCAGCCCTCCCGCCAGCAGCTTGCCGAAGCCGTCGGGCACGATGAGCGACGCCTTGAGGCCCCGGGCCACCAGGAGGGCGTAGAGCAGGATGATCGCCATGAAGCCGATGGTGCCCAGCTCCTCGCCGAGGCTGGCCGCGATGAAGTCGCTCTTCGGCAGCGGCGTCAACTGAGGGCGCCCGGCGCCCCAACCCCGGCCGAACAGGTCGCCCCAGGCGAAGCCGAACTGGGCCTGGATGATCTGGTAGTTGCCGTCGTAGTCGCTGAACGGGTCGAGCCACGAGCTGACGCGGCGCGGGACGTGGCTGGTGAAGAAGAAGGCCCCGACGCCGGCGACGAGGAACATCGCGCCGCCGATGATGGGCCAGGACGGCCGCTCCGTCGCGATGTAGATCATCACGGTGAACAGGCCGAAGAACAGCAGCGCGGTGCCCAGGTCGTTCTGGTAGACGATGATCACCAGCGCGATGACCCACATGATCAGGATGGGGCCGAGGTCGCGGCCGCGCGGCAGCGTCAGGCCCATCACCTTGCGCCCGGCCAGGGCCAGCACCTCGCGCTTCTCGTAGAAGTAGGCGGCGAAGGCGATCGCCAGCGTGATCTTGGCGATCTCCGCGGGCTGGAAGGAGAAGCCCGCCACCCGGATCCAGATCTGCGCGCCGCCCGCGCGGTGCCCGATGCCGGGCAGCAGCGGCAGCAGCAGGAGGACGAGGCTGCCCGCGAACAGGAGATAGGGGTAGCGCTGGAGGCGGCGATGGTCGTGCAGGAAGATGGCCACCGCGATGAACAGCGCCACGCCGAGCAGCGTCCAGATCAGCTGGGTGCCGGCGGCGTTCTCCACGGGGTCCGTGGCCTGGTCGAGGCGGGCGATCATCGCCAGCCCCAGGCCGTTGAGCAGGAACACGATGGGCAGGATCAGCGGATCGGCATAGGGCAGCACGAAGCGCACGACGAGGTGGGCCACCAGCCCGGTGCCGAACCACAACGCGGCCACGGGGGCGATCGTCGGCGGGAAGGTGTCGTGCAGGTTCAGGCTGGTGATCACCCAGCCGGCGAAGCCCAGCGTCTGCGCCAGCAGGATGAGGGCGAGCTCGACGTTGCGGCGGCGCCGGTAGACGATGACGTCGCCGGAGAACTCGGGCTGCAGACTGACCGACATCAGCAGGCCTCCGGATCGGTCTCGGCCGTCCCGGTGGGGAGCAGCGGCGCCAGGTTGGTGGGGTACGGCACGGGGGCGTCCGCGGTGGGGGTGATGACCGTCGGGGAGGGGGCGCCTGTCGGAGAGGGGCCGCCCGTCGCATAGGGGAGGGTGGGCCCGGTGGGCGTCGGACTCGGGCTCGGCGAGGCCTGGGGTTTGCGTCGCTCCTCGCGCGTGGCGACGCACTGCTCGGCGCGCAGCCGGAGGCTGTCCACGGTGGTGCGGGCCGCGTCGAGGCTGGAGACGCCGATGGTGTTGTTGACGGTGCGCTGGAAGTAGGTGGGCAGGTCGGTGATGACGACGTCGGTGCGTTCCACCAGGCTTTGCAGCTCGTGACCGAGCAGGGTGCCGGGCAGCCCGTTGTAGATGGCGACGTTGCCGTCGTGCGGTGCGATGAAGTAGCGGCTGCGCGCATAGGCCACCGCCCCCCAGGTGGCGCCGCCCAGCAGGAGCGCGATCACCAGGATGGAGGCCGTGATCCCCGGCCAGGAGCGCTTCGCCTCACGGGGCGCGTAGCGGGCCACCTCGTCGGGGCTCAACTCCCCCGACCCCGGCTGCGTGTGAACGGGGTAGGGCGGGTCCTTGGTCTCGCTGCCCGGCTGGCCGCCGGGCCGGGGAATGGAGATCTCGGTGGCGGAGCCCACCAGCACCGGCGGGGCGGCGTCCAGCTCGTCGTCCTGCTCGACCACCTCGCCCACCACCACGGTGATGTTGTCATATCCGCCCGCCGCGTAGGCCGCCCGGGCCAGCAACTCGGCCGCGTCGGACGGCTCCGACAGCGAGAGCAGGGTCTGGATGGCGTCGTCGTCGATCAGACCGGAGAGCCCGTCGGAGCAGAACAGGATGCGGTCGCCCGGCAGGAGATCGATGATCTGGAGGTCAGGGTCGCCGTCGAGCTGGCCGTTGAGCACCTTCAGGATCAGCGACCGGTGCGGATGCGTCGCGGCCTGCTCCGGGGTGATGCGGCCCTCGTCGATGAGCTGCTGCACCCAGGAGTGGTCGTGGGTGAGCTGGGTGAGCTCGCCGTCGCGCAGCAGATAGCCGCGCGAGTCGCCGACGTGGGCGATGCTGAGCTGGGCGCCGTTGAACATGCCGCCGCAGAACGTGGTGCCCATGCCGTCGAGCGCCACGTCGTCGGCGACGAGATCGCCCAGCCTGCTGTTGGCCCGGGCGATGATGCCCGACATGGCGCTCAGCATCTCCTCGGCGTCGTCGATCCGGCGATCCGATCTGGCGGCCTCCGTCGCCGCGACGGCGGACGCCAGATCGCCGGCCGCCGCCCCGCCCATGCCGTCGCACACCAGGAGCATGGTGGGGGAGACGTAGCCGGAGTCCTGGTTGTTCTTCCGGACGCGACCCACCTCCGAGTGCGCGGCGGTTCGGAGCGAGTAGGCCACTGACTAGGCCTCCAACCGCATGAGGGTCTTGCCGATGCGCACCACGTCGCCGACGGTGATCGGTGCGGGCTCGGTCACCGGCTTGCTGTTGACGTAGGTGCCGTTGGTGGAATTGAGGTCATGCACCAGCCAGGTGGTCTCGTCGTGCTGGACGAGCTGGGCGTGGCGGGCGGAGGCGTAGTCGTCGTCGAGCAGCAGGGTGCTGTCGGCGGCGCGCCCCAGATTGATCACCGTGCTCACGGGCACCGAGACGCCTTGTTGCGCGCCGCTGGTGATGGCGAACCGGGTGGGGATCAGGGCCTTCTTCGACGACGCCTTGCGCCCGCGATCCGCCGGCACCGCGGCCAGCGACGAGGCCGGGACCCGCTTGCCGAACATGTCGGTGCGCACGACGTTGGCGACGAAGAGGATGAACAGCCACAAGACGGCCAGGAAGACGATCTTGATGGCCAGCGCGATGAGGTCTGACATCGGATCACGGCTCCGACGGCGTGTGGACCAGCAGGCGCGTGTTGCCCAGCTCGATGCGGGAGCCCTCTCCCAGGGTGGTCTTCGAGACGCGCACGCCGTTGACGTGGACCCCGTTGGTGGAGCCGAGGTCCTCGATGGTGATCACGCCGCTGCCCGCCACCGAGATCATCGCGTGGCGGCGGGAGATGCCGGGATCGTTCAGCCGCAGGTCGGCGTCGCTCCCACGGCCCACCAGCAGGCCGGGCGGGGTGAGCGGATGGCGCACCCCGTTGACCTCCAGCACCATGCGACGCGCCGCCGCGGCCGGCAGCCGGCTGGGGGCGTCGGGATCGGTGGCCTCGCTGGCGACCGTGAACTGCCCCGTCGGCAGCGTCTGATCGCAGTAATAGGTGATGGATATGGGGCCGTTGAAGACGTACTGCCGCTCCGCGGCGTGCTCCCGGATGCCCGGCAGGATCTCCGCCGTCAGCGTCTTGGCGTAGGGGTAGAGCCGGTCGTAGTCGTGCGACGACAACCCGATCGCGAACTGGTTGGGAACCAGGCGCTTGCCCTTGCTGAGCAGCTTGGCCTCCGCATCGAGCTCGCGCTGGATGCCGGCCGCGATCTCGACGGGCTGCACGTCGCCCTTGAAAGCGCGCGCGAAGACCTTGCCCACGGCGGACTCGAGCTTCTTTTCGGCCTTGTCGAAGACTCCCATGCCCCTCCTTTCGCACACTGAGCGTCACTACGGCACACGCAACCTTACCCGGCCCAGGCCGATCGGCTGCTCCGCGGCCTTTGCTGGACAAGCGATTACGCTGTCCCCCATGGCTGAAGAGCAAACCCCGCCCCGTCGCCGAGGACTGCCCGTCTGGGCGCACTTCGTCATGGCGGTGCTGGTGATCGCCCTGGTGCAAGGCCTGGTGGTGAAGGTCTACCGGGTGCCGTCGGGATCGATGGAACAGACGCTGAGCGTGGGCCAGATGATCGCCGTCAACCGCAACAGCGGCGCCGCCGAACGTGGGGGGGTCTGGGTGTTCAACGCCAACGAGTCCTGGCTGAGGGGGCCCAAGCCCACCATCGACGGGCCGAGGAACCTCGCCAAGTGGGGACTCGGGCTGCTCGGCTACGGCCCGGGCCTGGAACACGCGCTGGTCAAGCGCGTGGTCGGCGAGGGCGGGGACACCGTGGCCTGCTGCGACGCCGACGGCCGGGTCACCGTCGACGGCGAGCCTCTCGACGAGCCGTACATCTACGAGGACTATCCCTTCGACGCCGGCACCCTCGACTGTTCGACGAGCCCCCGCTCGTCGCGGTGCTTCGGTCCGGTCCTCGTGCCCGACGACGGCTACCTGATGCTGGGCGACCATCGCAGTCGCTCCGGAGACTCCGTGTACGGCTGCCGGCTGGAGGGCGCCGACGAGAACTGCGCCATCTTCGCGACGAAGGACGACCTCGTCGGGAAGGTGATCGGAGTCAGTTGACGCGGGAGCTCGGCTAGGGCGTGTTGCGGAAGTGGTGGCCGTAGCGAGCGGCGTCCTGGTGCGTCAG
>DAOLFC010000133.1:0-9580 GCA_035326505.1 Arachnia sp.
TGGTGAGGAGCGCCGACAAGGGAAGCCGGTAGGCCGATCCATCGTGCATCCAGCCGCAGGTCGGCCAGATCGCCGAGAACGGCGCCGAGCGCCCGTAGAGGTCGAGCTGCGTGGTCTCCCAGATTCCACGGGTCGGGTTCCAGCTTGCGAAGGGTTGCATCGTCGGGGGTTGCGTCGCCGGTGTTGCGTGGGTCATCTCGATCTCTTTCTGTGAGTGGCCGTGTCGCTGGTGAGGACAGCAGCCCTCGAACGTTCTCGATGACGACCCATTCGGGTTGGAGTGCGTCGATGGCTTCTGCCATGTGCGCCCAGAGGCCGGATCGGGTGCCGGGTGCGAGGCCTGCACGTTTGCCGACGGTCGATACGTCTTGGCAGGGGAACCCGCCGATGAGGATGTCCACGGGCTCCACGTCGTGCCAGTCGATGGTGGTGATGTCGCCGAGGTTCAGGACGCCCGGCCAGTGGCGGGACAAGACGGCGGCGACGGGCTGGTTGAGTTCGGAGAACCACACGGTTTCGGCGTTGAAGACGTGTTCGGCGGCGAGGTCGAGGCCGCCGTAGCCGCTGAACAGCGACCCGATCTTGAGGCGCGGCGGCTGGTCTTCCTGATCGTGCATGAGGTCTCCGAGTGACGGGCGATCCCGGAGTCAGTTCTCTGCGTCCTGACGCCGGGCTGGTCACCTGTCAGGTGCACGACCACGCCACGCTCCGCCGCTGTCATCTGCCCTGACCGCGCCGTCACTCGACTGGCCCGCCCCGCCATCGCCGGCCACCCAGCCCGCTCATTTCTCGGACTGGCCTACCGAGAGGACACGCGTCTTGCAGGTCGAGGTTGATCCCCCTGGGCGGGGGCGTCCGGAGCGGTCCTTGGGTGCTCACCTGATGGCCAGGACGGGAGGCAGCGATGACGGTTTCGATGCGCGTGATGAGCGCGGGCGATGGCTACAAGTACCTGCTGAAGACCGTCGCGGCCGCTGACGGTGACCGGCCTCTCTCGACGCCGCTGACTCGCTACTTCATCGAGGAAGGCACCCCGCCGGGCCGTTGGCTCGGCAAAGGCGTGGCCTCGCTCGGCAAGGGCGAGCTGGTCGTCGGTGACTGCGTCTCTGAAGATCAACTCCAACTCCTTATGGGCTCTGGCTGCGATCCGATTACCGGCGAGCAACTCGGGCTCGCGTTCCCTGCCTTCAGGACGACAGAGCAGCGGATCGAGGCCCGGATCGCGAAGCTTGATGCGGCGCTGACGCCGGGCGCGAAGGGTGAGGCTGTCGCGCTGATCGTGGCTGAGGAGAGCGCGCGGGCTGGGCGTCGGGCGGTGGCGGGGTTCGACTTCACGTTCTCGATCCCGAAGTCCGCAAGCGTGTTGTGGGCGGTCGCTGACGCGGGGGTGCAGGCGATGATTGGGGCTGCGCATCATCGGGCGGTTGCGGAGGTGGTTGCGTTCATGGAGCGAGAGGTTGCGGCCACCCGTACCGGCGCAACCGCGGGCGATGGAGCCGTTGCGCAGGTCGATGTCGAGGGGCTGATCGCGACGACGTTCGATCACTTCGACTCACGTTCGGGCGATCCTCACCTCCACACGCACGTCGTCATCAGCAACAAGACCAAGACGAAGCTCGACGGGAAGTGGCGGTCGCTGGATGGCCGTCCGATGCACGCCGCTGTCGTCGCTCTGTCGGAGTTGCACGAGGCTGTGTTCGCTGACCACATGACCCGCATCTTCGGCGTGGAATGGGAGGCCAGGGAGATGGGACGAGATCGGAACCCTGCCTGGGCGATCACCGCTGTTCCCGAGTCGCTGGTGACGGAGTTCTCCAGCCGCGCCCGCCACATCGACGCTGAGAAGAACCGGCTGATCGACGAGTACGTCGCCGCTCACGGCCGCCAACCCTCAAACGTGACGATCTTGAAGCTCCGCGCTCAGGCCACGCTCTCAACTCGGCCCGACAAGCAGGTCCGATCCTTGGCCGATCTGACTGAGGAGTGGCGAACTCGAGCCGCCGCGATCCTCGGACGTGACGCGACCAGGTGGGCGATGGATGCGACCGACAACGACCGGCCCTTGCTGCTGCGGGCCGACGACATTCCGCTCGACGTGATCCGCGGCATCGGCCGCTCCGTCGTCGAAACAGTGGGTGAGAAGCGTTCGACCTGGCGCAAATGGAACCTCATGGCCGAAGCATCCCGGCAGACGATGGGCTGGCGCTTCGTCACCATGAACGATCGCGAAGCGGTGATCGCGATGGTCACCGACGCCGCCCAGCTCGCATCCCTCCGACTCACCCCACCCGAGCTCTCCCTCTCGCCCCTGGTGTTCCGCCGCGACGACGGCACGTCGGTGTTCCGTCCGGTCAACTCGGCGATCTTCACCTCTGAGGTGCAACTCCTTGCGGAAGACCGGCTCCTCGAACGCTCCCGCGACCTCACCGGCCCAACCGTCTCGCTCGCGACCGTCGAGAAGATCGCCCACAAGCCCGATGCCGACGGCCTGGTGTTGGGTGAGGATCAAGCAGAGGCGCTGACACGGATCGCAGTTTCAGGGCGGGCGCTCGATCTGCTCGTGGGCCCCGCTGGGGCGGGCAAGACCACCGCGATGAACGCTCTTCGCCGAGCCTGGGTGGCCGAGCATGGCACAGGCTCCGTGGTCGGGCTCGCCCCGTCGGCGGTGGCCGCGCAGGTGCTCGCCGACGATCTCGGGATTGAGACCGAGAACACCGCGATGTGGTGGCAGAACCACCTCACCAAGGGCCTCAACTTCGCCGCCGGCCAGTTGGTCATCGTCGACGAAGCCTCCCTGGCCGGCACTCTGTCGCTGGACCGGATCACCAGCCTTGCTCAGCAAGCCGGTGCGAAGGTGCTGCTGGTCGGTGACTACGCGCAGCTTCAATCGGTCGATGCTGGGGGCGCGTTCTCGATGCTCGCCCACGACCGCACCGACACCGTCGAACTCATAGACGTCCACCGCTTCCGCCAGCCGTGGGAGAAGCTCGCCTCCCTCGATCTCCGTCATGGCCACACCGCGGTGATCGACACCTACCTCGTCCACGGCCGCATCCAAGACGGCGACGCAGAGACCATGACTGACGCCGCCTATACGGCGTGGCGGGCTGACCGAGACGCCGGATGCATCACCGTCCTAATCGCCGAGACCCGCGAGCAAGTGACTGCTCTCAACGAGCGCGCCCGAGCTGACCTCCTCCTCGACGGGACCCTCACCCAGGACAGGGAGGTCGAGCTGCGCGACGGAACCCAGGCCGGGATCGGGGACACGATCATCACTCGCCGCAACGACCGGAAGATCACTGCAAACAACGGCAATGACTGGGTGCGCAACGGTGACATCTGGACTATCACGGACGTTCGAGGCGACGGCAGCGTCACGATCCGCCGATCAGGCCGCACCTACGGCGGTGCGATCGTGCTGCCCGCCGCTTACGTCGCTGAGCATGTCGATCTCGGATATGCGGTCACTGCTCACCGGGCCCAAGGCGTCACGACCGACACCGCCCATGTCCTGGTCGAGCCGACCGCGACGAGGGAGAACTTCTACGTCTCCATGACCCGAGGCCGAGCGGCGAACCATGCCTACGTGATCCTCGACCGTGCCGACGATCACCAGCAGCCGCACCCCGGCGATGACCCGAACGCGTCCAGTCGCAGCGTCTTGACGGGAGTGCTGCAGCACGTCGGCGCCGAACTATCGGCCCACGAGACGATCAAGGCCGAGCAGGAACGGTGGGGCTCGATCGCGCAGCTCGCCGCCGAGTACGAGACCATCGCCGCCGCCGCACAACACGACCGCTGGGCATCCCTGGTCCGTGCATCCGGCCTTACGTCCGAGCAAGCCGAAGCGGCGGTCGAGTCGGAAGCCTTCGGACCACTTACCGCGGAACTCCGCCGCGCCGAAGCCAACCACCACAACATCGAAACCCTGCTCCCACGCCTCATCGCGGCCCGCGGGTTCGGAGACGCTGACGACATCGCCGCCGTCATCCACTACCGGGTCGCCCGCGCCACCGCGCGACCCGCCGGATCAGGACGAGCCCGCCAAGCACCCAGGCTCATCGCCGGGCTCATCCCACACGCGGACGGCGTGCGCGACCGCGAGATGCGTGCCGCCCTCGACGAACGAGAAGCACTCATCGAAGCCCGCGCCGACGCTGTCCTCGACGGCGCGCTGACCGAGCAGGCACCCTGGACGAAAGCACTCGGTACGCAACCTCGCGACGAACGGCGGGCAGCGGACTGGCGGAAGGCCGCGCGGGTGGTCGCCGCCTACCGAGACCGCTACCGAGTCACCGAAAGCAAACCCCTCGGCGCACCGCCCGCGCCGGAGGCCCAGAAGATAGATGCCGCGCGCGCACGAGCCGCACTGGACCGCATGTCTCTGACCGAGAGCGTGCATGCACAAGCTCGGGCTCCGCAGCGCGGGGGATCAGTTCGAGATGATCTCCGCGGTCTGTAGTTCAGAGTCGTCTTGCTGTTCCCGCTCCTGCAAGTCGGCGGGCAAGAGGTCCCTATACGCATCTCGTACATGCTGTAGACCTTCAGTGATGGAAGGATCGTGCTCAAGGGCGGTCGTCATGAACTCCAGCCGCCGCTTGTTCTCGTCGATGACATCGCGCCAACGCCGAACGTACGCGCGGACGAGCGGCCGCCCTTGTTCCTTCTGCGGATCGAAGAACAAGCCTACGTCAATGTCCTCCCCAGTTATGCGACGTCGCACGAGATCGTCGTAGTCCGTAACAACCAAGATGATGTGCCACGTCGTCCGATCTCCGGTGAATGCGGCGGTTGAGAGGATTGCGTTGGCATAGTCCTCGACCTGGTCCAGCTCCTTCCGGGATGCCTTGATGTCAGGAGCTTTCAGCTCAACCACAAGGTGTCTAATCCGGTCGTGCTCTTTGTTCTTGGCGGCAAGGTGGAGATCGGTTCGTCCGGTCTTGCCGTCCCAGCGACGAACGGTCTCGACATCCTTGGACGGTAGTCCCTCAAGCTTGAGGTGGTTGCGGAGTAATTCGGTGAGGCTCCGCTCTGTGCTCATCAGGTGGTATGCCTCGCCGAAAACCCAGAGCTCATGTTCCAAGACCTTGTGCAGGTGGTCACGCTCGCCGACCTTCCCAGAGTCGTCGGGGTCGAAGAGCAGGTGTTCCAGCGCGACAAGGAACTTATGTCGGCTGGCGACCACGTTCGCCGACCGGATGATTGCAGATAGCGAGGTTTCGCTCAGTAGGTTGGTGAGCGTCTCTCGGTCAGCCTCGTTGAGAGCTACGATCTCGTGAAGGATTGTGGTCAACTTGCCGGGGTCGTGGCGTATTGCATCACGAAGCAGTTCCAACGTGAGTTGTGCTTGCTTCTTCGTTTTCGAGATGTGTGGCACCAACGTCCCTGACACAACGTCAAACACAGCGCGTTCCGCGCGTTCAGTCTCGTTGGCTGGGTCCGTCTTGTATGGGTAGATGCCGGTCTCTTTCCAATGCTCGACCTGTTCGCGGCGCTGCTCCCGTCGCCGCGCATTGAAGTGGTCGCGGATAGCGACTCCGGTGGCCTGCCATAGTTCGCCGATTACTTCAGGTGCCATGTCGCCGAGGCTCAAGAGAGATAGCTCCTCGACGCCGAGTTGCGCCCAGGTTACATACGCGGAGAATGCGTACTGACTCTCGAAGACTGTGCCGGAAGTCTCGAATGGGAAGTGGTCGTCGTCGGGACCGAACGAAACGGCACGATGTTTCCCGGTGCGCCACTCGATGATCCGGACGGTTGCTTGCTGGGCAGACTCGCTGCCAAAGGTGATCGACGTGGTCGTATCTTCAACGACTTCCTGCGAGGGGTCCAAGCGCGACCCATCGTAGGAGATGGTGAGTGATGCATCGTTGAGCAGCAACGGAGCGAAGTGCGAACGCAGAGTCGGAAGCACGTCATCTGACTCAAGTGCTCCGAGTGATCGCTGTTCGTCGTTGTGCGCGACAACCGTCGTACCGGTAGAGACTGCGTCTGACGGAGCGACTTCCCAGCGGAAGTGATCTCGACTGCTGCGACTTCCAGTGATCGTGATCTGCTCACGGCGGCCAGCCGTGTTGTCGCTGACGCTGACCCAACTCACTCGGGAGCCAAGCGCAAACACGCGTAGGCGACCCTCGCCGAGCTTGCCGTGCAGATACCGTTTGCCGTTCTTCGACTTCTCGCTTCGCGACTTCCAAGACCCGCCGATACGCCCGAAGGTCGCGTCCACCTCATCCGAACTCACGCCGTGCCCATCGTCTTCGACACGAACTTGGTCGATCGCTTCGGTCAAGCCTCGTTCTAGGACGACCGCGACACTGGAGGCTTCTGCGTCCACCGCATTCCAGACCAACTCCACGACCGCCCGCACTGGGTCGCCCTCGTGGGCAAGGCGAGCCACATGGTCATCGCTGGCGGTGAGGACGAGGTCTTTCATGTCTCAAGGCTACTGATGACCACTGACGAAACGACTGTTCTCCCGCAGGCGAGCCCGCACTGCGCTAGCGCGCTGAACCTGTCGAGACTCCTCTTCCGCGTGCGTGGGATCGGGCGTATCGTGGAGTTGAGGCCGAACCTCCTCTGTAACGCGCCGCTCGCGGCAGGCTCTCGTAGCCACTCTTCAACGCACAGCCTCACTCGATGCACCATGCGATGGAGAGGAACGAAGCCATGATCCGCCTACTGTGGGCCGCCAGCACTAGCATCCGTAGCTTCATGCGGCGCTACATGCCCAGCAACGTCCTGCTTGACGCGATCCGCACCCGCCGGGGACTCAAGTGGGGAGTCCCAGCCATGCTGCTGGCGATCCCGTACCTGCTCGTCGCCAATCTCAGCGCCGAAGCCGCAGCGAGCGGCGGGCCGGGCTGGCTGCACCTCATCGTCCTGGTCTGCATCTGGAGCGCACTCAAGATGGTGTGGATCGGGCCGGTCAGCGTCGTCCTCCTCGCCCGAGCGCGTATACGCGAGTCGGCGGACGCGCACGGCTCCCGTGCGAACCACATGCAGGAGCCCACGATGGCAGGCTCGCGGTGACTACAGATCGCGCGGCATCATGGTGCGTGAAGGCGACTGGTGTGCCATCCCGGAAGCAACAGCCTGGCGGTCGATGCTGCGCGTAGAAGACGACACGGCACGCTGGTCGAGCAACGTCAGCAGGTCAGAGGAATCCGTGACCAGGCTGGCCAGACCTTCCCGCAAGAGCCGATGAGTTCCAGTGCTCGCTGCGCTGGTCACTGGGCCAGGAACAGCGCCAACGACTCGGCCAAGCTCTTGTGCTCGCTGCGCTACCAACAGCGCGCCGGAGCGCCCCGCCGCTTCAACGATCGTCGTCGAACCCGAAACCGCCGCAGCCAGACGCGCCCGCGCGATGAACCTTCCGCGCGTCGGCACCGCACCTGGCGGTTGCTCACTGACGAGCAACCCGAGGTCACCGATTCGTTCCAACAACTCGCGATGCCCGACAGGGTAGGGACGGTCCAGGCCACCCGCCATCACTGCGACGGTGTGCCCACCGGCGGCAAGCGCGGCCCGGTGAACAGCCGCGTCGATGCCGTATGCGCCGCAAGAGACAAGCACCTTCTCCTGCGAAGCGAGGTCTGACGCGATCTCGCCAGCGACGTGGACGCCGTAACTGGTCGCAGCCCGAGAGCCAGTGATCGAGAACCGGTCAGTCGGTGCAGCGGCGAGGAGCGACACGGCCCCTTTGGCCCACAATACGAAGGGAATACGCTCACCAAGATCATGGAGAGACGCCGGGAAGCCTCGGTCGCCGGGTACCAGCGTCGCCAGACCGAGAGTCTCCGTCGTCCGAAGAACGTCTCGCAGCGCGTTCGGCTGTCGCTCGGGTTGGAAGCGCTTGCGCCACAGCGCAGCGGCTTCCTTGCCCATCCCAGGCACGGCACCGTCGCTGGCCAGCAGACGCACGGTCTCGACTGCGCCGACTCGTCCGACGAGCCTCCCGGTTGTGGGGTCGTCGGGCTCAGCGAAGAGCGCCAGCGCGATTCTGGCACTCCGGTCGTCCTGGACCTGGGCCGAGATGCTGTCCATGGTGGTTCCTTCCGTCACGGGGAAGGTGCGCGTGCGCCATCACGTAGACGGCTCAGCCGTGCTCGCGGCGAGCGGGGCGTCGAAGTCAGACGACCGCTGGGCGACGGCCTGCGGGACGGAGGGTTCCACCACACGCGACGACGGCGGAGCGCACGGCGTTGTGGCTGATCCCGAGCTTCGCGCCGACCTCGACCAAGGTGAGGCCGTCGGCATACAGGCGGGCTGCCTCCTCACGAACCGGCTGCGGCAGCGTTGGCGAACGGGGTTCGAGCCCGGCGCGCCTCGCGATCTCACTGACGGTGCCACGATGCACCTTGAAGCGGACGGCCAGTTGCCGGACGGGCACCCCGTCGGTGTACGCAGCGAGCAGGTCGGCTCGATTCGAGGCACTCAAACGGGTTTGAGTCTGAGCCGAATTTCTGCGGACGGGGCCGCGCTGATCGGTGATCTGGGAGGGTCGTGAGGTGGCTCGACCGCGCCGTGACCCCTTGATAACGTGGGAGATCAGAGTCTTGAGTGGCTTCCGGGGGTTTGAGAAGCACCTACGAAGGTCCACCATATGTGTCCTACGGGAACACGCGACATCGGAAGATGGCGAGTGTTCCCGTTTGGTGTTCTTGGCCCCGGTACCCTTGGCGGCCTCGCCGACGATGGTGGCGAACGGCTCAGCAAGGCGCGGGCGCAGCTGCTCGTCGTCGGTGATCTCCAGCCGTGTGATCGGCTCCGAGGAGCTACAGGGACGGTGCCGGGGTGTTCGCACACCAGACCACCCCGGAAGCCCAGCGGGGATGGGGTACGCTGGCCTTATTCCGCCCCGCCGTCCTCCGGGATTGGCGGGGTTTTTTTCTTACCCAACGGAGGGACGGATGAGCGACACCGTGGACCGGGTGGTGGTCTTCATGGACTACCAGAATGTCCACGGCTGGGCACGCCGCCAGTTCCTCCCGTTCGGTGCCGACCCGTCGGATGGGCACGTCTTCCCGCTCAAGGTCGGTGAACTCCTCACCGCAAGGCGGAGACGCGAGAGCGAGTTGATGGAGGTTCGTGTCTACCGCGGGAGACCCAACCCTGAGCGCCAGCCCGGTGCCGCTCGCGCGAACGACCGACAGACGGACATGTGGGAACGCTCCGATCAAGTGACGGTGGTCCGGCGCAACCTTCAGTACCCCTTTGACTACCCGGCGTCGCGAGCGACGGAGAAGGGCATCGACGTCGCCATCGCGGTGGACATGATCCGCCTGGGCATGTCCGGCTACATGGACACGGCAATCCTGTTTTCCTCCGACAACGACCTCATGCCTGCCGTCGAAGTGCTCTGGGCGATGCCCCAGTGCCATGTCGAAGTCGCCTCCTGGTCGGGAGCGCACCGCATCCGCTTCCCCGGCACGCAACAGCCCTGGTGCCACCACCTCAACGAGACGAACTTCACGGCCGTGCGTGACGCCTACGACTACTCCGACAACCAGTAGCGACAGAGCATAGCCCTCAAGTGCCGCGGGTCTTCACCCAGACCGTGCCACGGTGAACGTCG